>NZ_CP017561.2:0-316500 GCF_001865575.2 Paraburkholderia sprentiae WSM5005
ATGTATGAGCGCTCGAAGCTGAACCCGGTGCTGACCTTCGACAACTTCGTGACCGGTAAGGCGAATCAGCTCGCGCGCGCTGCGGCGATCCAGGTCGCCGACAACCCCGGCATCTCGTATAACCCGCTGTTCCTGTACGGCGGCGTCGGCCTCGGCAAGACCCACCTGATCCACGCGATCGGCAATCAGTTGCTGATGGACAAACCCGGTGCCCGGATTCGCTACATTCACGCTGAACAGTATGTGTCCGACGTCGTGAAAGCGTACCAGCGCAAGGCGTTCGACGACTTCAAGCGCTACTACCACTCGCTCGACCTGCTGCTGATCGACGATATTCAGTTCTTTTCGGGCAAGTCGCGCACGCAGGAAGAATTCTTCTACGCGTTCGAGGCGCTGGTCGCGAACAAGGCGCAGGTCATCATCACGAGCGACACGTATCCGAAGGAAATCTCCGGTATCGACGATCGCCTGATCTCGCGCTTCGACTCAGGCCTGACGGTGGCCATCGAGCCGCCTGAGCTCGAAATGCGCGTCGCGATTCTGATGCGCAAGGCCCAATCGGAATTCGTGAGTCTGAACGAGGACGTCGCGTTCTTCGTCGCGAAGCACCTGCGCTCGAACGTGCGCGAGCTCGAAGGCGCGCTGCGCAAGATCCTCGCGTATTCGAAGTTCCACGGCCGCGAAATCACGATCGAGCTGACCAAGGAAGCGCTGAAAGACCTGCTGACGGTGCAGAACCGGCAGATTTCGGTGGAAAACATCCAGAAAACGGTCGCCGACTTTTACAGCATCAAGGTCGCGGACATGTATTCGAAGAAGCGTCCAGCGAACATCGCGCGACCGCGGCAGATCGCGATGTACCTGGCCAAGGAGCTGACGCAGAAGAGTCTGCCGGAAATCGGCGAGCTGTTCGGCGGCCGCGACCACACGACGGTGCTGCACGCGGTGCGCAAGATCGCCGACGAGCGCAGCAAGGACGCGCAGCTGAATCACGAACTGCACGTCCTGGAGCAGACGCTAAAAGGCTAAATGGGCTGGCCGCGCGCGACTGCGGAACGGACCTGGGCGGCGGAAAATGGTGGAACTGACTGCGTGGTGAAATGGTGGAACTGACTGCGTGGTGGTTGGGACGGGCCGCGAAAATCGCTGTGAATTTGAGAAGCGGGCAAGGGACGAACGACCCAGCGACTCTGCCGGGTCCGGACGGGAATGACTGGCGACGCAACGGCAAGCGGGCAGAAGTGATGCAAAGGCGCGGCAAAGCGGCACGAATTTGCGGCGCAACGAGCCGGAGCGACTGACAACACCGCACGCGAACGGGCGGCGCAGCGCAGCGGCGAGACAGAGCGCCGGCAACCCGGATCGCGCTTCGCAAAATCGACCTGTTTATTCCCGAACTCGCCCCCATTTTAGTGAGGCGGTTCCGTTTTCAGGCACAATACAGGTTTAACCGCCCGGCGGCCGCGGGCGGATTTCACGCCGTGACGGGCGCTGTTAATGGCGCCGGCGGGGAGCCGCGGCTGCACGCTGAAAAGCTTGTCCCGTAAGGCGTGCAGGCCGTTTATCAACGAAGGAACCCTATGCAACTGGTCAAGACCGAACGCGATAACCTCCTCAGGCCGCTGCAAACCGTGAGCGGCATCGTCGAACGCCGCCATACGTTGCCGATCCTCGCCAATTTGCTGATCACCAAGAACGGTCCTGACGTATCGTTCCTGTCGACCGACCTCGAGTTGCAAATCACCACCCGCGCCGATTTCGGTGTGGGCGGCGATTCGGTCGCGACCACGGTGGCGGCGCGCAAGCTCCTCGACATTCTGCGCGCGATGCCCGACGGCCAGGTCACGCTGACGCTGAACGACAAGCGCCTGACCGTGCAATCCGGCAAGAGCCGCTTTGCGCTGCAAACGCTCGCCGCAGATGAATTCCCGACCGTCGCTCAGGCTAAAGACTACGGCGCGAGCCTCGTCGTTCCGCAAAAGACGTTCCGCCAGCTGCTCGGCATGGTCCATTTCTCGATGGCCCAGCAGGACATCCGCTACTACCTGAACGGCATGCTGCTGGTGGTGGACGGCGATCAACTGATGGCGGTCGCGACCGACGGCCACCGTCTCGCGTTCTCGTCGATGAAGATCGAGGGCTCGTTCGCGCGTCAGGAAGTGATCATTCCGCGCAAGACGATTCTCGAGTTGCAGCGCCTGCTCGAAGACATCGACGACACACTCAACATCGATATCGCGCAGACGCAGGTCAAGTTCACGTTCGGCCAGGTCGAACTCGTGTCGAAGCTCGTGGAAGGCAAGTTCCCCGACTTCCAGCGCGTGATTCCCAAGTCGCACAAGAACAAATTCGAGATTGGCCGCGAAGAACTGCAACGCTCCCTGCAACGCGCGGCGATTCTGACGTCGGACAAGTTCAAGGGCGTGCGCTGCATCGTCGAGCCGGGCCAGTTGAAGATCATGTCGACCAACGCCGATCAGGAAGAGGCGCAAGAAGAACTGGAAATCGCGTACGACGGCGACAGCGTCGATATTGGGTTCAACGTCACGTATCTGCTCGACGTGCTCGCGAACCTGAAGGTCGACACGTTGCAGGTGAGCCTGGGTGACGCCAGCTCGAGCGCGTTGATCACGATTCCCGAGAACGACGAATTCAAATACGTCGTGATGCCGATGCGCATCTGACGCGTCCAACACAAAGAAGAACACCAAGGGGCGCAGCGCCCCTTTGGCGTTTTTATGGCGTTTTGAAAAGCCCAGAGCAGCAACCTTGCAGTAACGCAGAACCGGAAAAAATCCATGACTGAAACGAACAATACGCAGCCCGATAACAGCTACGGCGCCTCGTCCATCCAGATCCTCGAAGGTCTGGAAGCCGTGCGCAAGCGGCCAGGGATGTACATCGGGGATACATCGGATGGCACCGGTTTGCACCACCTCGTGTTCGAAGTGCTCGACAACTCAATCGACGAAGCGCTCGCCGGGCATTGCAACGACATCCAGGTGATCATCCACGCCGACAACTCGATCTCGATCACCGACAACGGCCGCGGCGTGCCCACCGGCCTGAAGATGGACGACAAGCACGATCCGAAGCGCAGCGCCGCCGAAATCGTGATGACCGAGCTGCACGCCGGCGGCAAGTTCGACCAGAACAGCTACAAGGTGTCGGGCGGCCTACACGGGGTGGGCGTGTCGTGCGTGAACGCGCTGTCGGGATGGCTGCGCCTCACCGTGCGCCGCGACGGCAAAAAGCACTTCATGGAATTTCACCGTGGCGTGCCGCAGAACCGCGTGCTCGAAAAAATCGACGGCGTGACCGTTTCGCCGATGCCGGTGATCGGCGACACCGAAAACCGCGGCACCGAAGTGCATTTCATGGCCGACGAAAAGATTTTCGGCAACGTCGAATATCACTACGACATTCTCGCGAAGCGGATTCGCGAACTGTCGTTCCTCAATAACGGCGTGCGCATTCGTTTGACGGATCAGCGTTCGGGTAAGGAAGAGGATTTTGCATTCGTCGGCGGCGTGAGGGGTTTTGTCGAGTACATCAACAAAAACAAATCTGTACTGCACCCGAACATCTTCCACATCATGGGCGAGAAGGACGGTGTGGGTGTCGAAGTGGCGATGCAGTGGAACGACAGCTACAACGAAAACGTGCTGTGCTTCACGAACAACATTCCGCAGCGCGACGGCGGCACGCATCTTACGGGTTTGCGCGCGGCGATGACGCGCGTGCTGAACAAGTACATCGCCGATCACGAAGTCGCGAAAAAGGCAAAGGTCGAAACGTCTGGCGACGACATGCGTGAAGGGCTGTCGTGCGTGCTGTCGGTGAAGGTGCCGGAGCCGAAGTTCAGTTCGCAGACGAAGGACAAGCTGGTGTCCTCGGAAGTGCGCGCGCCGGTGGAAGAAGTGGTTGCGAAGGCGCTCGAGGAATTCCTGCTGGAAACGCCGGGCGACGCGAAGATCATCTGCGGCAAGATCGTCGACGCGGCGCGTGCGCGCGATGCGGCGCGCAAGGCGCGTGAGATGACCCGGCGCAAGGGCGTGCTCGATGGCGTCGGTCTACCCGGCAAGCTTGCGGATTGCCAGGAGAAGGATCCGGCGAAGTCGGAGATTTATATCGTCGAGGGTGACTCGGCGGGTGGGTCGGCGAAGCAGGGGCGTGATCGGAAGTTTCAGGCGATCTTGCCGCTGCGCGGCAAAGTGCTGAACGTCGAGAAGGCGCGTTACGACAAGCTGCTTTCTTCCGAGCAGATCGTTACGCTGATTACCGCGCTCGGCTGCGGGATCGGCAAGGAAGACTACAACCTCGACAAGCTGCGCTATCACCGCATCATCATCATGACCGATGCTGACGTCGATGGCGCGCACATCCGGACACTGCTGCTGACGTTCTTCTATCGGCAGATGCCGGAGATGATCGAGCGCGGGTACATCTATATCGCGCAGCCGCCGCTTTACAAGATCAAGGCGGGGAAGGACGAGCGATATCTGAAGGATGAGTCGGAAGTGAACGCTCATATTCTTCGGCTCGCGTTGCAGGGGTCCGAGTTGGTGGCTTCTGAAGGTGCGACTCCGATTACCGGGGATGCGTTGGGTGAGCTGGCGCGGGCTTATCTGCTGGCGCAGGCGGTCGTTGATCGTTTGAGCCGCCTGTATGACGCTGGCGCGCTCGAGGCGGTGATGGATAGTGTCGTTATCGACCTCTCCAGCGAGCAGGCGGCCGAGTCTTCAGCTCGCGCGCTTGAGGCCAAGCTGCGGGATGATGCGCTGAAGCCGGAAGTGCGCGTTACGACGATGTATGACCCGGTGCGGGAACTGCGCTCGCTGCGCGTCGCGCGGACGCATCATGGGAATCAGAAGATCTCCGTGATCGATGAAGAGTTTCAGCTGACGGCGGATTATCAGCAGCTTGTGAATACTGCAAATACGTTTAAAGGCTTGATCGGCACTGGTGCGGTGATCAAGCGTGGGGAGCGGAGCATGGCGGTTAGCGACTTCAAGAGTGCGATGAAGTGGCTGCTGGCGGATGCCGAGCGGAATGTTTCCAAACAGCGCTACAAGGGGCTCGGGGAGATGAATCCGGGGCAGCTTTGGGAGACGACGATGGATCCTGCGGTGCGGCGTCTTCTGAGGGTACAGATTGAGGATGCTATTGCTGCCGACGGGATCTTTACCACGCTGATGGGGGATGACGTGGAGCCGCGTCGGGCTTTCATTGAGTCTAATGCGTTGAGGGCGGGGAATATTGATGTTTGAGGTTGCCAGGTGCCACTAAAAGTGAAAGCTGCGCCAACTAAGTGAAAAATTGCTGCCACTGATAGTGAAAAATCTGGCTGCTGTTAGAAAACAAACGCCCGGGAAACCGGGCGTTGTCTTTGGTGCTCAGTGTTGAAGCGTCGCCGCGTAGCGGATAACAACGTTACCCATTCCAACGCCGTTCATCGGACGGCTCTCGACGGATTGCCGTCCGTTGAAACATATTGCCGACGGTATCGCGCGCCACTCATGCTTCGCCTCCGTGCATTCTCCAGACTGCCCCGGACACCGTGAAAGGCATCACGTCGCCAAGTCGAGCTGGAGAGAAGACGATCATCTCGGCGGGAAGACAAGGGAACCGGTCCGTCCTGCGGTTGCGGTGATCACGCGCTGCGATGGTTGAATTGCGTTTCACGCGAGCGAGGCGAAGAAGGCGGACCCGACAGTGGAAGAACTGTCGGAAGCGCTCGGCGTCGCCGCCAACCTGAATGCGAGTGCTGCTGTGGTCTATTCTGCTCACACTAAACGCCTTCAGTAAGGCGTGATCGAAAGCGAACACCTTGCCGTAGCGACTCCCACTCAGGCGGTGGCCACTCGCGCGCGGTGCGCGTGCCCGGACATCTCGCGCAAGCGCATCTGACGAACGCGCGCGAGCGCCCGGTTCACTCGATCGCCGCTTCCTGTATCGCCGCGACGAGGTCCGCGTTGCTATGGGCGCGGCCCCCGATTCCCCAGGAGCCGTCCGCCGCATAGACGATGTTGGTCCAGATGTGATCCCGCGTAAGGCGCCCGCCGGCCGCCTGTTCGAGGATCGAGGTCGCCTTTTCGGTGAATGCCTGTTTCGCATCGGGCGTCGCAAGCGCGATCTGCGGCAGCGTGAGTTCGACGAACGCCGCGGCGGCAGGCTTGCCGGCCGAGAAGACGCGCCCGGCGGGTATAACGTTCAGTGTCCCGATCACATTAGGCGTCATGAACGCGTTGCCTTCGAGCTGTGCGACGCTCAACAGTGCCTGCGTCAAGGCGGCGAAGGTATGGGCTTCGCCCTCGGTGGACAGCACTCCCTCGGATACGGTCAGCGTAATAGGCATGTCAGATCCTCATGTGTGAGTGACAGCGGTTAGTGGTATATATGTAGCGACTGCTCTCTATGTATAGACACTGGTTGCTCTTTAATCAAGAAAAAGAGCGATCGCTCCGAATGTGAGATTCCGATGCGTTACCCTGCCGAGCACAAGACCGAAACCCGCAAACGCATCGTCGATGCAGCGAGCCGCCTATTCCGGCGCGACGGCTACGGCGGCTCGGGCATCGACGGCCTCACGCGGGAAGCGGGCGTCACTAACGGGGCGTTCTACGGACATTTCAAGTCGAAGAGCGAGGCGTTCCGCATGGTGGTTCTGGCTGGCATGGAACAGTTGCGGCTCGCCGTCGCCGACCTGAAAACGAGCCACGGCAAACGCTGGCTCAAGACGTTCATTGGGTTTTATCTAGGCCCGAAGCGCACCTGCGACATTGGCGAAAGCTGCGCGTTGCCGAGCTTTTCACCCGAGATGGTTCGCGCCGACGCCGAGACTCGCGAAGCCTATGAGACGGAGCTGCGCCGCTTGATCGAGGAGGTCTCGGCGGGGCTACCCGACGAAGCCGGCGCGGCGCGCGATGACAAGGCGATCGCGCTGCTTGCGATGTTGTCGGGCGGGGTCACGCTGGCGCGGGCGGTACCGGATCCGGCGCTGTCGAAGCGGATCGCCGACGCCGTCAAGCGCTCGGCGGTCGCGCTGACTTCGGCGTCGCGCAAGCACCGCTGAGGGCGCGCTGAAGAGGGGACAGTCGCGCCAAGGCGGTTGCTAACTCGGGTATCAGCGGGATATCCGGAACCGCGGGTCTTGCTGTACTACGAGTGCACGTCGCGTAGCATCTCTTTTAAAAGCTTGGCGGCGGAAGACAGGGTGGACGTCTACGTCAGGTAGCCGCTAACGCAAAAAAAGTGTATTTCAGGCAAATGTCCTTCACACGCGAGCCGTCCCCCGCTGGCGGACCTACTGGGGACAGTCGCCTCATACAGATCGGCCGCTCGGATAGGCCCACCGGGCGCTTTGCCAACGAAAATGCCTGCCGGCTTCGCAGCGCGATGATGATGCCTCCACATGCACGGTCGACCCAAGCCATCGCGCGACGATATCCATTTGCGTATTTCAGGTACCTGCAGCACGGATTGCCGTGCTGCCTGTCAGCGTCCCGGGCTCATTCGCCTGGTGGTGAGGAAGCCTCAACCGCGAACCGCCACAGTAACCACGATGAGAGCCGAGAAGATCAGCGCTGGGGCGAGATGCCGGAACGGCTCCCGATTTCGTATCAACGTGAAGAGCGCGCCGACCATGATCGTACCGGCCAGCGTCAGGCCGAAGACTCTGGTTTGTTGTGCAGGAAGAAGTGCCGCACTGAACAGCTCGAGAGCGCCACAGAGCAGCTGAAACCATGCCGGGTAACCCCAGCGTGCAAAGTCGCGCTTCGCCGCGCCGAGGCCTGCAAGATTGACCACCCCAGCAACCGCGAACAGAACCGCTACGATCGTCGCGAGGATCGATTCTAAAGACGCACTGTTCCACGCCATCGTCATGCTCCGTTGATTTGCTGAAAGTGTGTTTGTGCAGAGAGGTCCGCAATCAGGCCGGGACCATGGGGTTGCCACGCAAGAACTCGCCGCGCATGCTGGCCGCTTACTGCCTGGTCGAGCGCCAGAGCGTCAGCGAACAACCCAAGCGACTTGCGAGCATCGTCAAGCGGCCAGAGTTCGACGCGATCGGCGCCGACCGAGGCATGAATCGCTTCACCCATTTCGGCAACGGCAACGGCATCTTCCGCGACCACGTTGAAGATCCGTCCCGTGACTCGACCGTCTCCGCTTGCCGCCTGCTCCACCGCGCCCAGGTAAGCCGTGGCGAGATCATCGACGTGAACAGCAGGCCAGCGATTGCGGCCATCGCCGACGATCCTCACAGTGCCGGTCTGAGGGACCATGCCGGCAAGCACGCCGAAGATGCCACCGCCGTAGCCGTGCACCATTGCTGGCCTGAGAATCACTGCGGCAATCGAACGGCTCGCGGCTAGCGCCTGCACATGTTGCTCCACCGCCGGCCGCCAGGCGATGAGTCGTGTCCGGGTTCAGCGCCGATGCGTCAACTAGTCGGCGATCCGTTATTTATCTGACATGAACACGCCCTCTCTCCCCGACCTGAGCCCGCTGCAACGCCGTAAGCGGGCCGCCATCCTCGACGGCGCGAAAACCGTTTTTTTAAGCCAGGGGTTCGGCCTCGCAACGATGGACGATGTCGCCGCGGCCGCTGGCGTTGGCAAACAGACGGTCTACCGCCACTTCAAGTCGAAGGAGGCACTCTTCGTTGGTCTGGTGAGCTCGATGTGCGCTCAGGTGGGTGCACTTCTTGTCAACGCTCAGGACGCGCAATCCGATGGCTCACCCGAAGTCGAGTTGCGCGAGTTGGGATGGGTGTTGGCACAAATCCTGATCGCCCCGGATTATCTGCGGCTTTATCGGGCCATCGTTGCTGAGGCCGAGCGTCTTCCGGAACTCGGCCAGGTGTTTTACGAAAACGGTGCAAAGGTCGTACGAGCCTTCGCCGCAAAAATTCTGCGAAAGCGATTTGACGAATCGACTGCTGCATTGCGCGCAGCGACATTCGTCCAGTTGGTGCTAGGCGACGCGTATCTGGAACTGTCAATTGGCTACACGGTGCCCGGCGTTGAGGCGCGCTTTGCGCTGCAGATTGAGGAGGCTGTGGCGGCTGCACTTCGCTAAGGAGGCGGAAATCTGCGTCACCTCGTCGTTGCCGACTACAGGGCATCAGCCAGATTGACCGCAGCGTCGCCGAGACGGATCAGGCGACACAGCAAAACGCTGCCCTCGTTGGGCAATCGACGGCCGCCTCCGCGATACTGAACGAGCAGGCCCACGGCCTGTCCGGCATCGCGGGGGGGTTCAAGCTGCGCCACGCCGGCCCTCGCGTGTAATGGGCAACGATTGCCGATCTGCACATAAGGCCCGACGTGATCGACCGACAGAATCTCCATCGACTCCGCATAACGAATCACGACCTCACGAATCATCGTCATCTGACAGTCTCCTGAAGGCGCCGGCCGAAACCGGCTATGCGTGCCCGACCAAATCCTGCGAAATTAGGCGTGCCGTGCAACGCAGCACTGGCAAACAGCCCCAATCGCACAAACATGACGCCGCCGCTATTTGGCGCTATCGTGTAATCCGCATCACCCGCCGCAAGCAGCATCCCGCATGTCACCGCCTTTCCATTTCCGCTCGCGTCCGCGCGAAGCGATGGAGCCGCAAACATGAGCTACACCGAGTCGATCGGCAGTCGCACGTACCGCTTCGCCGACCTGAAGACTCTGCTCGCGAAAGCGAGCCCGCAACGCTCCGGCGACCAACTCGCAGGCATCGCGGCGGCGAGCGAAGAAGAGCGGGTCGCCGCCAAAATGGCGTTGGCACAGGTGCCGCTGCGCACGTTCCTGGACGAACCGCTGATCGCCTATGAAACCGATGAAGTCACGCGCCTGATCATCGACGATCACTCGGCACAAGCTTTCGCCGAAATCTCACATCTGACAGTAGGCGACTTTCGCAACTGGCTGCTCGACACCACAACTGACACCGACGCCCTCATTCGCATCACCCAGGGCCTTACACCGGAAATGGTCGCCGCGGTCTCGAAGCTGATGCGCAACCAGGACCTGATCATCGCCGCACGCAAGCGCCCGGTCGTCACGCGTTTTCGCAACACCAACGGTTTACCGGGCCGCCTATCCGCCCGCCTGCAACCGAACCACCCAACCGACGACGTCAAAGGCATCGCCGCCTCGATGCTCGACGGCCTGATGTACGGCTGCGGCGACGCGCTGATCGGCATCAATCCGGCGAGCGACAATCTTGCCGCGATCACCAAGCTGCTGCTGATGATCGACGAATTCCGGCAGCGCTACGCGGTGCCGACGCAATCGTGCGTGCTCACGCACGTCACGAGCACGATCGCCGCGATCGAAAAAGGCGCGCCGGTCGATCTGGTGTTTCAGTCGATCGCGGGCACCGAGAAAGCGAACGCGAGCTTCGGCATTTCGCTGGCGCTGCTGCAGGAAGCGTACGAGGCGGGGTTGTCGCTGCAACGCGGCACGGTCGGCAGCAATCTGATGTACTTCGAAACGGGGCAGGGCAGCGCGTTGTCGGCCGATGCGCATTTCGGCGTCGACCAGCAGACCTGCGAGGCGCGCGCCTATGCGGTCGCGCGCAAGTTCAAGCCGTTTCTGGTGAACACGGTGGTCGGCTTCATCGGCCCCGAATATCTGTACGACGGCAAGCAGATCACGCGCGCGGGTCTCGAGGATCACTTCTGCGGCAAGCTGCTCGGCGTGCCGATGGGCTGCGACATCTGCTACACGAATCACGCCGAAGCGGATCAGGACGACATGGACAACCTGCTGACGCTGCTCGGCGTCGCGGGCATCAATTTCATCATGGGCGTGCCGGGCGCGGACGACGTGATGCTCAACTATCAGAGCACGTCGTTTCACGACGCGCTGTATGTGCGCGACGTGCTCGGCTTACGGCGCGCGCCTGAATTCGAGGCATGGTTGGAGTCGATGCAGATCATCGACGCACGCGGCGCATTGATCGGCGCATCGACGCGGCAACCGCTGCTCGAAGGCGCACGTGACTGGATGGGCGTCGCATGAGCGTGAACGACGCACTCGACGAGGATCCGTGGAACGCGCTGCGTCAGTTTACGCAGGCACGCATCGCGTTGGGCCGCGCGGGCAACAGCCTGCCGACCGCACCGTTGCTCGCGTTCAACCTCGCGCACGCGCAGGCGCGCGACGCCGTGCACCATCCACTCGACGTGGACGCGCTGCACGCGCAACTGCGCAGGCAAGGTTTCAACACGCTCGACGTGCATAGCGCCGCGCCGGATCGCGAGCATTATTTGCGGCGTCCCGATCTCGGACGGCGTCTGTCGGTCGAGAGTCGCGCGGCGCTCGCGCAACTGCCAGCCCAACCAAGCGATGTGCTGTTCGTCATCGGCGATGGTCTATCGGCATTCGCCGCGTCGAGGCAGGCGGTACCACTGCTGCAATCCGTACATTCGAAGCTCACGGATTGGACGATCGGTCCCGTGGTGATCGCGCGCCAGGCTCGCGTCGCACTCGGAGACGAGATCGGCGGATTGCTCGACGCGAAGATCGTCGTGATGCTGATCGGCGAGCGACCCGGTTTGAGTTCGCCGGATAGCCTCGGCATCTACATCACCTATGCGCCGACAGCGGGTTGCAGCGACGCGCAGCGCAACTGCATTTCGAACGTGCGACCCGAAGGGCTCGACTATCCGCAGGCCGCGCACAAGCTGCACTATCTGCTCGAGCAGGCGAGGAAGCTCGGTCTCACGGGTGTCGGTTTGAAAGACGACAGCGATGAACTGCTGGCGAGCGCGCCGACGCATGCTGCCGTGACCGACGGCTCAGCGTAGGACGCAACGAGCGTCTACCTCTGACGCGCACTCACTTCCTCAATAACCTCAGCCCATTGCCCACCACCAGCAAACTCGCACCGACGTCCGCGAAAACGGCCATCCACATCGTGCCGAAGCCCATCAACGTCAGCACGAGAAACACGCTCTTGATGCCGAGCGCGAGTCCGATGTTCTGCACCAGCACCGCATGCGTCGCCTTCGACAGCCGGATGAACACCGGAATCTTGCGCAGGTCGTCGTCCATCAGCGCGACGTCGGCGGTTTCGATCGCGGTGTCGGTACCCATCGCACCCATCGCGAAGCCGATGTCAGCGCGCGCGAGCGCGGGCGCATCGTTGATGCCGTCGCCGACCATGCCGACGGTCGCGCCGTCGGCCGACCATTGCGCCACCGCGTCGAGCTTGTCCTTGGGCAGCAGGTCGCCGCGCGCTTCATCGACGCCGACCTGCTGCGCGATCGTCGTCGCGGTGTGGCGGTTGTCGCCGGTCAGCATCGCGGTGCCGACACCGAGCCGACGCAGTTCGGCGACGGCGGCGCGGCTCGTTTCCTTCACCGTATCGGCGACCGCGAACAACGCGAGTACGCGCTGCGCATCGGCGAGCATGACGACGGTTTTGCCCTGCCGTTCGAGCGCGTCCAGACACGCTTCGAGTTGCGGCGAGCAGCGGCCCAGCTCTTCGATCAGGCGATGATTGCCGAGCCAGTACACGATGCCACTGATATCGCCGCGCACGCCGCGTCCGGCG
The DNA here is from genome assembly GCF_001865575.2 of Paraburkholderia sprentiae WSM5005. Classification (NCBI taxonomy): domain Bacteria; kingdom Pseudomonadati; phylum Pseudomonadota; class Betaproteobacteria; order Burkholderiales; family Burkholderiaceae; genus Paraburkholderia; species Paraburkholderia sprentiae. The sequence goes on from NZ_CP017561.2 coordinate 12,565, forward strand.
ATCGCCTCGAACGTATCGACGTGCAGGTGTTCGACGCCGTCGTCATTGGCGGCAGCGGCAATCGCCATCGAAACAGGATGATCGGAGCGGCCCGCGAGGCTCGCCGCCAGTGAGCGATAGCGGAGGCTGTCGGCCTCGTCACCCACCACCTCGAACTCCGTCTGGACCGGCTTGCCATGCGTAATCGTCCCGGTTTTATCAAGTGCCAACCGGCTGAGCTTTCGTCCCTGTTCCAGGTAAACGCCCCCCTTGATCAGAATCCCCTTGCGCGCCGCGGCCGCGAGCCCGCTGACGATCGTCACCGGCGTCGAGATTACGAGTGCGCACGGACACGCGATCACGAGCAGCACCAGCGCCTTGTAGACCCACTCGTGCCACACTCCACCGAACAACAGCGGCGGGACCAGCGCGACGGCTAGCGCGATCGCGAACACGATCGGCGTATAGACGCGCGCGAATTCATCGACGAAGCGCTGCGTCGGCGCCTTGGTGCCCTGCGCCTCTTCGACCGCGTGGATGATGCGTGCGAGCGTCGTGTTGCCGGCCGCGGCCGTCACGCGATAGTCGAACGAACCCGCCTGGTTGATCGTGCCCGCGAACACGGTATCGCCGGTCGCTTTGTCGACCGGCAGGCTCTCGCCGGTGATCGGCGCCTGATCGACGCTCGAGCGACCCGCGACGATCGCGCCGTCGAGCGCGATCCGCTCGCCAGGCTTCACGCGCACCAGCGCGCCGGGCGCGATCGCGTCGACGCGCACGCGCTGCCAGGCGCCGTCGGGCTGCCGCACGTTCGCCTCGTCGGGCGTTAGGCGCATGAGTCCTTCGACCGCGTTTCGCGCGCGGTCGAGCGAACGCGCTTCGATCAGCTCGGCGATCGTGAACAGCACCATCACCATCGCGGCTTCGGGCCACTGGCCGAGCAGCGCCGCGCCGGTGACGGCAATGCTCATCAGCGCGTTGATGTTCAGATTGCCGTTGCGTAGCGCGACCCAGCCTTTGCGATACGTCGTAAAGCCGCAGGAGGCGATCGCGACGATCGCGAGACTCGCTACCACCCAAGTGGGCGCGCTGAGCCAGCTAGCGACCTCTGAAGTCGCCGCGACGACGCTCGCGAAGATCAGGGGCCACCACGGCTTGCCCGCGGCGTTAATGGCAGCTTGGGATGCCGCGTTGGCATCGGCATCGCCGGCGGCGCTCGCCAGTTCGGGCGTGAAGTCGAGCGAGCGCAGCGCAGCGAGGACCGTGTCGAGCGCATCGGGCGCGTGCACGACGGTCAGCACGCGCTGCATCAGGTTGAAGTTCATGCTGCGCACGGCCGGCATGCGGCCGAGCTTCTTGCGGATCAGCGCTTCCTCGGTCGGACAGTCCATCTGCAGGACGCGGATTGCGGTGCGCAGGTCGTCGCCGACGGCTTCGGAAGGCGGCAGACCCGGCGAAGTCGGCGCGAACGCAGTGGACGCGCAGCAAGCGCCAGCGGCGTGATCATGCGCGTGGCCGCGCTCGTGGTGACCGTGTCGTTCATCGGCGCGCCGCGCGTCAACCTCCCCGCAAGCCCCGTGTGCGCAGGCTTCGTGCGCTTGTGAACGATCGGTGGCAATGCGGTCGGTTTCAGGCATAGTGGCTTCCTCGTGCGATTTGTGGTCTAGTAAACACCTTGAAGCCACTACAAGGTCAAGGCCGTGTGGAGGAAAGGTCCATGAAAATCGGCGAACTGGCGAAAATCGCCCATTGCACGACGGAAACCATCCGTTTCTACGAAAAAGAGCGCCTGCTGCCCGAGGCGGAGCGTACCGAAGCCAATTACCGCAGTTACACGGCAAAGCACGTCGAGCGTCTGCGCTTCATCCGCAATTGCCGTGCGCTCGACATGACCCACGACGAAATCCGCGCGTTGCTGCGGCTGACCGACGCGCAGGCGAACGGCTGCGGCGGCATGCATGCGCTGATCGACGAGCACATTGCGCACGTCGACACGCGTATCGAAGAACTGCAACAACTGAAGGCGCAATTGACGATGCTGCGCGACCAATGCCACGGCGAGCATCCGGTCGAAGACTGCGGCATCGTGCACGGCCTGGCCGACATGGACGTGGCCGTGCCGCGCCCGCGGCATACGCATCTCGGCTGACGCCGGGCCGGCCTTCATGCGCTATCGCATCACCGCCCGGCACCGGTGCGGCAACCCCATACACGGCAAGGCCGCGCCTGCGACCTTGCCGATCGATCATCGAATCCAGTTGGAGAATCAACGTGTTCACCTGTAGAAACCAGTCCTGCGGCGCACAGTGGGAGCAAGCCGACGTCGTCATCAAGAACGAAGGCCAAGGGCTGCTGTTCCGCTGTCCGCTGTGCGGCGCGCGCAATTACGTCGAGCGTTTCGACGGCGACGACGGCAAAGTGTTGTACGAGCAACTGCCGGGCCGCCCTGACCAGGGCCCGATGGCCGAGTAATCGCGATTCCTACAGACGACCTTATGAACAGTCCCACCCCCGCCGGCACCGCTTTCAGCGAGCTGTCGCTGCCGCCCGCCACGCTCGCCAACCTGACCCAGCTCGGCTACGTCGAGATGACGCCGATCCAGGCCACGAGCCTGCCGATCGCGCTCGCCGGCCACGATCTGATCGCCCAGGCGAAAACCGGCAGCGGCAAGACCGCGGCGTTTTCGCTGGCGTTGCTTGCGCGCCTCGATGCGCGCAAGTTCGACACGCAGGCAATGGTGCTGTGTCCGACGCGCGAACTCGCCGATCAGGTCACGCAGGAAATCCGCCGTCTTGCGCGCGCGGAAGAAAACATCAAGGTGCTGACCTTGTGCGGCGGCACGCCCATGCGTCCGCAGACGGCGAGCCTCGAACACGGCGCGCACGTCGTGGTCGGCACGCCGGGCCGCATCATGGATCACCTCGAACGCGGCAGCCTCGATCTGCAATCGCTGAACACGCTGGTGCTCGACGAAGCCGACCGCATGCTCGACATGGGTTTCTTCGACGACATCGCGAAGGTCGCCAGGCAATGCCCGAAAGAGCGCCAAACGCTGCTGTTTTCGGCGACTTACCCCGAGGGCATCGCGAAGCTGAGCCAGCAATTCCTGCGAAATCCGAAGGAAGTGAAACTCGCCGAGCGGCACCACGACAGCAAGATCCGTCAGCGCTTCTACGAAGTGACCGAAGACGAGCGTCTGCATGCGGTCGGTCTGCTGCTGAATCACTATCGTCCGGTCAGCACGATCGCGTTCTGCAACACGAAGCAGCAATGCCGCGATCTGCTCGACGTGCTGCGCGCGCAGGGCTTCCACGCGCTCGCGCTGCATGGCGAACTCGACCAGCGCGAGCGCGATCAAGTGCTGATCCAGTTCGCGAACCGCAGCTGCTCGGTGCTCGTCGCAACCGATGTCGCCGCGCGCGGCCTCGACATCGCGCAACTCGAAGCGGTGATCAACGTCGACGTCACGCCGGACCCGGAAGTGCACACGCACCGCATCGGCCGCACGGGCCGCGCCGATCAGGAAGGCTGGGCGCTGAGTCTGGCGAGCATGGACGAGATGGGACGGGTCGGCGGAATCGAGCAGGCGCACAAGCGCGACGTCGAATGGCACAAGCTGGCCGAGCTGAAAGCGGGCAGCAACGAACCGCTGCTGCCGCCGATGGAAACGCTGCAGATCCTCGGCGGCCGCAAGGACAAGATCCGTCCCGGCGACGTGCTCGGCGCGCTGACCGGTGACGCCGGTTTCGCCGGCACGCAAATCGGCAAGATCAACGTGACCGACATGTCGACCTATGTCGCGGTCGAGCGCAGCATCGCGCGCGAAGCGGTGCGCCGGCTGAGCGTGGGCAAGCTGAAGGGGCGCAAGGTCAAGGTCCGTTTGATGGACGAAACCTGACTCGCTCGCAGCTCCGGCTTTCCCTGAAAGTCCGATAACTCGAAAAACGGCCGCAGATGCGGCCGTTTTCGCAGACACTCCGCTTAGCATCACATCCCTTCATACCTACGCGGTTTCCCGCATTCCCCGATCCGCCCACCCCGTCCGCGCAAACCGCAATCCCGCCGGCCTTGCCCGGTGCGCAGCGGCTTAGCGCGAGCCATGACGAAAACGCATGCCGCGCATGACGAAGTTTCGATTGTGAGCGCTGTGTCGGTGATGCCTAATCAACCCACGGGAAGGAACGTCGCGCCGCCACTGTTCGCTCGGCCGTCGGCGGCTGAAGAAAGGGAGAAAGTCTATGCAGAGCGCCACGCAAGCCCGCTCGAAACTGCCGGACGTCGGCACCACCATTTTTACCGTGATCGGCCAGTTGGCCGCGCAACACGATGCATTGAATCTGTCGCAGGGTGCGCCGAATTTCGCGCCGGACGCGAAGCTCGTCGACGGTGTCGCGCAAGCGATGCGCGCCGGCCACAATCAGTACGCGCCGATGGCCGGCATCGGTGCGCTGCGCGAAGCGCTCGGCGCGAAGGTCGAAACGCTGTATGGCGTGCGCTACGATCCGGCCACCGAAGTCACCGTGCTCGCGAGCGCGAGCGAGGGGCTCTATTCGACGATCAGCGCGCTCGTGCATCCGGGCGACGAAGTGATCTACTTCGAGCCTTCGTTCGACAGCTACGGTCCGATTGTGCGCCTGCAGGGCGCGAAGCCGGTCGCGATCAAGCTGTCGCTCGACCACTTCCGCGTGAACTGGGACGAGGTCGCCGCCGCGATCACGCCGAAGACGCGCATGATCATCGTCAACACGCCGCACAATCCGACCGCCACGATTTTTAGCGACGCCGATATCGACCGGCTGAAGGCGCTGACGCGCAACACCGACATCGTGATTCTGTCCGACGAGGTCTACGAGCATGTCGTGTTCGACGGCGCGAAGCATCAGAGCATGGCGTGCCATCGCGAGCTCGCTGAGCGTAGCGTGATCGTGTCCTCCTTCGGTAAGTCGTATCACGTGACCGGCTGGCGCGTCGGCTACTGCCTCGCGCCCGCGGCGCTGATGGACGAGATCCGCAAGGTCCATCAGTTCATGGTGTTCTCCGCCGACACGCCGATGCAACACGCGTTCGTCGACGCGCTCGCCAATCGTGACAGCTATCTCGGCCTGTCCGACTTCTATCAGAAGAAACGCGATCTGCTCGCGCATGCGCTGCGCGAATCGCGCTTCGAGCTGTTGCCGAGCGAAGGCAGTTTCTTTATGCTCGCGCGCTTCCGCGGTTTCTCCGATGAAAGCGACAGCGATTTCGTGCTGCGCCTGATCCGCGATGCGCGCGTCGCGACCATTCCGTTGTCGGCGTTCTATACGGACGGCACGGATTGCGGCCTCATTCGCCTCAGTTTTTCGAAGGACGACGCGACGCTGCTCGAAGGCGCGCGGCGTTTGTGCGAGATCTGAGGAGCGTGCGAGAGCCGACTCAAAGTATCGAAGTCGTCAAAGTATCCGAAGAAAGAAGGGAGACGTTATGAAGTTGCTCAAGTGCTGGTTGGCGTTGGCCTGCGTAGGCGCGTCGCTCGCAACATGGACCGCCGCAAGCGCCGCCGATAGCGCGACGCTGCGTTTCGGCCTCGAAGCGCAGTACCCGCCGTTCGAATCGAAAGGGCCGAACGGCGAGCTGCAAGGACTCGATATCGACGTGGGCAACGCGGTCTGCGCGGCCGCGCATATGACGTGCAAGTGGGTCGAAACTTCGTTCGACGGTCTGATCCCGGCGCTACAAGGCCGCAAGTTCGACGCGATCAATTCGGCGATGAACGCGACCGAGCAGCGCCGCCAGGCGATCGATTTCACGACGGTGGTTTATCGGGTGCCGACGCAGTTGATTGCGCGGCGCGATAGCGGTCTGCTGCCGACGCCCGCGTCGCTGAAGGGCAAGCGCGTCGGCGTGCTGCAAGGCTCGATTCAGGAGACCTTCGCGAAGGTGCATTGGGAGCCGGCCGGCGTGATCGTGCTGCCGTATCAGGATCAGAACCAGGTCTATACCGATCTGAGCGCGGGGCGTCTCGATGGCACGCTCGTGCTCGCGCCCGCTGGACAAACGGGCTTTCTGTCGAAGCCCGAAGGCAAGGGCTATGCGTTCGTCGGTCAGCCGGTGCGCGACGACAAGATTCTCGGCAGCGGTATCGCATACGGTATTCGCAAGGGCGACACCGCGCTGCGCGATCAGTTGAACGCCGCAATCGCCAAGGTGCAAGCCGATGGCACGGTGAAGACGCTTGCTGCGAAATACCTCGGCAATATCGACGTCAGCGCGAAGTAGTCGCATCGCGTTGGGCAGGCGGCGCCGTTGCGAGCGGCGTCGCTCCTTCGCTTGTTGGCCATGCGTTTGACGGCTACGATACGTAGGCTTCGAGAAGACGATGGCGAAGTCGACGAATCAACCGGAGAGCGCGCATGGGCGAGACGACCGAACCGGCAAGCGCTGCGAACACCGCGCGCGCAACAGGTGCGGCCGCGCCGCGTTTCTGGCGCAGCGGCGCGCTGCCGTTCATCGAGGTGCGTTCCATCGACGATGGCCACAAGGTCTGCTACGCCAAACATTCGCACGAGACGTTTTCGATCGGCGCGGTGACGGGCGGCCGCAGCGTGTACCTGAACCGTCACGCGCGGGAATGGATCGGCGCGGGCGCCGTCGTGATGATGAACCCCGACGACGTGCACGCGTGCAACCCCGTTGCCGGCGAGCGCTGGTCTTATCGGATGCTGCACGTCGACGTCGGGTGGTTCACGAAGCTGCAGCACGAGCTTGGCTTCGACCGGAACCACGCGTTTCGCGCGTTTTCGCAAATCATGACGCTCGACGCCGCGTTGTTCAATGGCCTGAACCAGCTGTGCGCGATTCTCTCGAGCAACGACGACGACATCGAAACGCTGCGCAAGGAAAGCGCGGCCATCACTTTCTTCTCCCACGTGCAGCAAACGCTCAATCCGGGGAGGTTGCCCGAGCGTGCCGCGAGCAGGCAGCTCGCGCGTGCCGCGGCGTACATCACCGACAACTGCACGCGCATCGGATACCTCGGAACATGAGTGTGCGAATGGATTTCGACGCTCAACGGTAGCGAGATCGCGAGGGCATTGTATTGAAGGAAATTGCCTGGCTGAGGGCCGGAGAAAGTGCTGGCCAGCATCAGTATTAACGGACCGGCGTTGATTCTTCCGTTCCGGCAGTTTTCCTGCGAAGGCCAGTTTTTGACGCCGGCACACGCCGGCTACAGACGAAAAAAAAGCACCGCGATCGCTCGCAAGTGCTTGATTTTCTACAGCAGAATTCTTTGGTGGGGCGTGAGTGACTCGAACACTCGACCTACGGATTAAGAGTCCCTTGCCAGCGCGACACGGGTCGACAGTGATCGACACACCGAGCATGCTAGCCCGCCCCGCTCGACAGTGCGCCACAGTGATCGACTCTGGCGTTGACAGTCCGTTGACACGCTTCAAAGATTAAAAGAACAACCTGCTCGCCGCACGGCGCCGTCCGGGAGCGCTCTGCACCCCCGAACCGCTTCTAAGCATATAGCATTGATTTGCAGGTCAAGGGTGGCTCTTCGCGCCACCGGCTCCGCCGGCTTCGCCCTTGACAAGCAAATCAACGCACCTTGGAGCCTAAGTACTTGATCTCAATGATTACAAAAATTTTGTGAGGGGAGGTGCCATGATCCGACTAACATCGAATGCTGCCGGAGGGTGACGCCAAGCTCGCCTGTACGCTTGCCATGATGACGGTTGTCAATGAAACGCGTCGTCATCCGGCTTTGGCATGAGGAGCCCTCGTAGTGGCGGGGCACTGCCATGCCTCTTCGCAGTTCATTACATTGGACCGCATTTGGCTCATTTTTCGAGCTGGGTAAGTCCTGCCCTCAACGCATCGGACATCCAGACCAAAAACGCCTCCCACGCTTCCCTTCGGGAACGACCGCATACCTCGCAACGACCGCCTACGCGAACGATCGCCTGGTGCTCGTGAACCAGGGACTCGGTATGCCCTGGATCAACGGCGCCGACGTGAACTCCTCAACCGTCGTCAACGGCTCGGTGCTCTACAGCCTCGGCGATGCGAACACGACCTACACGTCGGTGCAGCAAGCTGTGGGGACACAAACCGATATCGCCGGCGGCTGTCTGCTGTTGAGCATCCAGGCAGGCGGCGTCGCGCAGATCGTCGAAAGCGGGAAGGCGGGATGCACCTACGGCAACCTCCCGATTACGCTTCCGGTGACGGGAAGCTGGTCGGTCTACTCGCGCAATGCCAACGTCATCACGATCAGCCTGCCGAAGGCAATCGGCGCGCCGACCGTGCCGATTGGATGACGAGATCAAGGACACGATCAATATGGGCGGCTCGCTGGTTGTCGGTCTGATGAACGGCAAGCTGATGGGCGGCTTTATGCTGCCGGCCAGCCAGCCACTGACGGTCGCGCAGTTCCCGTCGGCTGTCACTGACGTCATCGCGGCATCGATGCGGGCCGCGGCTTACAGCCTTGGCATCACCCAGAACCCGTAAATCACGTCTTCATGCTCCCTCCCGGAAGTCTGCTGCCGGGAGGCATTTCTTTTTTCTCTACCCGATCATCATGAAACAGAATATCCGGCTCTTCTCGACTTCCATTGCGCTCGTCACCGCCGTGACGCTCGCCGCGTGTTCGAGTGGCCCCTCCGAAAGCGATGCGAAGGCTGCCGTCCACACATACCTTGGCAACTGCGAGTACCTTTCGATTGGCAGCTTCGACAAGGTCAACGGCACACCACAGGGCGACAATCGTTATCTGGTCGACGTGAAGTACACGATCAAGATGAAGCCAACGCCCGACATCAAGGCATACGCCAGCGAAAAATATGCGGCGGAGGTCGACAACCTGAAGCAGCATGTCGCGCACGCACATGACGTCGAAAACGCATGGAAAGCCGCCGAGCAAGCCTGGATACAGGGCAACCCCGGTCAGGACGCGAGCGCGTACGAAGTCGCCCATCAGGACGGCTGGGCCGAATATCAGAAGGTCATGCCGCTGCTTCTCGGCGGCGATCAACTCGTGAACAACGCTCCACACACGGCGAAAGCCGCGATGGAGCGCGCCATGCGGCAAACCTGCCCCAACGTCAACTCGTCGCTGCTCGACAACTTTTTTAACGGCAACGAACCCGTCGAACAGTATGCGGACGGCATCGAAGAAAGCTTCACTGGCAAAGTCGCTATGACGAAAACGGACAACGGCTGGCAAGACGATCGGTGAGCGCTATCTTTGGGGAAACATAAACTGCGCTGGCGAACTGCCAGCGAGGGCGGTTCAGATCACTCCTTTTTTTTGTAGGAGCCTGGGCAGTAGCAAACGGACCTGTTGCGGACGTACGCTCGCCGTCTTGATCAGCCCGAAGCTGACCCTCAGATCCACACCGCCCTCGTGTCGACTGGGCCGAGCTTCACGCGGTATACTTGATGTATCTCTCAAGATCTCAATCTCTCAAGACGGAAGACCATGCGAAATCAGGTGACACCGCCCATAAGCACGGTCGCGAGAGTTCAGCGCGGTGCGTCCAATGCAACGGCAGATGTGGGTAAGACTCGCCAGATCCATAAAAAGGGCGAGGTGAACATTTCGGCATATTTTCCCTCCGAGGTAAAGGCGTCGCTGCGCATGATCCAAGCCAAGACTGGGAACAACGTTAAGGAATGTCTGGCCGAGGCCCTGCCCGACCTCTTCAGAAAGTACAACGTTCCCGTATCCGCGGAGCTGGAAAAAGGTCGGTAAGCATGGCAACGGCAAAGGAAGGCCTGCCCATCACACCTGCTATCGTCAGGTGGGCGCGTGAACGGTCCGGCTACTCGATCGAAGACGCAAAGCGTCACTTCAAGAAGATCGCTGCCTGGGAAGCAGGAGAGGCGCTGCCGACCTATGCGCAGGTCGAAGACATGGCCGACCGCTTCAAGGTGCCCGTCGCCGTGTTCTTCTTCCCAAAGCCGCCCGAGGTGCCACCGCTCGAAAAGTCATTCCGCACGCTCACAGCCGAAGACTTCGCGGCTATTCCCCGCAGGGTGCGCTTTTTCCTGCGCCAGGGACAGGCAATGCAGCTCAATTTGGCAGAGCTGAACGATGGCAAGAACCCTGCGCCGCATCTCATCACCCGCGATCTCAAGGTCACGCCAAATACGTCGCTCGGCAAGATTGCCGCCGACGTGCGGAAGTTTCTCGGCGTGAGCGTCGACCAGCAGGCCGCCTGGAAGAATGTTGATGAGGCCTTGGAAAAGTGGCGTGAAGTCTTTGCGGCGAAGGCCGGCATCTATGCCTTCAAGGATGCCTTCCGGGCGCCCAATTACTTCGGGTTCTGTCTCTACGACGACGAATTCCCTGTCATCTATATCAACAATAGCTCAGCGAAGTCGCGCCAGATTTTTACGCTCTTCCACGAGTTGGGGCACCTGCTCTTTCACACGAGCGGAGTCGACCTGCTCGATGACCCATTCATCAAACACCTGGGCGACGCCGAGCAGAAAATCGAGATTATCTGCAACGGCTTGGCCGCACGCGTCCTCGTACCCGATGACCTCCTCGACCAGATGCTCAAGGGTATGAAGATAGGCCGGCTTGCCGCAAGCCAACTCGGCGACCACTTTAACGTCAGCCGCGAAGTTATCTACCGCAAATTCCTCGACCGCGGCCTGATCGCTGCGGACGAGTACGTGGCAGCCGCGAAGGAATGGGCCGCACAGATGAAGAAGCCCGAAGGCGCAGAACCGTCTGGCAACTACTACAACAGCCAGCACGCCTATCTCGGGCAGCGTTACATCGACCTGGCTTTCACGAGGTATCACCAGCAGCGCTTTGATCAGCGGCAACTGGCCGAGTACCTGAACATGAAGCCGAAGAGTCTGCCGACCTTCGCAGAGAAATTTGCGGGGGGAGGGCTTTGATGTACGTCCTAGACACTGGCGTCATTTCGAATCTGCATAAGAACTACTATCGCAAGCGCTTCGTGTCGCTGTGGAGAGAGTTCGATCAGCTTGTGGTCGACGGAAAGATCACGTCGACTCGCGAGGTCTTTCATGAACTCGGCGAAGGTTCACCCGGCGCTGATCTTGATTGGGCCAAGGCCAACGCCAAGCTCTTCGCCGCGCCTGACGCAAAGGAAGGTGCATTCGTGGCCAAAATTTATGCCGTCGCGCACTTCCAGGCAAACATTGAAAAGCAAAAACTCTACAAGGGTGGTCGCAACGCTGACGCTTTCGTCGTGGCTCGCGCCCATGCGATCGGTGGAACCGTTGTGACAGCCGAACGGCTGAAGCCGAACGCCGTGAAGGTTCCAAACATCTGCGCTCATTTCAAAATCCCCTGCTTGGATCTCGAGGGATTCATGGAGAGCGAAGGCTGGGAGTTTTGAGAAGCTTGCGCGTGTTCGGATGCCGCAGAGCTGTTTGTCGCATACGTCCACTCATGGCCTCGGAAGTCAGCGCGAGCGCTGGCGAACGTGTATTGCTCGGTGACGCGAACTTCCCTTGTCGACACAACCGGAGCGTTCGACGTGGTGGCTATGAGCGCTGTGGCAACTGCGACGGTCGGCACACCACCAGTACATCGGAGATGCCGGTTACAGAGCGAAGCGCACGAATCGTTGTGTCGTGTTGCTGCACACTACTGGACTCGTCGTAGATGAAGACGATGAGCGAGTTGTCGAGCTACTGAAAGGCACCAGATGGCATACCTCTCCGACCGAGCCCTCAGCAATTGCGCGCCAATACAGAGCCCAACCAGTACGGCCGATGTCATGTAGTGCCATTCCATGCCCTGCAGCCCCGAGATCGCGGGCTGTTGCTCGCGTCAGACCATTCTCCAGATTGACCAGATATGTTCCGTCTCCGGTTGCGCGGATTGTGTGGGCGAGAGCGGCTACCCGCCGACGGGACTTGCGGACGGTACGTCGAAATCCGTCTCGGACAATTCCGAGTGGAGGCGGTGGTTGAGAAGCACCTGAATGATCGTCCGGATGGTCTCCTCGGTTGGAACGATCCGGTCCTGGTCGTCGAACTGGATCTGCCAGTTCCGCGCTGCATTCGTTGCGCGAAGCCGCTGCATATAGTCCGGATTGGCGTAGTGAGCCCGCTCGTGCACGACGGCCATGCGCCGCAGGTGCATGGCATTCGTTCCGACATGCTGTATCAGCAGGGCCATATCCGAAAAAACCGCTTTGAACTCGTCGTTTTGCTGGAGTTCGACGAAGGAGGTCGCATATGTCTGCTTGTATTCGAGCAGCGACTCGAAGCTGGCCTTGTTGATGATCAGAAGATCAGTTTTCGTTGCGAAAAAATCGAATGTCTTCGCAATCTGAAAGGATTGATCACCCGCAAGATCAAGCTGGTTGCCATTCAGCACCAGGTTGACGACCGAGGCTCGCTTTTTCACGCGCCAGTCACTGGCGAGCCGCCGGACTCCGTACAGCACATCTTTCCCCATCTGGAGCCGTACCACATATCCGGCGCTATTCTCCAGTTGCTTCACATTGGTAATCAGATGCTCTTCAGGCGGCAGATCGATCTGATCTTGCAGCTGCGGAAACGTCGTTTCGTCTCCCTCCAGATAGAGACAGCCGACTTCGTTGGGCTGCGCCAGCAACTGATAGTCTTCGACTTCCTGGTAGCGCGCGAGCGTGTCAGTGACAATTCGTTTGAGTTCTTCCGTAAGCTCGTCGGTCGTTACGGTGGCGAATGCCTTGAAGAGCCCGCTCTTTCCGGAGCTTTTCTTGAACGTCCATAGCGTCAGGGATGAATCGGCAACGTTAAAATTTTTAATACCTGCCAGAGCTTCATTAGCGGCCATAATTTACTCTTTGAATTTTGATAGTACGTAGACGCCCTGCACGACGCATGATTTAAGTTTGTCGCCCGAATATATTTTCGATTTTGACAACGCAATTACGCTTCTGCTATTGCCGTTGATGTCCGCGCTGATTTCGTAAAGCTGCCAGCCCGTAGCAAGCAGAAGCGGATTCATTAAAATCTGACCTGACCGGTAAGTGATCAAAAACATCCACGCCAGAAAAACAATGAACCCATAAAATTTTCCGCTGCTCCCGAGATCCAGTCCCATAAATGATACGACGTAGGGAAAGACGTAGTTGATCAGATCGTTCGGAACCGTCTTTGATTCTTTAACCGTGAGTTCGTGTACGCCGGGAATCCGGTTGAGAACCCAGATAAAGAAGAGGAGGCTCACAAGACAAATAATGAAAAACGTCAGTGATCGTCCGGGATTGGTTAAGACTGGCAGTTCGCAATCCTTAAGGGACCGGCAAAGCGATTTAGCCCAGCTCTTGTCGGCGATATCCTGAAGCAGCAGGATCACGCTCAGAGGAAAATATGAACCAAGAAAAAGTAGTGCGGACGGTATTAGCCTGACTTGCATTCCTGTCCTGATCCGCTCACGCGTTGGATGATGGTGTCTGACGGTCTCGGCGTGAATTTTACGCTGTGAAAGCAATTTGCGCTATTCCTGGTAACGGTCAACGGCACTCGCGGACGGTCAGGGATATTCAATGGGCATTTGGGCAGTGCAGAGCGAGCCGGGACACGTGGCGTTCAGCGGTCCCGGTCACGCCCCGGCGGTGGGCTGTCCGGCGATGACGGCTCCCAATGCCCGACGCTGGCCTCCGCCGTCAAAGGCGGCCAGAACATCCGGAACGGCATTCTCATTCTGTTTGCTGCCGGGTTGTTGGACTGACGGGATATGCGCTCCTTCGTCGCCTCGTTCTCGCTGGAGGGCGAGGCGCTGGTTGTCACTTTCGAAGGCGGCGAGTTCGCGGCGCTCGATGCGGTCGAGGGTGGCACGGCGGCGTTCGATCCCGCGAGCCTGGATCGAGAGTCGCAACTGGAATTCTTTTTGCTCCGTTCGATGGCGCTCGTGGAGCTGCCTCCGATACTCAAGATAAGCGCGCGTTTCCTGTCTGTCGCGATAGCGATGCAACTTTTCTTGAAGATGCGGAATGCCAGTAACCCGGCCCGGAAACGCGGCGAGCCCGGTAGGCCTGTCTGCCCACACGGCGTCGCGACATTCGTTGCGAGCATCGCGCAAATGTCGTCGTTCTTCGCTTTGTCGCAGCCGAATAGCTTCGCGCATGATCCGATGCAGGTCGGCAAGCGCTGAGCGTTCGCGCGCGACGGCCTGTCGTCGATGCTCTTGCGCGTGTTTAAGCTGCGCGCGCTGGTCGGCGCGGCGGTTGGCGCTGTCGGCCCGCTGAATGAGCGCGCGGTGACTGGCGGCAGGCTGCTGCGCTTCTCCATCCGACGGAAACGATTCAGGCGGATATTTACGTCCAAGGAAGTCGCGGAGGCTACCGAACAGGCAAACGCTGAACACTAGTGGCCTTGCCCCCCGATGAGCTTGGCTCGAATCTCCACACATTCGGTTCTCTTTGCCTGCTAATTGCCCTTACCCTTCACGGTTGGCCATATGCGATCGGTGTCGCAGTTCTGGCCCGCAGGATACCGGCTAAAGAGCTAATAACTCCGGCTACAGAGGAGATTACTGTAAGTGTCGGTGCTCTCCCGATGCTCGTCATCACTAAAACAAGGAGTGCGGGGCCTGATCCCGTTCAGGCGCACAATAAGCATCTCGCGTGGCGTCCAGAAATGACTGTGGGGATGCGAGCGCTTCATCGAGTTTGCCCGCGTGCTCAAGGCTGACGAAGAGCGCTGCGGAAAACGCCTGACAATTCAGCGATTTTGCCGGATTGAACGCGATATCGGTGAAGCCTCCCGCTTTCTTCAACGTACCCCACAGGTGGCGATTCTTCGCGAGGGCGTTGATGTACAGCCAGTCGTAAAAGTACGTTGTCGGTTGCAGGGGAAATTCCGACTGCATGAAAATGAACTTCACGAGGCGACCTGATGCTTTCAGTCGCTCATCCCGTTTGGCAGTTCGCGAATCGGTTTCCAGCAGGTCCTTGTAAGGGCCGCCGCGTTCGAACACCTTGCTCGCCTGAAATGCCATCTCGACGGAGAACGTCCGGCTGTACTTTAGGGTGGTGAAGGAAAGGTTAAATGCACTGAGTGCAACGCCGTCCTCGTCGGGCGATTTGCTCGAAATTTCGAGCAAATCATGGAGCCCGTCTTCTGCGGCGTGGGCGTGCAGGGATGCAATGGACTTCTGTGCCTGTGACAGCGCCATGCCGGCGAACCACTGGAAATCGACGGTTACTTCCCGCACCCCTATGTGGGAGGTACAAGGAACGAACACAGGTCGGGTGGCCATCAAAAATTATCTCCAGTGTTGATAATCGGCGCGAGGTCCTTCCCAGCCGCCCCTGAATGATAACGTCGCGTGCGCGGCTGCGAATGCCTGACGCGACTGCCAGTCGTCGATATGCACGTGCAGAAAGTAACGTGGCTCAACCACGCCAAATACCAGGACCTCGGCTTGCGGATTCGTGGGAAAGTGGACGGGCAGGCCCATCTCGGCTCGCGTAGGTTTGCCGACGGTTTCTGCATACATGGCGCTGATGCCTGGCACGCCGCGACGAACGACATCCGGCACGGCACGCGCTGTACCGCTGGCTGCATTCTCGGCGGAGAAGATACAGTCTTTCTCCCAAAGAATCGAAGATGAGCACTCGATGACGGCCCACTTCACGCCAGGATTGTTGCACCTCGCTGTGTAGAACATCTTGTAATTGGGCCATCCGATGGTGAAGCAACTGGCATCTTGATGCCCGTCCAGCCGGATTTCGTCATTGTGTTCAAAAGGAACCCCGCCTTCGGTTAGTGTGTGGCGCGGCACGATGCCGTTGGCGAGGATGGCGGGGAGGTTGGCAAGACGGGTGAAGTGAAGGAGGCTCGGGATGCCTCGTGTGGCGACGAAAGTTTGCATGCTGGTCTCTCTCAGGCTCTGTGGTTATTGATCGCTGCTTCGCGAACAATATCAGAATAGATTGGGAAAACCCGCAGCGCGATCAGGGACTACCGCAGTGCGAAGAGCAGCATGCAAAATCGCATTGTTAAATCCGAATCTGGTTTAATGCAATTCGCATATTCGGCGCGAGTTCGTCATTGATTGGTCTTCTCTCACGGGATAGGCGCCTAGTAGGGTTATACAATGGCCCGTGGCAACGAAGTCCGGGATAAAGATGAAGACGACTGGGCTTCGAATTTACAGTTGTATTGAAACGCCTCCGGACGCCAACTGGCGTATCCCGGTTGGCCCGAACTGGAAGTAAATTTGATTACCCGATACGATTTACTGACCGAATACTGTTCGCAGCGCAACCAGGAGCTCGCCGACGCGTTGCTCGGCAGGAAAGCGCTCTTCCTTGACACGAGGGCGTGGGTTCATCTGCGTCGGGCAGTCAGCGGCGATGCGACGCAAATCGCATGGCTTCCCGTATTGCATCTGCTTCGCGAGCTTGTCGCTGCAGGCCGGATATTCTGTCCGACGACCATGACGACAATTTCGGAGGTAGTGTCGCAGGCGGATGCCGCTACGCGATTGGCAACGGCGGAGTTGCTGGACGAACTGAGCCTGGGCGTCGGCTTCTGCGCACCCGACGAACAACTGCTTGATGAGGTCGACTCCGAGATGCGACGCCGGGTGGACGGTTATGAGCCGCAGCGTGTGATCTGGACAAAAGGCTGCATGACGTTTATGCGTCCGAGCTTGCTTGAGCTGGACGTGTCGTTGCCTGAGGGCTTACCTGCATTCGAGAGGGCGTTTGATGAGGTGTGGAATACGCCTGTCAGTCGCCTCATCGAAGCGACTGGCCACTTGCCGGGGATCGACGTCTCGGAAGCCATTGAAAGACTGAATGCGGGAAATTGGGCGCATGTCGATGAGATTTCGAGATTTGACAGGCTGCTGGGCGTTGAGTGCCGAGCGGTAGCCGAGCTGGCAGCGAACGTTACGCACCCGCGCGTTCGCAGGCATGTTGTTCGTCAGTTGATCGCATCGGGTATCCCGGAGATCGTGGCGGAGTCGCCGGACGAACGGGTGGAGAAGGCAGCGATTGTCGCGTGGCTTGTGGAGGCGTTGCAGACTGACGAAGGGCGTCGCAGATTGCCGGCACTCTACACACATGCTGCGCTCCATGCCCAGATCCGGTGGATGCGAAACCAGCGACTGCGTGATAACGATCTGCCCGACCATCATCAGGTGGCGCAGGCCATAGCGCACTGTGATGCACTGCTTGTGGACCGGCCCACACGCAATACCCTGAGAGCTGCACAGATCCGGTTGGATCAGCTATACGGTGTGAATGTACTCGTAACCCCGGTTGAGCTGTCCGACTATCTCACTGCAATAGCCAGTGACAACTGAGGCGTGGCTCGATGTTGGCTGAGCGTTGGGTGTGAGACCGAGGGAAAGACCCGAGGGAGCAAACTGCGGGGTGTGATGAAAAGGCTGTACGCCGTGCCGGAGCTACACGGGGCGGCTGCCAGAGGTGTCTGTCCTGTGTGGCATAGGGAGCCCGGCGGAACTCGGGCTGCCTTGTGTACCTGCCGGGCATCGTGGAGCCACTGGGTCGGCCAAGGCGTATCGGCTGGCTCGCATGTCTGTCTCGACGCAAAATACAGCGTTATTGCTGCGGGGCGCGTTGTAAATCGCAAAACGAGGGCGCAGAACGATGGCACTGGGGCAAGTCGAGCGCATTCTGATCCTGGCGAAGACCTATCCATCGCCCAGTGCGCAATACGTCGAAACTTCCTGCGTCGCGGGCATTTCTGAGAGCGGCGCAATGCGTCGCCTTTTCCCCGTTCCGTTCCGGATGGTCGAGGATGGGCAGCAGTTCAGGAAGTGGCAGTGGATCGACGTGCGTGTAGAGAAGGCCACGAAGGATCACCGACCAGAAAGCCACAAGGTCTATGTAGACACAATCAGCTGCGGTAATGTAATCGAGCCCAAGAAAGGATGGGCGTCCAGGTGGGAGTGGTTGGATAAGTTGGCGGCATTTGGCAGCTTCGACGCCATCAATGCGGCGAGGCTCGCAGATGGACTGTCGCTCGCACTCCTGCGCCCGAAGCGCTTACTTGGCCTGGACATCATCAAGGCTCGTATCGCGGACTGGACGGACGAGGAGCGTGAGAAGCTGCTACAGGAGCAGATGCAAGGCAATCTTTTCTCTGAGGCGGAAGAGCGTAAGCAGGTAAAGCAACTGCGCAAGGTGCCGTTCGATTTTTATTACCGATATGTCTGCGACACGCCGGATGGTGAGAAGGAATACAGGCACAAGATCGTCGACTGGGAAGCTGGCGCGCTGTTTTGGAATTGTCACCGAAGCTATGGCAACGATTGGGAAAAGCCGTTCCGCACCAAGCTGGAGGAAAACATGGGTAGCAAGGAACTGATGTTCCTGATGGGAAACCAGCATCGATTCCAAGATCAATGGCTGATCATCAGTTTGATCTACCCACCTAAGCGCAAGCTAGCTGACGACCCGCAGGCATCGCTGTTCTAACGTCGGCGACCGAGATGTGTTCGATGTCAGCACCGCAATGCTTTTGTACTGCATTAGCGACCATCGAACGGTGGCAGAAATTGAAGTCGGCCTCGTAGCAGAGGAGGGCACAGTTTGACGAATTCACCAGGTTGGACAGGTCTGCGATAGCCGATTTCTGTGTTTTGAGATGCTTGAGGAAGCCGTCGGTGTAGTGCTTCCAGTTGCCATCTTCCCGGTACCGGTTGCGTACCGGCTTCGGACAGCCGAGATCGACCATGTGAACATACTCGATGCCGGAGAGATTCACTGCGCTAGCCAGCGCCTTCTTTGAGAAGCCAGGCTTGCGCGACAGGGGTAGCTCACGGATGTCCACGACAGTCTCGATGCCATGCTCGGCGAGCAGCGACAGAAAAGTGTCGATGTCCAGCCCTTCGTAGCCAATGGTGAAAACAGTCATCAATGCGCTCCGTCGACAGGCGGTAAAGTAAGCATACTGTCCTGGGCGAGATCTGGTATTCGAAGTTGCCGCCCCGCCGATGGTCGACCTCGCTCTCAGCGGCCGAAGGCAACGGGACTTCGCGCGTCGCGGTTTGCCTGGCGATGCGGATCTATGTTGATTGATGTAGACCCAAAATGCCTACACGACGCCTACATGGAATCCGGAAAGCAAAAAGCCCAGCCGTGTAGGCTGGGCTAAGTGCTTGAATACGCTGGTGGGGCGTGAGTGACTCGAACACTCGACCTACGGATTAAGAGTCCGCTGCTCTACCAACTGAGCTAACGCCCCGACAGAAACGAAATTATGCAGGATCTTTCCGAGATTGCCAACCCCCCTTTAGCAGTCGATTAAAAGCTCACATTCCCCAAGCTTGAGTCTTCCCATCGACAAAGCTGCCATCCGGAAAGCATCGTCGCGTCGAATGCTGCCGGTATCATGTCGCGGACATCTCGCCGTACGCAGCATCGCGCGGCTTTCGACCGGAGATTGCCATGGATGATAAAGAGATTACCGACTTGCTCGACCGAGTTCTCGCGCCATGGGTCCGGGCGCTCACGCTGACGCCGATCAAGGTCGACGAGGAAAGCGCGACGCTGCGTCTGCCGTTTTCCGGCGAGTGGCGACACTCGGGCGGCATGATCAGCGGCCAGGTGTTCATGGCGGCCGCGGATACGGCGATGGTCGTCGCCATCACCGCCGCGCTCGGCGGCTTCAAGCCGATGAGCACGGTATCGCTGAACATCAACTTCATGCGCGCGGTCCGCAAGGGCGACGTGCTGATCAAAGCGCGTGTGCTGCGCATGGGCCGCAATCTCGTGTTCGGCGAAGTCGAACTGTTCGACGAAGGCGGCAATATGGCCGTTCAAGCCACCACGACTTACGCGCTGCTGGCGTGAATGCCCGCCGGACCCCGGGCCGGCCGTCAACGCAATCTTCCGGTAGCAAGGGCAAAGGATAGTAAGGGAAAGCAGCATGTTCGATCAGGTCGTATTCGCCGGCGGCGGCAACCGCTGCTGGTGGCAGGCGGGCTTCTGGGACGTCGTGCAGCCGCAGCTCGACATCCGCCCGCGCGTGATCACCGGCATTTCGGCCGGCGCGGCGACGGCGTGCATGATTTACACGCGCGGCGATGCCGAGTGGGTCATGCGCTACTACGAAGACGCACTGCGCCACAATACGCGCAACGCCTACTGGGGCAACTTGCTGCGGGGCGAGTCGGTGTTCCCGCATTACCGGATCTACCGGCAGGCGCTGCTCGATATCTACGGCGACAAGTTTTCCAGGCTCGCGCAGGCCCCGGAAATCCGCATCGGCGTGTCACATCTGCCGCGCTGGCTCGGCGCGAGAAGCGCGGTCGCGGCGGGGCTGGTCGCATACAACATCGAAAAATACGTGCGCAAGACGCTGCATCCGACGCTCGGTCGGACGCTCGGTTTTCTGCCGGAATTCGTGCGCGCCCAGGATTGCGCAAGCGTCGACGAGTTGGCGGATCTGATCCTGCAATCGTCGAGCACACCGCCGTTCACGCCAGTTCTGCGGCGCAACGGCCGGCCGGTGCTCGACGGCGGCATGGTCGATAACGTGCCGGTCGGCGCGCTCGACGCCGATGCGCCGGGCAACGTGCTCGTGATGGTCACGCGTCTTTATCCGCGGCCGCAGATGTTCGTCGTCCCACACGGCGTGCAGCAGCGGCTTTACGTGCAGCCGTCGCGCAAGGTACCGATTTCGAGTTGGGATTACACGAGTCCGTCGCAGATGGTCCACGCTTATCACCTCGGCCGCGCTGACGGCGAAGTCTTTCTTGAACGCATTCCTGCATTGATGGAGGCGGCCGCGCACGAAGCGCGGTGAGCGACGCGGCCCGGCGGGGCAAACCTGAACCGCCGGCCGCGTCACCCGGCCATCATCGCCGGCGCCCGCCCTGCAGCGCCTCCGGATTCGCGACGCTCGCGGTATCGCCGGCATTGAACGCGAGAATGTTCTTGAACGCCGCGGAGAAATACAGCTCGTAGCTCTCCCGCTCCACATAGCCAATGTGCGGTGTGCAGATCACGTTTTCCATGCGCAGCAGGCTGTAGCCCTGCAGGATGGGCTCGCTTTCGTAGACGTCGACCGCGACCATTCCCGGACGGTTGTGCGACAGCGCGTTCACGAGCGCGCTCTCATCGAGCAGTTCGGCGCGGCTCGTGTTCACGAGCAGCGCGGTCGGCTTCATGCGCATCAGGTCGTCCTGCTTGACGATGCCACGCGTGTCGTCGTGCAGACGCAGATGCAGCGACAGCACGTCGCTGCTCTCGAACAGCTCCTCACGACTCGCCGCGACGCCGTAGCCGTCGGCGCGAGCGGCTTCGCGCGAATGCTCGCGACCCCACACCAGTACGTTCATGCCGAACGCCTTGCCGTAGCCGGCCACGAGCCGGCCGATTTTGCCGTAGCCCCAGATGCCGAGCGTCTGTCCGCGCAGCACCTGACCCAAACCGAAATTCGGCGGCAGCGCCGACGTCTTCAGCCCCGACTGCTGCCAGGCGCCCTGCTTAAGGTTTGCCACGTATTGCGGAATGCGCCGTTGGGCGGCCATGATCAGTGCCCACGTCAGCTCGGCGGGCGCGACCGGCGAACCGCTGCCCTCGAGGACGGCGATGCCGCGCTCGGTACAGGCCGCGAGATCGATGTGGCTCGACACCTTGCCCGTCTGACTGATCATGCGCAAACGAGGCAGCTTGTCGAGCAGTTGCGAGGTGATGCGGGTGCGTTCGCGAATCAGGACGAGGGCGTCGACTTCCGCGAGACGGCTCGCCAGTTGTCCGAGACCGCGCACGGTATTGTTGAATACCTTGACTTCCTGGTCGGCCAGCAATTGAAAGCAGTCAAGCTTGCGAACGGCGTCCTGATAATCGTCGAGGATGGCAATCTTCATGGTATGTGCTTTGCTGCGCACCTGGTTGGTGCGAACTGAATGTTATGCTGACTGTCCCAGCATGTGATGTAGGTCACACGCTGCTCTGCCTGAATGCCCTACCGTAGAAGCTGTCGCACACAGAAGAACGACAGCGCTACGTGAAGGCGAATTGAGAACGTTTTTAGCAGTTTGTTGCGTGTTGAGGCAAGCCGCTTTACACAAGGTTGCAGAAGCCTTGCAGGAAGCGCGCCTCACCTTGGCAAGCTGTGTGGCCCAGGACGACCTGCGCAATCGTGCGCCGGCACTTTAAGTCGACACGTCGGCGCGATGAGTTCAATGCCTCTCGCATGCAGCGTCCCCGGGCTTGTACCGTTTTTCTATTGCTTCAAACGGAGACAAGTCGATGAATCATCCCTCGTTCGAAGGACAGGCCACTATCGAGGCGCCCACATGGGTCAAGCACCGCAAACTGATCGACTGGGTCCAGCGCATCGCCGCGCTGACCAAGCCCGACAAAGTGGTCTGGTGCGACGGCTCGCAGGAAGAATATGACCGCCTGTGCGCGCAGATGGTCGAAGCCGGAACCCTGAAGAAACTCAACCCCGCCAAGCGTCCCAATTCCTATCTCGCCTGTTCCGATCCGTCCGACGTCGCGCGCGTCGAGGATCGCACCTTCATCTGCTCGCAGCGCGCCGAGGACGCGGGCCCCACCAACAACTGGATCGCCCCGGCCGACATGCGCTCGACGCTCGACGGCCTGTTCGACGGCGCGATGCGCGGCCGCACGATGTACGTGGTGCCGTTCTCGATGGGCCCGCTCGGCTCGCCGATCGCGCATATCGGCGTCGAACTGAGCGACAGCCCGTATGTCGCGACCAATATGCGGATCATGACGCGCATGGGTCGGAAGGTCTACGACGTGCTCGGCGAGAACGGCGAGTTCGTACCGTGCGTGCATTCGGTCGGCGCGCCGCTCGCGGCGGGCGAGCAGGACGTGTCGTGGCCCTGCAACAAGACCAAGTACATCGTGCATTTCCCCGAATCGCGCGAAATCTGGAGCTTTGGCTCGGGCTATGGCGGCAACGCACTGCTGGGCAAAAAGTGCTTCGCGCTGCGCATTGCATCGACGATGGGCCGCGACGAGGGATGGCTCGCCGAACACATGCTGATTCTCGGCGTCACCTCGCCGGAAGGGCGCAAGCATCACGTGGCGGCGGCGTTCCCGTCGGCGTGCGGCAAGACCAATTTTGCGATGCTGATCCCGCCGGCGGGTCTGAACGGCTGGAAAATCTCGACGATCGGCGACGACATCGCGTGGATCAAGCCGGGCAAGGACGGCCGCCTGTACGCGATCAATCCGGAAGCCGGCTACTTCGGCGTCGCGCCCGGCACCAGCGAAAAGACCAACTACAACGCGCTCGCCACGTTGAAGGAAAACGTGATCTTCACGAACGTCGCGCTGACCGACGACGGCGACGTCTGGTGGGAAGGCATGACCGACGAGCCGCCGGCGCACCTGATCGACTGGCAGGGCAAGGACTGGACGCCGGCCGACGCTAAGGAAACCGGCCGCAAAGCGGCGCACCCGAACGCGCGCTTCACGGCGCCGGCTTCGCAGTGCCCGTCGATCGATGCGGACTGGGAAAACCCGGCCGGCGTCGCGATCGACGCTTTCATCTTCGGCGGTCGTCGCTCGACCACCGTGCCGCTCGTCACCGAAGCGCGCAACTGGGTCGAGGGCGTCTACATGGCGGCGACGATGGGCTCCGAGACAACGGCCGCGGCGGCGGGCCAGCAGGGCGTGGTGCGCCGCGATCCGTTCGCGATGCTGCCGTTCTGCGGCTACAACATGAGCGACTACTTCAGTCATTGGCTGAAAACCGGCGAGCGTCTGCAGCAGCTGAACGCGAAGTTGCCGAAAATCTTCTGCGTGAACTGGTTCCGCAAGGGCGCGGACGGCAAGTTCGTGTGGCCAGGCTTCGGCGAAAACATGCGCGTGCTGAACTGGATCGTCGGGCGCGTCGAGGGCACCGCGCGGGGCGAAGAGCATGCGTTCGGCATTTCGCCGCACTACGAGGACATCGACTGGAGCGGCCTGAACTTCAGCCGCGAGCAGTTCGAGCAGGTCATTTCCGTCGACGACGCTGCCTGGCGCGACGAACTCGTACTGCATGCGGAGCTTTTTGACACGCTGCAACAAGGCCTGCCGCCGGCACTGACTGAAGCGAAGCGCACGCTCGAGGGAAAACTCGCGGCGTGATCGCGTGAGGGCTCACTTCGCAGATAAGGCCGCCTCCGGGCGGCTTTTTTCTGTGGGCGCCTGCTCCAAATTTTTCCGAGTCCGCACTGCCCGGGCGACCTGTGCTTCTGTTTGAACCAAAAGGCCCAGGGAGCTGCAGCGCAGTAGTTCGTTTTGGCTTGCCGAACAATTTGCGATGCAGCCCCGGTTTTGTCCACACAGTCGCACCCAAATTGACAATATTTCTCATTTCGCGGGCAACTTCTGCACGATTATGCGAGTCGTAGGAGAATTCCAAGTTCGCTTCACTGGTTTTCACCTATTGTCAGGAAGCAGTAACAAGGCAGGAGTTGTCCTATGGATCATTTGCAGTCGATGCGAGTTTTCGTCAAGGTGGCGGATCTCGGCAGTTTTGCCCGCGCCGCGAGCGCGATGGATATTTCCAACGCGGTCGCCACCCGGCACGTTGCCGACCTCGAAGGCCGTCTTGGTACGCGGCTGCTCAATCGCACGACCCGCAGCTTGTCGCTGACCGAGTCCGGTCAGGTCTATCTCGAGCGCGCCCGTCAAATTCTCGACGAACTCGAAGACGTCGAGCAGATGGTGGTCGCTCGCAATCACGAACCCGTCGGCACGCTGCGCATCGTCGCGCCAGTCGTGTTCGGCCTGCATAATCTCGCGCCCGTGCTGCAAACATACGCGGAGCGCTATCCGAAGGTCATTCCCGACGTCACGCTGGTCGATCGTCAGGTCGATCTCGTCGAGGAAGGCTTCGACGTCGGCGTCGTCATCGCGCGGCAGATGCGTAGCGCGAGCATCGTCACGCGGCGTCTGACCACCGGCTGCATGACCGTTTGCGCGACGCCGGCGTACCTGGAAAAGCATGGCACGCCGACGCGCCCCGAACATCTGCTCGAACATCCGTGCCTGAGCCTGCCGTCCGAATACTGGGGCGACGAGCGCGTGTTCACGGGGCCCGAAGGTGAAGTGCGCGTACGCCCGTCGAACGTGATCGTCGCGAACAATACGGAAATGCTGCGCCAGTTCGCGCTCCTCGGCATGGGCATCGCGATTCTGCCGAGCTATCTGATCGGCCGCGACATGACGCGCGGCCGGCTCGTCCGTCTGCTCGGCGACTATCGTTTGCCGCAGGTCGAGATCAATATTGCGTACCCGAGCCGCCGTCACCTTCCGGCCAAGGTGCGCACGTTCATCGACCATCTGGTGGAGCATTTCAACCAGACGCCGAACGGCGTGCTCGGCGAGCAGTGGATCAAGGACGGTCTCGAACGCCCCGCGACGCCGGCCGAGTTCGAGACCGGGGAGTCGCGCGCGCCGGAAGCCTTCGACGGCGCCGAGCCGCTGTCGCGGCTGCTCGATAGCGAACTGGCGCCGGCCGTGCCGAAGCCGCTAGCGAAGTCGCCCAATCGCAGCACGCGGCCTACGGCGTTGTCGCCGCTGTAAGTCTCCAGATGTCGAAGCCCGCAGCCATGCGGGCCGCCAATAAAAAGGCGCGGTCACGTGAAGTGACTGCGCCTTTTTTTATGAGCGTGACCCGTCCTGGCCTCGCGTTTCGCACGGATCACCGACTGTTGGCTCCCACCGCCAGCCGCTGATCCGAAGCCCGGCTTACGAGCCGGTTTTACGCGCGGCAGTTTTCTTCGACGGTGCCTTCTTGGCCGCCGCAGTCTTGGCGGCGGGCGCCTTTTTCGCTGCCGCCTTCTTTTCCGCCGGCTCGGCCTTCACGGCCACCGCGGTATCGCCTTCGTCCGTTTCCGGCATCGCTTTCGCCGCCGAACGAGCACCCGAAGTCTTGGCCGCCGCGGTTTTCGCCGCCGCCGGTTCCTTCTTCTCGAACTCGAAGCCGATCTTGCCGTCGTTCTGCTTGACGAGGAACGCCTTGAAGTTACGGCCCGTACGCGACGACTTGAAGTTCGTCAGCAGATCGGTGCGACCTTCGTCGAGCAGCTTGGCCATCTGCTCGCGGGAGATTTCCTGCTGCAGGATCACCTTGCCGGAGCGGAAGTCGCATGTCTTCGGATTCGCCACCGAGTTTTCGCACACGTAACTCATGCCGTGCTCGAATACGCGGGCGTGACACTTCGGACACGCGCCGATCGGCTGCTGATCGGAGAAGTCGGGCGGTTCGCCATCTTCGCCGCCCGCATCCTGGCCGAAGTCGAACTCGAGCTTGTAATTCTTGATTTCATCGTCGAGCGACAACTTCAGGATCGCCGAGAATGGCCTACCCATCTTGCTGCGAAATCCCGACAGCGGCCCAATCGTCTTGTTCTGAAGCAGTTCTTCGACTTCGGCGATCTCGAACTGACGACCGCCCGGAATCTTTGAAATCGAGAACTCGCACTTCGAGCACGCGAAACGCCGATAGTTTTCCTTCACCTGGCCGCCGCAATTCGGGCAAGGCGTCTGCAACGTCGCGTAATCGCCCGGGATCGTGTCGGAATCGTATTCTTTTGCCCGCTTGACGATGGTCTGCGTCATGCGCGCGATTTCCTGCATGAACGCGTTGCGCGGCAGGTTGCCGCGCTCCATCTGCGAGAGCTTGTATTCCCATTCGCCGGTCAGTTCAGGCGCGGTCAGCTCCTTCACGCCCAGGCCGCGCAGCAGCGTCATCAACTGGAAGGCCTTGGCGGTGGGAATTAGATCGCGGCCTTCGCGGATCAGGTACTTTTCGGTGAGCAGACCTTCGATGATTGCCGCGCGGGTTGCCGGCGTGCCGAGCCCCTTGGCCGCCATCGCTTCGCGCAACTCGTCGTCTTCGACCAGCTTGCCGGCGCCTTCCATCGCCGACAGCAGCGTCGCTTCGTTGTAGCGTGCTGGCGGCTTCGTGACGAGCTGCTGTGCCGCAATCTTGTCGGTCTTGACCTTTTCGTCTTTCTGCACCGGCACGAGGTTCGCGTCATCGCCGCTGATTTCGCGGCCGTAGACCTGCAGCCAGCCCGGCTCGACGAGTACCTTGCCTTCGGTCTTGAAGTGATGGCCGATCACCTCGGTGATACGCGTCGTCACACGGAATTCGGCGGCCGGGAAGAACACCGAAAGGAAACGCTTCACGACGAGGTCGTAGAGCTTCTGTTCGGGTTCGGACAGATTCTTCGGCGCCTGCAGCGTCGGGATGATTGCGAAGTGGTCGCTGATCTTCGAGTTGTCGAAGATGCGCTTGTTCGGTTTCACCCAGCCCTTGTCGAGCACCTGCTTCGCGAACGGCAGGTAGTTGTTGCTCTCCTTGAGCATCCCGAGCGTCTGCTTGACCGTGTCCAGGTAGTCTTCCGGCAGCGCACGCGCGTCGGTTCGCGGATAGGTCAGCACCTTGTGCTTTTCGTACAGCGCCTGAGCGAGGCCCAGCGTGTTCTTCGCCGAAAAGCCGAAGCGGCCATTGGCCTCACGCTGCAGACTGGTCAGGTCGAACAGCGCGGGCGAGAGCTGCGTCGATGGTTTCGACTCCTCGGTCACCGTGCCGAGTTGGCCGCGGCAAGCCGCGACGATCGTCTCTGCCGCTGGCAATGCCCAGAGGCGCGAGTCGCGCTTTTCCGGATCGAACTCGTCGCGCTTGAATTTCGGGTCGAACCAGCGGCCTTCGTAGAAGCCGGCCGCGCAGACGAACTCCGCCTTCACTTCCCAGTAATCGCGCGGCACGAAGCGTCGAATTTTCTCTTCGCGCTCGACGACGATCGACAGCGTCGGCGTCTGCACGCGTCCGACCGTGGTCAGGAAGAAGCCGCCGCCCTTGCTGTTGAAGGCGGTCATCGCGCGCGTGCCGTTGATGCCGACGAGCCAGTCCGCCTCCGAGCGGCAGCGCGCCGCATCGGCGAGCGGCTGCATCTCTTCGTCGCTGCGCAGACGCGCGAAACCGTCGCGGATCGCGCCGGCTGTCATCGACTGCAGCCACAGCCGTTGCACCGGCTGTTTGGCTTTCGCGTGCTGTGCGATCAAGCGGAAAATCAGCTCGCCCTCGCGCCCCGCATCGCATGCGTTGATCAGACGGTCGATGTCCTTGCGCTTCATCAGCCTGGTCAGCACCTTCAGGCGCGACTCGCTCTTCGCGATCGGATTCAGATCGAAATGTGGCGGGATGACGGGCAAGTTGGCAAAGCTCCACTTGCCGCGCTTGACTTCGTATTCGTCGGGCGCAGCGATTTCCAGCAGGTGGCCCACTGCCGACGAAAGCACGTAGTCGTCGCTTTCGTAGTACTCGTCATGCTTGGTAAAGCCGCCTAAAGCGCGCGCGATGTCGTTCGCGACAGAAGGCTTTTCGGCGATGATCAGTGCTTTGGACATGACTCGATGTGAGGTTGGAAGATCCGGGTTGGTGGTCTTGAGCGCCAATATGGCGCGCGACGCTCGCTTGAGACCTTTTGCGACCCAATAACGACCGCTTTATAGCACAAGGCGCGAACCGAACATGCCGAGTGCCATAAAAGCGCGCCATCATAATTGCGCGTACGGCGGTTGATCAACTGCGGCAAACGCCGCGTGCGGACAGCGATGTCAGCCGCGATGCTGTCCCAAAACCGGCCGCGCAGGGCCGTGTTCAGGCGACCGCCAGCGCGGGCCGCAGCTTCGGTGCGCCGGTCACGCCGGGCAGCGTGGTCAGATCCGACAGCATCCGCTCGACGATCGACACCTGCGGCAAAACCGTACCGAAAAATCGTGTCGTCACCGAGTCTTCGATCAGGACGGTCGGGAAATTTTCGACGTCCAGATCGTCGAAGCGATCCGCATGAGTTTCGATGTCGATCCATGCGAAGCAGACTTCGGGGTGCCGCTCGGCCAGCCGGTTGAAAGCGTCCTGGTATTCGCGACAGGTTCCGCACCACTCCGCACACAGGCATGCGACGAACAATGTACCGGGTTCGTTGACGCGCTCGGCGATCCGGTCCTGGTCGGTGTCGAGGTTCAGCGCGGGCATGAAGTGGTTTCCTTGTGTACTTTGTCGGGTGCTTTGGCGCGAATGTAGCATGGCCGGTCGCGACGAGTGGGCAATCCGCGTTGATGCCGGTCGGTCTCGGCTCAGTCATGATGGGCTCGCATGAAGCGGCCGCCGGGCAGCAGCGTGACCTCGCCGGCGAGTTCGAGCTGCAGCAAGGTGGCGTGCAGGGCAGCGTCTTGCATCTCGGTGCGGGCGGCGAGAATTTCAAGCGTGGTCGGCGCATGGCCGAGCGCGGCGAGCAGACGCTGGGCATCGGGGTCGCGCGCCGGCTGCGGGGCCGGTCCAGCCGGCGGCGAGCTGGCCAGGGTGGCGGCCGCAGCTTGCGAAGCCATCCCACCCGACGGAACGCGCGACCCCACGTGCTGCAGTGGCCCCGCCCGCTTCGCCGCCGATCCCGCGTCGCTCACGGGCCGCGGGGCAAAACCGAGTTCCTCCAGCACCTCGTCAGGCGTTTCCACGAGCCGGGCTCCCTGCTTGATCATCCGATGACAGCCGCGCGATAGCGGCGCGTGAATCGATCCGGGCAATGCGAGCACGTCGCGGCCCATCTCGTTAGCGAGCCGCGCGGTTATCAGCGAACCGGAGCGCATAGCCGCCTCCACGATCACGACACCGCTGACCAGCCCCGCGATCAGCCGATTGCGCTGCGGGAAATTGGCGGCGCGCGCCGGCGTGCCCAGCGGCCACTCCGAAAGGATCGCACCCTGCGCCGCGATCTGCCGCGCGAGCGCATGGTGCGCGGCCGGATACACGAGATCCGCGCCGGTGCCGACCACCGCGACCGTCCCGCCGACGCCTTCCAGCCCGCCCCGATGCGCGGCGCCATCGATACCGAGCGCGAGCCCCGACACCACCGTCACGCCCGCCGCCGACAGGTCGCGCGCGAACCGCCGCGCATCCTCGATGCCCTGCGGGGTGGCGCTGCGGCTGCCCACCAGTGCGACGGCACGCGTATGCAGCAAATCTAGCCGGCCCTTTATATATAGAAGCGGCGGTGGATCTGGCATCGTCAACAGCGCGGGCGGGTAGGCGGGGTCGTCGAGCGTGACGATCTGGTTGCCCGGCTGTTCGCGCCATGCGAGCACGGCATCGAGCTCACCGTCGAGCGTCGGACCCGACGGCGTCAGCACCGCGCGCGCGGCGGCTTCGCCGGCAACCTCGGCGA
Organism: Paraburkholderia sprentiae WSM5005; assembly: GCF_001865575.2. Taxonomy (NCBI): domain Bacteria; kingdom Pseudomonadati; phylum Pseudomonadota; class Betaproteobacteria; order Burkholderiales; family Burkholderiaceae; genus Paraburkholderia; species Paraburkholderia sprentiae. The sequence continues at coordinate 42,702 of NZ_CP017561.2, forward strand.
GCGTCTCGCGCGACTGCGCGAAAATCGCTTCCGGCAGCCCGAACGCGCGCAGCAACAGGCGCAACGCCGCGGGTTTGAGGCCCGGCGCAATCGACAACCGCAGCCAGGCGGCCAGTTCGATACGGGTTGCGGGCAAGGTCTGCATGCGGGTCGCTCCTTTGGCGGGGCCTGCGGACAGGCGGTCGCCATGCTAAAATTTTCATCATCCGAAATAAAACCGCGATAAACCGCGAATAACCGCGGCGCCGCGCTGACCGGCGCGGGTTCGTCGGCGGGCGCACGAGGCGCGTTGAATCGAACCGGTTCGACATCATCTATCCTCTGCGTATTACGACGGGCTCACAACCTGGCCGAATGGCCAACGCGAGCTTTTCAACGGTTGGCGGCGTCTCAAATCACACTCGAAATCATGGCTTTACTGAGCATCCTCAATTACCCGGACAAACGACTGCACAAGGTGGCCAAGCCAGTCGCGGAGGTCAACGACCGTATCCGCCGTCTCGTCGCGGACATGGCCGAAACGATGTATGCGGCGCCCGGCGTCGGCCTCGCCGCCACCCAGGTGGACGTGCACGAGCGCGTCATCGTGATCGACGTGTCGGAAACGCACGACGAACTGCTCGCGTTCATCAACCCGGAAATCGTCTGGTCGAGCGATGAGAGGAAGCTGTCGGAGGAGGGCTGCCTGTCGGTGCCCGGCATCTACGACAACGTCGAACGTGCCGAGAAAGTGCGCGTGCGCGCGCTGAACGAGAAGGGTGAAACCTTCGAGCTCGATTGCGAAGGGCTTCTGGCCGTGTGCATCCAGCACGAGATGGATCACCTGATGGGCCGCGTGTTCGTCGAATATCTGTCGCCGCTCAAGCAAACGCGCATCAAGAGCAAGATGAAGAAGCTCGCCCACGCGATGTAATGCGCTTTCACTTGCCTACCGCCCGTTCATGAGTCATTCGTTGCGCGTCATCTTTGCCGGTACGCCGGAATTCGCCGCGGCCGCGCTGGCCGCGATTCATCGCGCCGGGTTTGCCGTGCCGCTCGTGTTGACGCAGCCAGACCGGCCCGCGGGACGCGGCATGAAGCTGCAGGCGAGTCCGGTCAAGCGCTACGCGCAGGAGCACGGCCTTGCGCTCGCGCAGCCCACCTCGCTGCGCCGCACCGGCAAATATCCGCAGGAAGCCGCCGCCGCGATCGAGCAACTGCGCGCGACGCCGCACGACGTGATGGTGGTCGCCGCCTATGGGCTGATCCTGCCGCAGGAGGTGCTCGACGTTCCGCGCTTCGGCTGCATCAACATTCACGCGTCGCTGCTGCCGCGCTGGCGCGGCGCGGCGCCGATTCATCGCGCGATCGAAGCGGGCGACGCGCAAACCGGCATCACGCTGATGCGGATGGATGCGGGCCTCGACACTGGCGCGATGATTTCCGAACTGCGCACGCCCATCTTCGCCGACGACACGACTGCCACGCTGCACGAGCGTCTCGCCGAAGACGGCGCGAAGCTGATCGTCGACGCGCTGATCGAGCTCGAGCGCACCGGCAAGCTGGCTTCGACCCCGCAGCCGGCCGATGGCGTGACCTACGCGGAGAAAATCGCCAAGCACGAAGCGGCACTCGACTGGCGCCGCCCGGCCGAGGCGCTTGCGCGCCAGGTGCGCGCGTTCGACCCATTCCCCGGCGGCACCGGCACGCTCGAAGACGGCAGCACCGTCAAGATCTGGGCCGCCACCGCCGCGTCGGCGTCTGACAGCAACAAGGCGCCAGGCACCATCACCGAGGTTTCGTCCGACGGCGTACTGGTCGCTTGCGGCGAAGGCGTACTCCGTCTGACGCAATTGCAGAAGCCCGGCGGCAAGCGCCTGCCCGTGCGTGAATTCCTTGCTGGCTCGCCGCTCGTCGCAGGACAGCGCTTCGAGCTTCCCGGCGCAGAATAAGCGTGTCGCGTACGCGAAAACATCGTCCATCCGGCCGATGTTCTCCGCCCCCGCCGCCAGCGCGCCGCGCGTTAGAATCCTCCATGCAGCAGACCAGGTTCCGAGGGTTCACCACATGTTCGGCATCGTCCATTTCGAATTTTTCATCGTCGCGGTTTTTCTCCTGAACATCACGCCGGGGCCGGATACCGCTTATATCGTCGGGCGGAGCGTCGCCCAAGGCCGCGGTGCCGGGCTGATGTCGGCGCTGGGCATTTCGGCGGGCTGCTGCATTCATTCGCTTGCCTGCGCGTTCGGACTGACCGCGCTGCTGGCCGCCTCCGCGACGGCGTTCACCATCGTCAAATCCGTCGGCGCGATCTATCTGATCTACCTCGGCGTGCGCCTGATCTTCACGAAGCCGGCCGCCGATGCGCCCGCCGGCGACTCGCGCGCGCCGTCCACGCCGAAGTCGCTGCGGCAGTTGTTCCTGCAAGGCTTCTGGACCAACGTGCTGAACCCGAAAGTCGTGCTGTTCTTCGTGTCGTTTTTCCCGCAATTCGTCTCGACGGGCAGCGAACACAAGACTTTCGCGTTTCTCGCGCTCGGCGCGGTCTTCGTGCTGATGAGCATGGTCTGGAACAGCTTCGTGGCGTGGATCGCGGGCAGCGTCACGCAGCGTTTCTCGGGCAAACCGGCAGTCAAGCGCTGGCTGGATCGCGGCGTCGGCAGCGCGTTCGTCGGCCTGGGCATCAAGCTGGCGACCGCCTCGCGATGATTGAATTTTCCCGCATCGCCCCTATCTAACGTTTTGCTTACAATCTGACGCCGCAATCGCGCGGCACGGAGATGAAGGCCACGCTTGGAGGCAAGGAGTTGCAGACATGTTTAATTGGGTGAAAACCGCGATGTTGATGGCTGCGATCACGGCCCTTTTCATCGTGATCGGTGGAATGATCGGCGGCTCGCGCGGCATGATGCTCGCGCTGGTGATCGCTCTGGGGATGAATTTCTTCTCGTACTGGTTCTCCGACAAGATGGTCTTGCGCATGTACAACGCGCAGGAGGTCGACGAAAACAGTGCGCCGCAGTTCTATCGGATGGTGCGCGATCTCGCCACGCGCGCGAACCTGCCGATGCCGCGCGTCTACCTGATCAACGAAGACGCGCCGAACGCGTTCGCCACTGGCCGCAATCCGGAGAACGCGGCGGTCGCGGCCACCACCGGGATTCTGCGCGTGTTGTCCGAGCGTGAAATGCGCGGTGTGATGGCGCACGAACTTGCGCACGTGAAGCATCGCGACATTCTGATCTCGACGATTTCGGCGACCATGGCCGGCGCGATTTCCGCGTTGGCGAACTTCGCGATGTTCTTCGGCGGCCGCGACGAAAACGGCCGTCCCGCGAACCCGATCGCGAGCATCGCGGTTGCGCTGCTCGCACCGATTGCGGGCGCGGTGATCCAGATGGCGATTTCGCGTGCGCGCGAATTCGAAGCCGACCGTGGCGGCGCGCAGATTTCGGGCGACCCGCAGGCACTGGCGTCGGCGCTCGACAAGATCCATCGCTATGCGAGCGGCATTCCGTTCCCGACGGCCGAAGCGCATCCGGCCACGGCGCAGATGATGATCATGAATCCGCTGTCGGGCGGCGGCATCGCGAGTCTGTTCTCGACGCACCCGGCGACCGAGGAACGCATTGCGCGTCTGATGGAAATGGCACGCACCGGGCGCTTCGACTGAGGCGTCGCGTCGTTCGACGCGTCAAGCCTGAAATACCGAAGAGCGGGCTCGCGAGGCCCGCTTTTTTTTCGCACCTTTCGTGGCCACTGCGCGACGGCCTCTGCGACCGCCACTCCACGCACGCCGGCCCCCGCCAGCGCCACGCTACAATGTGCGCTGACTGCGCCGTGCGTACCGTGCGGCTTGCCCTTGCTCCCTTCATGACTTCAAAGCCTTCTTCGCGTTCTGCTTCCTCGTCGGCGCGTTCGCGCGAATCCCATTTGTCGGCGCTGCATCTGTCGCCCGAATCGCTCGGGTTTGCGCTCGACTGCGCCGCTCAGGCCGTCGGTGCCGTGCGTCTCGGCGCGGCCTTGCCCGCCGCGCTGCAGAGCGTCTTCGTGGCGGTGCCCGAGGGCAACGCTGCAGCAGCGCGCGGCGCCGTGCAGGACCTCGCCTACCGCACGATGCGGCGTCTGGCGACTGCCGAGTGGCTGATCGCGAAGCTCGTGAAAAAAGCGCCGCCGCCGCACGTCGCACATGTGCTCGCGTGCGCGCTCGCACTGCTCATCGACGACGAAGCGAGCGCCGCCTATACGCCGTTCACGGTCGTCGACCAGACGGTCAGCGCGATCGGCGCGCGTCGGCAGTTCGCGTTCGCCAAGGGCCTCGTCAACGCGGTGCTCCGTAACTTCTTACGCGAGCGCGACACGCTGCTCACCGCCTTGCAAGCCGACGAAGTGGCGCGCTGGAACTATCCGGCGTGGTGGATCGACGCGGTGAAACGCGCATGGCCCGAGGCGTGGCAAGCGGTGCTGGCCGCCGGCAACGCCCAAGGTCCGCTGACGTTGCGCGTGAACGCGCGCCATTCGACCGTCGACGCCTATCTGCAAGTGCTGCAACGCCAGCAGATCGCCGCAAGCAAGGCTGGCGAGCACGCGGTCACGCTCGCTGCGCCAATGCCAGTCGAGCGCATTCCGGGCTTTAGCGAAGGCGTGGTGTCCGTACAGGACGCAGGTGCGCAACTCGCCGCGCAATGGCTCGGCGTGCGTGACGGCATGCGCGTGCTCGATGCGTGCGCGGCCCCTGGCGGCAAGACCGGTCATCTGCTCGAACTCGCCAGCATTGAACTGGTCGCGCTCGAAAGCGATGCGTCGCGCGCGCGCCGCATCGGCGAAAACCTGCGGCGTCTGAAGCTCGAAGCGGAAGTGCGCATCGGCGACGCGGGCAACCCCGCGCAATGGCACGACGACCTCGACCAGCCATTCGACCGCATCCTCGCCGACGTGCCGTGCTCGGCGTCGGGCATCGTGCGGCGACATCCGGATATTCGCTGGCTGCGTCGCCAGTCCGATATCGCCGCGCTCGTCGCCGAACAGCGCCGCATTCTCGGCGCGCTGTGGCCGCTGGTGAAACCAGGCGGCGAGCTGCTTTACGTGACGTGTTCCATCTTCCCTGAAGAGGGCGAGTTGCAGGCACGGTGGTTTGGAAACCAGCATCAGGATGCGGTACGATTGGACGCGCCGGGGCAGCTTTTACCCTCTGTTGCCCGCGCGCCCGCCGACCCATCGGCCGGTTCTCATGCTGGACGACCCGCTGAAATCAGCGCCGGCACGAACTCAGACCACGACGGATTTTTCTACGCGCGCTTTCAGAAACGGTGACCATAAAACGCTTCTTCCCGCTTCGGCTCGCTGCCGTGCTCTGGATCGCGCTGGCCGTCTGGCTTGCAGCGCCGTGCGTGGCGCATGCCGACTCGATCGCGGTGCAACGGGCGTCGCTGCAGGCCGACAACGGCGGCTGGAGTCTCGACGCGCATTTCGAATTCGAGCTGAACAGCAATCTCGAAGACGCGGTCAACAAAGGCATTCCGCTTTATTTCACGACCGATTTCGAACTGAGCCGGCCGCGCTGGTACTGGTTCGATGAGCAGCCGGTCAGCGTGTCGCAAAGTCTGCGGCTGTCGTTCCAGCCGCTCACCCGCGAATATCGCGTGTCGAGCGTGCAGTCGGGCGGTTTGCAGCTCGGCTTTTCCACGCTCAAGGATGCACTCGCGGTCATCAAGCACGTAACGTCGTGGCACGTGATCGACCGCAATCAGGTACGTGTCGGCGAAACCTACAACGCGTCGGTGCGCATGCAGCTCGACATTGGGCTCATGCCCAAGCCGTTCCAGATCGACGCCGTGAACAACCGCGACTGGAACCTCGCCTCCGATTGGAAGCGTTTCACTTTCACGGCGGCCGATCATGCTAAATAAGGTGCGCTCCTCTTCTACCAGTGTCAGCAGCATCGTCGTGCGCGTGCTGGTGTCGACGGTCGCGGTGACGGCCGTGCTGCTGCTCGTGCTGCTGGCCGCCGCGAGCGCGAACACCGAATTCTTCGATCGCTATTACCAGTGGCTGTACGCGGCCAACGTCGCGGTCGCGATGGTGTTTCTGCTGGTGGTGGTGACGCTCGTCGTCATCATCATCGTGCGATTACGCAAGGGCAAATTCGGCACACGGCTGCTCGCGAAGCTCGCGTTCTTCATGGCGCTGGTCGGTGTGGTGCCGGGCGGCATCATCTACATCGTGTCGTATCAGTTCGTGTCGCGCAGCATCGAGTCGTGGTTCGACGTGAACGTCGAAACCGCGCTCGCGTCGGGCCTCAATCTCGGGCGCGGCATGCTCGACGCGTCGCTGTCCGATCTGCAGACGAAGGCGCGCCTGATGTCCGAGCAGCTCGCAAGCGCGGGTGCCGCCGGCACTACGCTGACGCTGCTGCGTCTGCGTGACCAGTTCGGCGTGCAGGACGCCACGATCGTCGAGCCGACCCGCAGCATGTCGGGCGCGGCGCCCGACATGCACGTGATCGCGCAGGCATCCGGCAACTACGCGATGCTCGTGCCGAGCGATCTGCCGACACCGTTGATGATCGAGCAGGCGCGCGGCCACGGCTATGCGGCGATCGAAGGCGAAGTGGACGGCGATCCGCACGCGCAAGGCGGCAAAGGCGCGCTGCGTCTGCGTGTAGTGCAGCGTATTCCCGATTCGAATGCAGCGCTATTGCAGCCCGCTGAGCGCTTCCTGCAGCTGACGCAGCCGGTCTCGACGACACTCGCACGCAATGCCGATTCGGTGCAGCGCGCGTATCGCGAGTATCAGGAGAAGGCGCTCGGCCGCACCGGGCTGCGCAAGATGTACATCGGCACGCTGACGCTGTCGCTGTTTCTCGCGACCTTCATCGCGATGATGCTCGCGCTCGCGCTCGGCAATCAGCTCGCGCGGCCGCTATTCCTGCTCGCGCAAGGCACCAAGGAAATCACCGAGGGCGACTACACGCCGAAGCGCGAGATCAAGTCGCGCGACGAACTCGGTTTTCTCACGCAGTCGTTCAACGCGATGACGCGGCAGTTGTCGGAAGCGCGCGGGGCGGTCGAGAAAAATCGTATCGCGCTGGAGCATTCGAAGGCGTATCTCGAAAGCATCCTCGCGAACCTGACCGCGGGCGTGTTCGTGTTCGACCGGCAGTTCCGGCTGACTACCGCGAATCGCGGCGCCGAGCGGATTTTCCGTCAGCCGTTCCAGACGCTGCTCGGTTCGTCGCTCGATCAGATCGGCGTGCTCGGCGATTTCGGGGCGATGGTGCGCAAGGCGTTCGCCGATCGCGAAGCGGCGAGCGAAGACGGCCATGACGACAACGGCCACTGGCAACAGCAGTTCTCGGTGCCGGTGGCTGGCGAAACCGAGCCGCTCACGCTGCTCGTGCGCGGCGCGCGCCTCGTCGCGGCGAACGAGCGCGACGCGCAAGACTTGCAGACCTCGGGCTACGTGATCGTGTTCGACGACATCTCCGACGTGATCTCCGCGCAGCGTTCGATGGCATGGGGCGAAGTCGCGCGGCGCCTCGCGCACGAGATCAAGAATCCGCTCACGCCGATTCAACTGTCGGCCGAGCGCTTGCAGATGAAACTCGCCGACAAGCTCGCGCCGTCGGATGCGGACGTGTTGAAGCGCGGTGCGACGACGATCGTCAATCAGGTCGCCGCGATGAAGCAGATGGTCGACGACTTCCGCGACTACGCGCGCACCCCGCCCGCGGTGCTCGCGCATCTGCAATTGAATGATCTGGTCAGCGAGGTGCTCACGCTGTACGGTATCGAGGAAGGTAAGGGCGCGATCCAGGTCGAACTGGCGGCATTGCCCGCGATACGCGGCGACGCGACCCAGTTGCGTCAGGTGATCCACAACCTGCTGCAGAACGCGCAGGACGCGGTTGCTGAAGTCGCGCAGCCGCGTGTTTTGCTCGAGACGAGGACAGTAGAATACGGAGACCCCGACGCGCAAGGCAAGGCCCGCGTCGCGGTACGTCTGACAGTGTCGGATAACGGACCGGGCTTCCCCGCGCGTATCCTCACGCGTGCGTTCGAGCCGTACGTGACGACCAAGGCCAAAGGCACGGGTCTGGGACTTGCGATGGTCAAGAAGATCGTCGACGAACATGGCGCGCGCATCGACATTCGCAATCGCATGAAGGCTGGCGATGTGATCGAAGGCGCGCAGATTTCGATTCTCTTCCTTCAACTGGCGGACGATCCCGCGCAGCCGGGTGCACCTGGTTCCGGTGCGCATCTGGCGCACGGCGGCGCGTCACAGGGAACGACAAAAGCAACAGTGCAGACAAGGGCAGCGTAAATGGCAACCATCCTGGTGGTAGATGATGAAATGGGCATCCGGGAATTGCTCTCGGAGATCCTGAGCGACGAGGGACACGTCGTGGAGGCCGCTGAGAATGCGCAGGAGGCGCGCGAATTCCGTCTGCGTCAGGCGCCGGACCTGGTACTGCTCGACATCTGGATGCCGGACACCGACGGCGTGACGTTGCTCAAGGAATGGGCCGCGCAAGGTCAATTAACGATGCCCGTCATCATGATGTCCGGTCACGCGACGATCGACACCGCGGTCGAAGCCACCAAGATCGGCGCGCTCAACTTCCTCGAAAAGCCGATCGCCTTGCAGAAGCTGCTGAAGGCGGTCGAGCAGGGACTCGCGCGCGGCAACTCGGCGGCCGTTCCTGGCGGCGTGGCCGCGAAGCCCGCGTTGCCGGTCAGCGCATCGCAAGTCGCGTCGGCGGCGGCGTTGCCGATACTGTCGTCCGATGGCGTCAGCGGCGGCGCGCTCGCCGCGCAAACCGCATCGATCTCGTTCGACATTCCGCTGCGCGATGCGCGCGACGCGTTCGAGCGCGCGTACTTCGAATATCACCTCGCGCGCGAGAACGGCAGCATGACGCGCGTCGCGGAGAAAACCGGTCTCGAGCGCACGCATCTTTATCGCAAGCTGAAGCAACTCGGCGTCGATTTGGGCAAGAACAAGGGGGAGTGAGCGCCTTCTTGCACGCAAACGCGCCCGGCCCAGTTTTTCGTGAAAGGGGCTTGCTGAACTGCACATCGCTTGATATAGTTTCGTTCTTCGTTGGCCCGGTAGCTCAGTTGGTAGAGCAGCGGATTGAAAATCCGCGTGTCGGTGGTTCGATTCCGCCCCAGGCCACCAGGATTTAGCCCCAGGAAATCGCAAGATTCCTGGGGCTTTTCCATTTGGCGAACAAGTCGTTACTTCGGCTTGTCATGCGGTCAGAGCCGCGCGTGAGACAGCTGCCGCCGGTGACATTCGGTGTCGCGTGATAAAATCGCGCCAGTTCAAGGACTTCCATGCAGGCGTCGCAAGCGTTTGTGCAACGCACGAAATGCGGTGCCGAGCGCACCGCACCGAAGCACCCAATTCTTCGTCGACGATCGACGGTACGAGCGCCCAACCACGTTCACGTGCAACGCGCGACCTATACTGCTTTTGGCCGGCATAATGCCCCGCACACGTCGCGCCGCGAGCCCTGTATGACGCAGCTCGCGCAGCGCGACGTCGCACTGTCATTCACGGAGTATCACGGTGATCCGCAAAGACGCTAAGCGTAGCGCGCTCGTGCTGTTTTCCGGCGGCCAGGATTCCGCCACGTGTCTAGCGTGGGCGCTCGATCGTTACGACACGGTTGAAACGCTCGGCTTCGATTATGGACAGCGGCATCGCGTCGAACTCGAATGCCGCGAGGGTTTCCGTCAGGCCATCGTGCGTGCGTTTCCGGCGTGGGCCGATCGTCTCGGCGACGATCACATGATCGATCTGTCGCTGCTCGGCGCTATCAGCGACACCGCGATGACGCGCGAGATCGAGATCGAAGCCACGGCCAGTGGTTTGCCGAACACGTTCGTACCGGGCCGCAATCTGATGTTCATGACGATTGCCGCGGCCATCGCGTATCGGCGCGGTTTGCAGGTGCTGGTCGGCGGGATGTGCGAGACGGACTTCTCGGGCTACCCCGATTGCCGCGACGACACGATGAAGGCGCTGCAGGTCGCGCTCAATCTAGGCATGGACACGCGCTTCGCGCTGGAGACGCCGCTAATGTGGCTCGACAAGGCCGACACGTGGCGTCTCGCGCACGAACTCGGTGGCGACGAACTGGTTGAACTGGTGCGCGTCGAGACGCATACCTGCTACGTCGGCGAACGCGCCGAGTTGCACTCCTGGGGCTTTGGCTGCGGCGAATGCCCGGCATGCCGGTTGCGCAGACGTGGCTACGAGGCTTACCTCGCCGGCGAAAAAGTCACCGAGCCGGTCTGACGGTTGGCGTGAGCGGGGCGAATCATCCGCTAGTCGCGCATCATTGATTCAGGTGATTGAGGAACAGGACAGAAAGCAGCATGACGTACGCGGTCAAGGAAATTTTCTACACGTTGCAGGGCGAGGGCGCGAATGCCGGGCGGCCGGCCGTGTTTTGCCGCTTCGCGGGCTGCAATCTGTGGTCGGGCCGCGAAGAGGATCGCGCGGAGGCCGTCTGCCGGTTCTGCGACACCGATTTCGTCGGCACCGACGGCGAGAACGGCGGCAAGTACCGCACAGCTGACGATCTGGTCGCGATGATCACGTCGCAATGGCCGCAAGGCGAGGGCGAGCGTTTCGTCGTGTGCACCGGCGGCGAGCCGATGCTGCAGATCGATCAGCCGCTCGTCGACGCGCTGCATGCGGCCGGCTTCGAGATCGCAATCGAGACCAACGGCTCGCTGCCGGTGCTTGAGACGATCGACTGGATCTGCGTGAGCCCGAAGGCCGACGCACCGCTCGTCGTGACGAAGGGCAACGAGCTGAAGGTCGTGATTCCGCAGGACAACCAGCGCCTCGCCGACTACGCGAAGCTCGACTTCGAGTATTTCCTCGTCCAGCCGATGGACGGTCCGTCGCGCGACATCAACACCAAGCTCGCGATCGACTGGTGCAAGCGCCATCCGCAGTGGCGCCTGTCGATGCAGACTCACAAGTATCTGAACATTCCCTGACTTGCCGTGCTGACGATTACCCGAAAACTCGAATTCGACGCGGGCCACCGCATTCCCGATCACCGCAGCCAGTGCCGTAATCTGCACGGCCATCGGTACGTGCTCGAAATCACGCTGCAAGGCGATCTGGTCGACACCGAAGGCGCGCCCGATCGCGGCATGGTGATGGACTTCGCCGACGTGAAGTCGCTCGCGGTCGAGCATCTGGTCGACAAGTGGGACCACGCGTTTCTCGTCTATGAAGGCGACACGCAGGTGCGCGGCTTTCTCGACAGCATGGTGGGTCACAAGACGGTCGTGATCGATCGCATTCCCACGGTCGAAAACCTCGCGGCGATTGCATTCGACATGCTCGCGAACGTGTATGACGCGCACTACGGCGTGAACCTGCGCCTGCATAAAGTGCGTCTATACGAGACGCCGAACTGCTGGGCCGACGTGGTCCGCGACTAGCTTCCCACCCGAAGGCACGCCCCGCCGCGCGAGCGAACCCTCGCGTTATTGTCACGGTATGATCGTTCCGACAACCACACGGAGCGAGACATGCCGGTCATTGCATTGCGTCGCAGCAGGCATCGAGGCCGTCAGCGCCCCGGCGCCTGCCTGATCCGCTATCTGGCCCCGCTTCGCGCTGCAAACCTGCGCGAGGCCAGCCGATGAGCACCTTCACCAATTCCCTCAAACAACGTCTGAAGGACAACGCGCCGCTGTTCGGGCTATGGCTGTCGCTCGGTAGTGACACCGCGGCCGAAGCGCTCGCGCATGCCGGCTTCGACTGGCTGCTGATCGACATGGAGCACGCGCCGAACGATAGTGGCGGCGTCGAGTCGCAGTTGCGCGCGATAGCCGCCGCTCATCTGCCGAGCGAGCCGGTGGTGCGCGTGCCCGCGAGCGAGCCGTGGCTCGTCAAGCGCGTGCTCGACGCCGGCGCGCGCACGCTGATGTTCCCGAACATCGAATCCGCTGACGACGCGGCACGCGCCGTGCGGCTCACCCAATACCCGATTGCCGGGGCGCTCGGCGGACTGCGCGGCGTCGCGGGCGTCGTGCGAGCGGCAGCTTACGGCATGCGGCGCGATTACGTGCAGACCGCCAACGCGCAGATCGCGACGATTGTGCAGATCGAATCGGCGCGCGGGTTACAGGAGGTCGAGCAGATCGCGGCGACGCCGGGCGTCGACTGCCTGTTCGTCGGGCCGGCCGATCTCGCCGCGAGCCTCGGTCATCTCGGCGACGCGAAGCACGCGGACGTGCAGGCGGCGACGGCGCGTATCGTCAGCGCGGCGGACAAGGCCGGCATTGCCGCCGGCATTTTCGCGATGGACGTGGCGAGCGCACGGCAGCATCGCGACGCCGGTTTTCGCTTCGTCGCGCTGGCCGCCGACGTGATCTGGATGTTGCGCGCGACGCGCCAGGCATTGCAGGAGGTGAGGTCATGAACGGCAGAGTGCAAGGAGGCGCCGCGCGGATGATCGCGCGGATGACCGCGCATATGACCGCGCAAGTGACCATTGCGGCGGCGCTGCTCACGAGTGACGCGTGGCACGCCGCGTACGCGCAGGATCGCGTCGCGAAGGCGAACGATCCGCAGACGCAATCCGCGGTGGCCGACTACAACGCTGGCAACCTCGGCGCGGCGCTGGCCGAATTCCGCCAGGCGGCCGAGCGCGGCAGCCGGCTCGCCCAGTTCAACTACGCGATGATGTTGCTCAACGGCGAGGGCACGCCGGTCAACGTCGACGAAGGCAAGAAGTGGCTGCGCAAGGCCGCCGACGCGAACATGTCGCACGCGCAGTACGTGTACGGCAAGATGTACGACGATGGCGAGTTCGTCGAACGTGATCCGGCGGAGGCGCATCGCTGGTTCATGAAAGCGGCTGCTCAGGGGCATGTGCAGGCGGAGCTCGCGCTCGCGAACCAGTTCCTCGACGGACGCGGCACCGAGCGTGACAACAAGCAGGCGTTCGTCTGGTACAAGAAGGCGGCGCAGGGCGGTGACATGACCGCGCAGTATGTGACCGGCTCGTTCTACGAACGCGGCGGCGATGGTGTCGACCGGAATCTGAATGTGGCGCGCGCATATTACGCGGCCGCGGCAGCGCAGGGCGATCCGGCGGCGCGCCTGAAGTATCAGCAGTTGAGCGCACAGCTGCGCGAGCAGAAGGAAGTGAAGCCGCAGTGACGAAAAAGGGCGCTCGCAGGGAGCGCCCTTTGGGCGTGTTCGCTTGCTGCGTGCCGCTAGCTCCGGCTAGCTCTGCATCAACCGCTTCTGTCGCGCAACGCTCATGATCAGCCCGATCGCGACGCCCAATGTAGTCAGCGCGGTGCCACCGTAACTCATGAAGGGCAACGGCACACCGACCACCGGCAAAATCCCGCTCACCATCCCGATATTGACGAACGCGTAGGTGAAAAACGCCATCGTCAACGAGCCGGCCAATAATCGCCCGAATAGTGTCGCGCCGTTGGCCGCGATGTAGAGCCCGCGCGCGATCAATAGCATGTACAGCGTGAGCAGCACGATCCCGCCCGCCAAACCGAACTCTTCTGCAAACACCGCGAAGATGAAGTCGGTGTGCTTCTCGGGGATGAACTCCAGATGCGCTTGCGTGCCCTTCAGCCATCCCTTGCCGAGCGGGCCGCCCGAGCCGATCGCGATCACCGCCTGAATCGTGTGGAAGCCTTTGCCGAGCGGGTCCGAGGTCGGATCGAGCAGCGTGCAGATGCGGTGCTTCTGGTAGTCGTGCATCAGCGGCCACTGCACTTCGGGCTGACAGATCTTGTCCTGGAACGCCGCGATCGACGCAACCGCAATTACGGCCGCGATCAGCACCGGCACGATCAGCCTGAAGCTCAATCCCGCGAAGTAAATCACGAACAGGCCCGCCGCGAACACGAGCACGGCCGTGCCGAGGTCAGGCTGCTTCGCGATCAGGCCGACCGGCACGATGAGGATCACGAAGCCGACCAGATAGTCGTACCAGCGCATCACGCCTTCGCGGCGCTGGTAATACCAGGCTAGCATCAGCGGTGTCGCAATCTTCAGGATTTCCGACGGCTGGATCACTACGCCGACGTTGATCCAGCGCTTCGCGCCCTTGCGCGTGAGGCCGAACATCGCGACCGCGACCAGTAACGCGATCCCGAACGTATAAAGCGGGACCGCGAAGCGCATCAGCGTAGTGGGCGGCACATTGGCGAGTGCCCACATCAGCACGAAGGTGAGCAGGATGTTGCGCAACTGGTCTTCGACGCGACCCGGCATATCGAGCGTCGCGCTGTACAGCGTGACGATGCCGACGCACAGCAGCAGAAACACGATCAGTGCGAGCGGACGGTCGAAGCCGACGAACATCCGCTTGATGCGCTCGAGCCAGGCGCGCTTGTCGAATTGCATGCCTTTCTCCTTATTCGTCGATGCCGCCGGCGGCCGGCTGGCGCGGTGACGCGCCCTGGAGGCTGCCCTCGCGCGACGGCGCCGCTACGGTTGGCATCGGCTCGCTGGCCGGACGTGGCTTGTGCGGGGCGCTGGACGCACGCGACGCGGACTTCTTTGTCGCGGCCGACGCCGAAGCGGGCTTCGCCGTCGAAGCCGCCGCAGGCGAGCTGGCCGTTGCCGCCGCCGCCGCGCCAGCGGACGCCGCCACCGGCGCAGACGCGCCATTCGGGCCCGAAGCAGCAATCGCAGTCGACGCACCCGAAGCCGCCGCCGCAGCTGCCGCTCCCGGCACGGGCAGTGCCGTAAAGCCCGCCGCAATCTTCAGCGGCTGAGTGCCCTCGTGCGATGGCGGCGTATCGCCGACCTGCGGCGCGGATGCTTCGAGCGTGCTCGATGCCGCGGCTGCGACGGCCGCTTCCTCCGCGCCGGGCCTGTTCTTGCCGACCAGGTAGTAGTCGAGCACCTTGCGCGCGATCGGACCGGCCGCCTCCGCGCCCCAGCCGCCGTTTTCGACGACCAGCGCGAGTGCGATCTTCGGTTGATCGACCGGCGCGAACGCGATGAACAGCGCGTGGTCGCGCAAATTCTCGGCAACCGCGTGACCTTTGTAGTTCGCACCCTGCAGCGAGTAGACCTGCGCGGTACCGGTCTTGCCGGCCGCCTGGTACGGCGCGCCCGCGAACACCTTGGCCGCCGTGCCGTTCGTCACCACGCCTTCCATCGCGCGCTTGATGAAGTCGATGTCCTGCTGCTTGACCGCGATCCTGTCGCTCGGATCGCGCACCACTGGCCGCGTGTCCTTCGTGATCGGATTTTCGATGTCGCGCACGAGGTGCGGTTTCATCACGACGCCGTTGTTCGCGAGCGTTGCGGTGGCATGCGCGAGTTGCAGGATCGTGAACGAGTTATAGCCCTGGCCGATGCCGAGGCTGACCGTCTCACCTTCGTACCACTTCTGCTGCTCGGGTCGGCGGTACGCATGGCGCTTCCAGTCGGTCGACGGCAGGATGCCCTTCGCCTCGCCGCTGATGTCGATGCCGGTGATCTGCCCGAAGCCCCACGGCTTCATGAAGTTCGCAATGTTGTTGACGCCGAGATCGTGCGCGAGCATGTAGAAGTACGTGTCGTTCGACACGACGATCGCGCGGTTCATGTCGACCCAGCCTTGGCCCGAGCGCACGTCGTTGCGAAACGTGTGGCCGCCGAACGTATAGTAACCGGGATCCTGGAAGCCCCAGCCCGGTGTGCGCTTGTGCAGCGTCAGCGCGGCGAGCGCCATGAACGGCTTGTAAGTCGAGCCCGGCGGATAAGTGCCGTGCAGCGGCCGGTTCAAGAGCGGATGATCGGGCGAGTTGTTCAGTTCGTCCCAGGTCTGCTGGTCGATACCGTCGACGAAGGCGTTCGGATCGAAGCTCGGCGCCGACACGAACGCGAGCACGTCGCCGGTGGACGGCTCGATCGCGACGAGCGCGCCGCGGCGTCCGGCGAACGCCTGCTCGGCGACCTGCTGCAAACCGATGTCGAGCGACAGCTCGAGGTTGTTGCCCGGCGTCGCCTGGGTGCGCGACAGCGTGCGCACAGGGCGGCCGCCCGCGGTCACCTCGACTTCCTCGAAGCCGGTCTGGCCGTGCAGCTCGGTTTCGTAGCTCTGCTCGACGCCGATCTTGCCGATGTAGTCGGTGCCCTTGTAGTTGTTCGCGTCCAGACGCGGATCGTAGTGATCCGGGTCGCTGTCGTTCTGATCGCTCGCGTCGTCGATGCGGTCCTGGTCGCGCTGCGAAATCCGTCCAATGTAGCCGATCACGTGCGCGGCGGTCGGCCCGAGCGGATACTGGCGGAACAGCCGCGCGCGCACTTCGACGCCGGGGAAGCGGAAGCGCTGCGCGGTGAAGCGCGCGACTTCGTCGTCGGTCAGGCGCGTGCGGATCGGCAGACTTTCGAAGTTCTTCGAGTCTTCCTGCAGCTTCTTGAAACGGCGGCGGTCGCGCGCGTCGATCGACACGACGGTGGCCAGGTTGTCGATCACGTTGTCGAGCGAGTCGTTCAGCTTCGAAGGGGTGATTTCGAGCGTATAGGCCGAGTAGTTCTTCGCGAGCACGACGCCGTTGCGATCGGTGATGATGCCGCGGTTCGGCACGATCGGCGCGACGGAGATGCGGTTTTCATCGGCCTGCAGCGAGTACTTGCTGTAGTGCCAGACCTGCAGGAACAGGAAGCGAAAGCCGATCAGCCCGAAGCAGACGAACACGAACAGGCCCGCCGCCGCGACGCGCAGGCGGAATTTCGTGAGCTGCTGTTGAGTGTCCTTGAATTCGGTCATGCGATTCTACAAAAGGCCGGCATGCGGCCATCAAGAGTGTGCGCTCAAACCGGCCCTGGCCGGTGGGCCCGCTGCGCGATCAAATGGGGCGCGTATCGTCCGGGTCGGCTGGGCGGCGCTGCGGCATCAGCAGCAGCATGCTCGCAACCGGCCACAACGCGGCTTCGACGAAACCGTCGATCAGATAACTCCAGCCCGGAAACGCCGCGCCGGTCAACAACCGGATCACGAACGGCACCAGTTGCGCGACGACGAGCAGCGGCATCACCGCGAACGTTTGCACGCCGAGCGACATCCACAGCACGCGGCGGTGAATCGTGATCGCGCCGTACGACAGCAGCGTGTAGGCGAGCGCGTGCTCGCCGAGCAGGCTCGCGTTGTGCACGTCCATCAGCAGGCCGAGCAGAAACGCGATGCCCATGCCCACCTTGCGCGGCTGATGCACATTCCAGAACAGCAGCACGAGTGCGACGAAATCGGGCACGCCGGCGAGACGCCCCCACGGCATCAGGTTCAGCAGGAACGCTGCTGCGAGGCTGAACGCGATGAAGTACGGATTGACCGGCTGCAGGATATATTGCGGGCGATTCATGGCTGAGCCCCCGGCTCGGCTTGCGGCTTCGCGCTCTTCGCGGCGGCCGGCTTTTCGGCTTTCCTGTCGGCTGCTGGCTTCTCGGACTTTTTGTCGGCCGCGGCTTTGGCCGGCGCCTTTTCCGTGGCTTTGGCGGCGGGCTTTTCTGCCGTAGCTTTGTCGGCGGCGCTCCTGTCGCCTGGCTTGGTGGCGGATTTTTCCGCCGCCCCCTTGCCGTCCGCAGCTTTGGCGCCCTTCTTCGCTTTTGCCTCCTTCGCGACGGTCGCCGCGTCGGGTGCGTCGGCCGGGCGCGGCGGCGCGTCGTTCTGGACGTGTAGCACGAGCACTTGACGCGCCCCGCGTACCGCCGCGACGGGCAGACTGACCACATGCGCAAACGCGGTGTCGGCCTGCTTATCGACGCGCACGACCTTCGCGACCGGCAGTCCCGGCGGATATACACCGTCGAGGCCGCTGGTGACGAGTTCGTCGCCGCTCTGCACGTCGGCGCTGATCGGGACGAAGCGCAGATCGAGCGTGTCGCCCTTCGGCGTACCGTAGATCACGCTGCGCAAGCCGGTGCGCAGGATTTCGACCGGCACGGCCTGGTCCTTGTCCGTCAGCAGCGTGACCTCGGCCTGCAGCGGGAACACCCGTGTGACCTGGCCGATCACGCCGTCTTCGTCGACGACCGGCGAACCGTTCTGGATGCCTTGCTGCGCGCCGCGTCCGATCACGACCTTCTGCGTGAACGGATCGCGCGTGTCGTACTGGATTTCGGCGGGCAACGATTGGGTGGTGAGGCGCTGCGACAGTTGCAGTAGCGCACGCAGATGGGCGTTTTCGGCGTTGAGCGACGCCGCCGTGTTGGCCTGCTGCGACAACTGCAGATCCTTCGCGCGCAGCTTCGCGTTCTCGTTGCGCAGGGTGGCGCTCGTTACGGCGAGGTCGGCGGCGCCCATGAAGATGTCGCGCGGCACGAGCGCTGCGCGCTGCAACGGATAAAGACCCGCGCCGAGCACGCCGCGGACGATTTCGAGCGTCTTGAAGCGGGCATCGGAGATCAGCAGGACCAGCGCCAGCACGACGAAGAACACCAGCCGGGCGAGAGCGGAGGGGCCTTGCTTGAACAGGGGCGGCGGACTGTATTCCATGGTCGGCGCCGGGGGCGTGAGCGGTTGGGTGAGACGGCGACGCGCAAGGCGCGGTCAGCGCGCGGAGGCTGGTCGGCCCAGCCAACGACAAAGCGGCCCGCAAGGGGCCGTGTGCCAGATCCGCGTTACTGACATGGGAGAAAGGCTCGCTTACTCGTACGAGAAGATGCTGCCGAGCTTGTCCATGCGCTCGAGCGCCATGCCCGAGCCGCGCACGACGCAGGTCAGCGGGTCTTCTGCGACAAGCACCGGCAGGCCGGTTTCTTCGGCGAGCAGACGGTCGAGATCGCGCAGAAGCGCGCCACCGCCTGTGAGCATCATGCCGCGCTCGGCGATGTCCGCGCCGAGTTCCGGCGGCGTCTGTTCCAGTGCGATCTTCACCGACGACACGATCTGGTTCAGCGGGTCGGTCAGCGCTTCGAGGATTTCATTGCTGGAGATCGTGAAGCTGCGCGGAATGCCTTCCGACAGATTGCGGCCCTTCACTTCCATTTCCTTGACTTCGGAACCCGGGAACGCGGAGCCGATTTCTTTCTTGATGGCTTCGGCGGTCTGTTCGCCGATCAGCATGCCGTAGTTGCGGCGAATGTAGTTGACGATCGCTTCGTCGAACTTGTCGCCGCCGACGCGCACCGAGCCCTTGTACACGATGCCGCCGAGCGAGATCACGCCGACTTCGGTCGTACCGCCGCCGATATCGACGACCATCGAACCCGTTGCTTCCGACACCGGCAGGCCCGCGCCGATCGCGGCGGCCATCGGCTCTTCGATCAGATACACCTGCGAGGCGCCCGCGCCGTGTGCCGCTTCCTTGATTGCGCGGCGCTCCACCTGGGTCGAGCCGCACGGCACACAGATGATGATGCGCGGCGACGGCGAGAACATGCGCGATTCGTGAGCAGTCTTGATGAACTGCTTGATCATCTGCTCGGTGACGGTGAAGTCGGCGATCACGCCGTCTTTCATCGGGCGGATCGCCTCGATGTTGCCCGGCACCTTGCCGAGCATTTGCTTGGCTTCCTTGCCGACTGCCTGAATGGTCTTCTTGCCGTTGGGGCCGCCTTCCTGGCGGATCGACACGACCGACGGTTCGTCGAGAACGATACCCTTGCCGCGCATGTAAATAAGGGTGTTGGCGGTGCCGAGGTCAATCGCCAGATCGTTGGAGAAGTAGCTGCGCAAAAAGCCGAACATTCAAAATCCTGTCTCGCTGGGGGCCGGGCCTCGCACCGTATGCGTAGGGCGGCAGCGGAAAAATAACAGCTTCAACCGGGCGGTAGCGTCGCCACATGAACTTGAAGCTGCGGGGGAGTCTACCGGAGGCCGTTGCAAACCGAGGGCTGACAGCGCCGGACGTTGCTGAGCATTGTCCGTAAGGCCTTGGTAAGTCGGTCCGGGTTTGGGTCGAACGCGTAATGATACCTTATAATTTTGGATGTTTTGAAGGAAACCGAGCGCACATTTTGGCGTTGCCGCGCCTTTTTGTGGATTGTCCTATCTTGTCGTAACCCGCTGTTGCAATGCGACTTTTTTGCGTGTTGTGACGTCCCACCCATTCCGGTGAATGCATGGCTCTGACCCTGACCGATGTAAAACGCATCGCGCATCTCGCGCGGCTCGAACTGGCCGATGCCGACGCCGAGCACACGCGTGCCCAGCTGAATGATTTTTTCGGCCTGGTCGAGCAGATGCAGGCGGTCGATACCGCCGGCATCGCGCCGCTTGCCCATCCGATCGAGCAGATCGAAGACGTCGCGCTGCGTCTGCGTGACGACGCCGTCACCGAGACGGTCGAGCGCGAGGCTTTCCAGCGCCCCGCGCCGGCCGTTCAGGACGGCCTGTACCTCGTGCCGAAGGTGATCGAATAAGACCCGCCGGGCCGACCCCGGGGTCTGGCGTCGGCGCGAGCCTTCGTGATCCGGACGCGCGTCCTCGCCGCGAACCTTGCCGGGCCGGCCTGCCGACGGGCAACCGAACGCCTCTACGGCAGCGTGACCTTGCTGCCGCGCTTTCCAGGATAAAACGCAATGCATGAAAAAAGTTTGACCGAACTGCGCGCCGCGCTAGCGGCCAAGGAATGTTCCGCAGTCGAATTGGCGCAGCTGTACCTGAAGCGGATCGACGCGGCCAATAGCCTGAATGCGTTCATCCAGGTCGATCCCGAACTGACGCTCGCGCAGGCGAAAGCCGCCGACGCGCTGTTGCACACCGGCCACGCCGGCCCGCTCGTCGGCCTGCCGATCGCTCACAAGGACGTGTTCGTCACGAAGGGCTGGCGCTCCACGGCCGGCTCGAAGATGCTCGCGAACTACCAAAGTCCGTTCGACGCGACCGTGGTCGCGCGTCTGCAGAACGCAGGCATGGTGTGCGTGGGCAAGACCAACATGGACGAGTTCGCGATGGGCTCGTCCAACGAGAATTCCTACTTCGGCGCCGTGCAGAATCCATGGGACCGCAAGGCTGTGCCGGGCGGTTCGTCGGGCGGCTCGGCTGCGGCCGTGGCCGCGCGTCTCGCGCCCGCCGCGACCGGCACCGACACCGGCGGTTCGATCCGCCAGCCGGCGTCGTTCTCGGGCATCACCGGCATCAAGCCGACGTACGGCCGCGTGTCGCGCTACGGCATGATCGCGTTCGCGTCGTCGCTCGACCAGGGCGGCCCGATGGCGCAAAGCGCGGCGGACTGCGCGACGCTGCTCAACGCGATGGCCGGCTTCGATGAGCGTGACTCGACGAGCCTCTCGCACGAGCATGAGGACTACACGCGCTACCTCGGCAAGTCATGGCGAGACGGCGGCGCGGACCAGCCGCTCGCCGGTCTGCGCATCGGCCTGCCGAAAGAGTATTTCGGCGCCGGTCTCGCCGACGACGTGCGCGCGTCGATCGATGCCGCATTGAAGCAATACGAAGCGCTCGGCGCGACGCTCGTCGACGTGACGCTGCCGAAAACCGAACTGTCGATCCCGGTCTACTACGTGATCGCGCCGGCGGAAGCGTCGTCGAACCTGTCGCGCTTCGACGGCGTGCGCTTTGGCCATCGCGCGGCCGAGTACCGCGATCTGCTCGACATGTACAAAAAGTCGCGCGCCGAAGGCTTCGGTCCGGAAGTGAAGCGCCGCATTCTGGTCGGCACCTACGTGCTGTCGCACGGCTACTACGACGCGTACTACCTGCAGGCGCAGAAGATCCGCCGCATCATCGCGCAGGACTTCCAGGAAGCGTTCAAGCAGTGCGACGTGATCATGGGACCGGTCGCACCGTCGGTGGCGTGGGACATCGGCGCGAAGGGCGACGATCCGGTGCAGATGTACCTGGCCGACATCTACACGCTGTCGGTGAGCCTCGCCGGCCTGCCGGGCATGAGCGTGCCGTGCGGCTTCGGCGCGGGTGCGAATGCGCAGCGTCCGGTCGGTCTGCAGATCATCGGCAACTATTTCAATGAAGCCCGCATGTTGCAGGTGGCCGACGCGTTCCAGCGCGCGACCGACTGGCACCGTCAGGCACCGGCAGGAGCGTGAGCACCATGACCAAAGAATGGGAAGTCGTGATCGGTCTGGAGACCCACACGCAGTTGTCGACGCATTCGAAAATCTTCTCGGGCACCGCGACGCAATTCGGCGCCGCGCCGAACACGCAGGCCAGCCCCGTCGATCTGGCCTTGCCGGGCACGTTGCCGGTGATGAACCGCGGCGCGGTCGAGCGTGCCATTCAGTTCGGCCTCGCGATCGGCGCAACGGTCGCGCCGCGCAGCATCTTCGCGCGCAAGAATTATTTCTACCCCGATCTGCCGAAGGGCTACCAGATCAGCCAGTACGAAATTCCCGTCGTGCAGGGCGGTCAGGTGACGATCCAGGTGCCGGCCAATGAAAAGGCGGGCAAAGAAGCGTACGAGAAAACCATCAACCTGACGCGCGCCCACCTCGAGGAAGACGCGGGCAAGTCGCTGCACGAAGACTTCGCGGGCATGACCGGCATCGACCTGAATCGCGCCGGCACGCCGCTGCTCGAAATCGTCACCGAGCCGGAAATGCGCAGCGCGGCCGAGGCCGTTGCCTACGCGAAGTCGCTGCACACGCTCGTCGTGTGGCTCGGCATCTGCGACGGCAACATGCAGGAAGGCTCGTTTCGCTGCGACGCTAACGTGTCGGTTCGTCCGGTCGGCCAGAAGGAATTCGGCACGCGCACCGAGACCAAGAATCTGAACTCGTTCCGCTTCCTCGAAGAAGCGATCCAGTACGAAGTGCGTCGCCAGATCGAGCTGATCGAAGACGGCGGCACTGTGGTGCAGGAGACGCGTCTGTACGATCCGGACAAGCGCGAAACGCGTTCGATGCGCAGCAAGGAAGACGCGCACGACTACCGCTATTTCCCCGACCCCGACCTGATGCCGCTCGTGATCGACGCCGCGTGGGTCGAGCGCGTGAAGAGCGAGATGCCCGAGCTGCCGGAAGCGATCCAGCAGCGCTTCGTGTCCCAGTACGGCCTCACGCCGTACGACGCGAACGCGCTGACCTCGAGCAAGGCGACGGCCGCTTACTTCGAGGCGGTGGTCGCCAACGTCGGCCCAGCCAACGTGAAGGTCGCGGCGAACTGGGTGATGGGTGAAGTGTCGTCGCAGCTCAATCGCGAAGGCCTCGACATTGCCGCGTGCCCGGTCTCGGCCGCGCAGCTCGCGCTGCTGCTGCAACGCATTGCCGACGGCACGATTTCGAACAAGATCGCGAAGGAAATTTTCCTCGCCATCTGGGAAGAGAAAGCCATCGACGAAGCCGCCGCCGATCGCATCATCGAGGCGAAGGGGTTGAAGCAGATTTCGGACACCGGCGCGCTCGAAGCAATCATCGACGAAGTGCTCGCCGCGAACCAGAAGTCGGTCGACGAATATCGCGCCGGCAAGGAAAAGGCGTTCAACGCGCTGATCGGCCAGGCGATGAAAGCGACCAAGGGCAAGGCCAACCCTGCTCAGGTCAACGAATTGCTCAAGAAGAAGTTGTCCTGAGTTGAAGTGCCGCGGGCGGGCGTGACCACGCCTGCGCCATCACGGGCTGTTGCCGGATCGAAGCAGGGCAACGGCCCGTTTTATTTTGGGAACCGCTTCAACCGGCGGATCGTACGTAAGCGCAGACCACGGAGTGTGGCATGGCAAAGCAACCCGACCTCGACGATTTCCTCGTGCCGTATTTCGAAGACGGCAAGAAAAAAGACCACTTCTCGCTCGACGATTTCGATCCCAAGGCGAAGCCGTTTTCGAGCGGCGCGAAAGATGCG
Organism: Paraburkholderia sprentiae WSM5005; assembly: GCF_001865575.2. Lineage (NCBI taxonomy): Bacteria > Pseudomonadati > Pseudomonadota > Betaproteobacteria > Burkholderiales > Burkholderiaceae > Paraburkholderia > Paraburkholderia sprentiae. The sequence goes on from NZ_CP017561.2 coordinate 66,451, forward strand.
GACCGCGCGCGTCTGTCGGAGATCGGCCTGCTGCTGGACAATTTGCAGGAACGGCTGCACGCGCAGCGCAAGCGCCGCATGCTGCTGGTGCTGCAAGGCATGGACACGAGCGGCAAGGACGGCACGATCCGCGCGGTGTTTCACGAAGTCGATCCGCTTGGCTTGCGCATCGTGCCGTTCAAGGCGCCGACGCCAGTCGAGCTCGCGCACGACTTCCTGTGGCGCGTGCATTCGCAGACACCCGCGGCCGGCGAGCTGACGATCTTCAACCGCAGTCACTACGAAGACCTGCTCGTGCCGACGGTGCAGGGCGAGCTCGACGCCGACGCGTTCCAGCAGCGTTGCCGCCACATCCGCCAGTTCGAGGAGATGCTTGCGTGCAGCGGCACGACGATCCTCAAGTGCATGCTGCACATTTCGAAGGACGAGCAGCGCACGCGTTTGCAGGCGCGCATCGACGATCCGGTGAAGCACTGGAAGTTCGACGTGTCGGATCTCGACGCGCGCAAGCAGTGGAACGTGTATCAGTCCGCCTATCGCGACGCGCTGGCCGCGACGTCGACCGACTACGCGCCGTGGTACGTGATTCCGGCCGACTCGAAGACGCATCGCAACGTGATGGTCGGCGAACTCCTGCTGCGCACGCTCGACGCGTTGAAGCTCGAATATCCGCCGGCCAAGGAATCGCTGAAGGGCGTCAAGGTCGAGTGAACGCGGCCTCGCCCCTTAGCTTCAGAAACGAATCGAACAAAAGAGGAACGACATGTTGCGTGTGATTACCGCCAACCTAAACGGCATCCGCTCGGCGGCGAAGAAAGGCTTTTTCGACTGGTTCGGCGAACAAGGCGCCGACGTGCTGTGCGTGCAGGAAATCAAATGCTCGCAGGACGACATGACACCGGAGTTCATGGCGCCGCACGATTTCACCGGCTATTTCCAGCATGCGGTGAAAAAGGGTTATAGCGGCGCGGGCGTCTATACGCGGCACGAGCCGGACCAGGTAGTGATCGGCTTCGGCAGCGAGGAGTTCGACCCGGAAGGGCGCTATGTCGAGCTGCGTTTCGGCAAGCTGTCGGTGATCTCGGTGTACGTGCCGTCGGGATCGAGCGGCGACGAGCGCCAGCAAGCCAAATTCCGTTTCATGGACGAGTTCATGCCACATCTCGCCGAGCTGGCGAAGGAGCGCGAGGTGATCGTGTGCGGCGACGTGAACATCGTGCACAAGGAAATCGACATCAAGAACTGGAAGAGCAACCAGAAGAATTCGGGTTGCCTGCCCGAAGAGCGCGCGTGGCTCGACAAACTGTTCGACGAAGTCGGTTACGTCGACGTGTTCCGCACGCTCGATCAGCGCCCCGAGCAGTACACGTGGTGGAGCAATCGCGGCCAGGCGTATGCGAAGAACGTCGGGTGGCGGATCGATTACCAGATCGCGACGCCAGGTATTGCGAGCAAAGCGAAGCGCACCGATGTGTTCCGCGACATCAAGTTCAGCGACCATGCGCCGCTGACCGTCGACTACGACCACAAGGTCGAAAAGTGAGCCTACCGACCGCGCCGGGTGGAGCGCCGCGGCCCGTTAGCAGTCGGTCGAAGCGGGTGTAGAAGCGGGTATCAGTCTCGCGTCGGCTTGCGCGTCGGCCGGCCGATGCCCGCGTAATCGGGCAACTCGTCGACGCTTTTGCCGATTGCCTTCGCGTAGAGCAGCAGCATGTCCGGTAGCCGCTTGATGATGTCTGCGCGGCGCTCCGGCGTGTACGGGTGCACGTAGATGAAGCCCTGCTCGCGATTGCCGCGCGTCGCCAGCGCGAGCTTGTCCCACAGCGTGACCGCCGCGCGCGGATCGAAGCCCGCGCGCGACGCGATATCGCTACCGATCACGTCGGCTTCGGTTTCGTCGGTGCTCTCGTACTTCATTTCCAGCAGACGCGAACCGATGCCGAGCGGCGCCATGCCGAGATCGGCGAGGCCGAACAGTTGCGGGATCGTTCCGGACGAATCGAGCTGGCTCGCCTGCAACTGGCCGAGCCGCATGCGCGCGTGCTCGCGCAACGCGTGCGCGATCTCGTGACCGATCAGCATGCCGACCTCGTGGTCGTTCAGGCGCAAGCGATCGAGTAGCCCGCTATAGACGACAATCTTGCCGCCCGGCAGGCAATACATGCGGATGTCGTTCGAGCGCACCACCGCGACTTCCCACTTCCAGCCCTTGGCTCGCTCGTTCCATTTCAGCGAGTACGGAATCATCCGGTCGATGATTGAGCGCACGCGCATCACGCGTGCGTCGGTGTCGCCGTACAGGCGTCTCGCGTGGCTGGCGCCGTAGACGATCTGGTTGAATTCCTCGGCAGCCTGCACCTCCAGCATCGACGACGGGATCAGGTTGCGGAAGACCATGTAGCCGCCGTAGCGCAGTTGCGGGCTTACGTAATACGGCGGCGGTACGGCCGCGGGGGCCGATGCCGCGGCGGGCGGCTTGGCGGTGACGGGCGGTTGCGTGGAAGTGGCGGCGGGCGGGGCGCTACCGCTAGTGCTGGGCGTGCTTGGGGCACCGGCGTTAGCGTTGTTATTCGTGCCAGCATTGGCGCCGCCGGCGCCGCTGTTGCCAGGCGCAGCCGGCGTCGCGTTTTCGGCGCTGGCGCCGCTTGTCGCGGATTTGGCCGCAGGCGTCGGAGCGGGACTGGGGGTCGAACCGTTCGTGGTCGCGGCCGCAGCAGCCGGCGCAGGAGCTTGCGCGCCGCTCACCGGACTGGCGCCAGTCGTCGCCGCGCCGGCCGCATGGGCGCTCGCTGGCATCGCCAGCGCGAGGCTCGCGCAGCCCAGCATGCAGACGGCGCTCATTGCGGCGCGGCGCGGGCCACTCGGAAACGGTACCTTCACGACCGATCCCTCCACGGCGCGATACGCAACAGCAGCAGCATGCCGGGCACCGCGAGCGCGGTACAGAGGACGAAGTAATCGAACCAGCCCATCCGCGCGACCACAAAGCCGCTCGCCGCCGACGCGAGCGTGCGCGGCACCGACGCGAGACTCGTGAACAGCGCAAACTGCGTCGCGGTGTAGCGCGGATCGGTGGTGCTCGCAATGTACGCGGTGAACGCGGCCATCGTCAGCCCGGTGGCGAAGGTCTCGAAGCCGTACACGAGCGCGAGCGCGACCGAGCGCGGATCGAGCTGTACGCTCCAGTCGATGCCGACGAACGACAGCAGCTTCGTCGTCCCCTGGCTGAGTGCGACCGCGATGTTGTAAATCGCGGCAAGTCCGGGCGAATCCGGGCCCAGATGCGCGAGCCACGCGAAGCCGAGCGTTGACACCATCTGCAGCAAACCGAATATCCACAAGCCACGGCCGATGCCGATCTTCATCAGCCAGATGCCGCCGACGATGCCGCCCGCGAGACTCGCACCAAACGCCGTGGTCTTCGCGATCACGCCGATCTGCGTGCGCGAAAAGCCGATGTCGAGGAAGAACGACGTGGACAGCGTGGTCGCCATCGTATCGCCGAGCTTGTACAGGAAGATGAAGCCGAGCACGAAAAGGGCAGCGCGCCAGCCGTCGCGCTGAATGAATTCTCTGAACGGCTCGACGATCGCCTCGCGCAGATTCTTCGGCGGCTCGCCGTGCACCTCGGGCTCGCGCACGACCAGCGTCATCAGAACGCCCGGCAGCATGAACGCGGCCGTCACGATGAACACGGTGCTCCACGGCAGATGGTCGGACAAAATCAGCGCGAGCGAACCGGGCACGAGCGCCGCGATCTTGTACGCGTTCACGTGCACCGCGTTGCCGAGGCCTTGCTGGGTATCGCTGAGCAATTCACGCCGGTAAGCGTCGATCACGATGTCGGAACTCGCGCCGAAAAACGCGACCAGAGCGGTCAGCGCGGCGACGGTCCAGATCGATTCGCGCGGCGACACGACCCCAAGTGTCGCCATCGCGCCGGCCACGAGCAATTGCGTGACGAGCATCCAGCCGCGCCGTCTGCCGGGCCGCCAGCCCGGCAGACGCGGCACGTAGCGGTCCATCAGCGGTGCCCAGACGAATTTCCAGGTGTACGGAAACTGGATCAGCGCGAACAGGCCGATTTCCTTCAGATTGACGCCTTCCGATCGCAGCCACGCCTGCACCAGGTAGACGAGCGTAAACAGCGGCAATCCCGACGTGAAGCCGAGAAAGACGCAAATCAGCATGCGCGTATTCAAAAACGCGCGCCAGCCAGGATGTTCTTCGTGAGCGGTAAGTGCGGGCGCCTCGTGCGGCGGGTTCGACATGTGGATAAGTGAGGTTAGCTTTTCTTGACGCGATAGACCGCAAGACTACCACGCCAGTTCACGCCCCAACGCACCACCTGTCCGTCGTGCAGCACGACGCGATCGACAATCTCGATGCCGACTTCGGGCGCGAGCGCTTCGAAGTCCTTGATCGTCAGCACACGCACGTTCGGCGTGTTGTGCCATTGATAAGGCAGCGACTTCGACACCGGCATGCGCCCCTGCAGCACCGACAGCCGATGCGCCCAGTAGCCGAAATTCGGAAACGACACGATGCATTGCTTGCCGACGCGCACCGTCTCGCGCAGGATCGCCGCGGTCTGATGAATGGTCTGCAGCGTCTGCGACAGCACCGCGAAATCGAAGCTGCCGTCTTCGAACAGGCGCAGCCCATCTTCGAGATTCTGCTGGATCACGTTGACGCCGTTCTGCGTCGCGGCGAGCACGCCCGCGTCGTTGATCTCGATGCCGTAGCCCTGCACGTCCAGTTCCTCGTTCAGCAGCGACAGCAGCGAGCCGTCGCCGCAGCCGAGATCGAGCACGGTCGCGCGCGGTTCCACCCAGCGGGCGATCGCGCGGAAGTCCGGGCGCAATGCGAGGTAATCAAGTGCTCGCTGGTTCATGCGTTGACCTCGTTGGCAATGCGTTCGTAGTAGGCGCGCAGCAGGTTGTGATAGCGCGCGTCGTCGAGCAGGAAGGCGTCGTGGCCGTGCGGCGCGTCGATCTCCGCGTAGGTGACCGTGCGCTTGTGGTCGAGCAGCGCCTTCACCAGTTCGCGTGAGCGTGCCGGCGCGAAGCGCCAGTCGGTCGAGAAGCTCGCGATCAGATACTTCGCGGTGGTGTGCGCGAGCGCGGCGGTCAGATCGCCGTCAAAGGCCTTGGCGGGATCGAAGTAGTCGAGCGCGCGCGTGATCAGCAGGTAAGTGTTCGCGTCGAAGTAGTCGGCGAACTTGTCGCCCTGATAACGCAGATACGATTCCACTTCGAACTCGACGTCGAAGCTGAAGTTGTAGTCATCGAGCGCGCCTTCCGCGCGACGCAGCGAGCGGCCGAATTTCTCGGCCATGTCGTCGTCCGACAGATAGGTGATATGGCCGATCATTCGCGCGACGCGCAGGCCGCGCTTCGGCTTCACGCCGTGCGCATAGTAGTTGCCGCCGTGGAAGTCAGGGTCCGACAGAATCGCCGAGCGTGCGACCTCGTTGAACGCGATGTTTTGAGCGGACAGTTTCGGCGTCGACGCGACGACGATGCAATGCGCGACCCGCTCCGGATACATCATGCTCCACGCAAGCGCCTGCATGCCGCCGAGACTGCCGCCCATCACGGCAGCGAAGCGCGTGATGCCGAACGCGTCGGCGACGCGCGCCTGGGCGTTGACCCAGTCTTCGACGGTGACGACCGGAAAGGTCGCGCCATACGGCTTACCGGTCGCGGGGTCGATGCTCATCGGCCCGGTCGAGCCGAAGCACGAGCCGAGGTTATTCACGCCGATCACGAAAAACTTGTCGGTATCGAGTGGCTTGCCCGGGCCGACCATGTTGTCCCACCAACCGATGTCCTTCGGATCGTCGGCGTACACGCCCGCCACGTGATGCGATGCGTTCAGCGCATGGCAAACGAGCACCGCATTGCTGCGCGCGGCATTGAGCGTGCCGTAGGTCTCGACCATCAGGTCGTAGGCTGCCAGCGAGCTACCGTTGCGCAATGGCAGCGGCTCGGTGAAATGCATTTTCTGGGGAGCGACGATGCCGATGGATTCCATTCATTCCGCCATTGAGTCAACAGGGCGGCTAAACGGCGTCGGCGAAGCACGAAGAGAAGGACTGTGTGCGCAGCTGACGACCTCTTTAGCCGCATTTATAGTGAACCGCGGGCCTGGGGCCAAGGGTTCGCGCGCCCGCAATCGAGTCAGCAAATCGGCGCGTGAAAGGGTGTGAAACCGGGTGCAACGTGTTCGGGATGCCTCGGCGCGGTTCAGTGTGCATCGAAGACCGCGACGGCGTCAGGCGCAAAGTATAGCGGAAAACTCCGCGCGGCAGCGGTGCGGGCGGTGCAGCGCGAGGGGCTCGAGTCCTCGCGGACTACTGAAGAATCAGCAGCAGTTGCTCCTCTGCGTGTTCGGCGGGCGGCCGCGCGAAACCACTGCGCGCATAGCGATGCCAGCGGCCGATCACGTAGCTCACCAGCAGGCTCGCGCGAATCGCGGGATCGTAATCGGCGGGCGGCGCGGTGGCGTGCGGCGGGGTCTGCGGCGCGGCGTTGTCGGTGGTGTCGTTATCCACATGTGTAAGCGCTTCGGTCTGCGCGAGCCGCAAGCACTGCCTGAGCGATGCCTCGACGCGCTCGAGCATCTGGTTCACGCGCTCGGTCAGCCGCTCGTGCTCGCCCACCAGCGCTTCGCAGGTCAGCACGCGGGTCATGCCGGGATTTTTCGCAGCGAAGTTGAGCAGCATCAGCGCGATCGCGCGCGCCTGCAGCACGCCGTTGCCTTGCTGACCGGTGATCTGGTTGATGAGCCCGAACAGCGTCTGCTCGATGAACTCGATCAGCCCTTCGAACATCTGCGCCTTGCTAGCGAAATGGCGATACAGCGCGGCTTCGGACACATCGAGCCGGGCGGCGAGTGCGGCCGTGGTGACCTTTTCGCTCTTCGGCGTCTCGAGCATGCTGGCGAGCGTTTGCAGGATGTGCACGCGACGCTCGCCCGGCTTCGGACGCGGTGGGCGCGTAGCGGCGGGCGCCGCGGGGGAGGCTGCGGCTAAGGCTTCGTCAGGCTTGTCGATCGGCTGCATGGCTGTCGCCCCCCGGCTGATGTCGTTGGCGGTTTTCGTCCCTACTGTCCCGGCTTGCGTCCCTTCCATCGAACCGAGCGCGTGCCCAGTCGTAGCGATTTTAGCGAACGAATGCTCCGGTCGACATAATGCGGCCGGCCGGTGCCCGGCAGGCGTGTCGGTACGCCGTTCACATGGGGCTTGCGCGCGAGGTGCCCGGTAATCCATACGGTGCGGATGCCGAGCCGCCGATAGTTTTTCAGGTGCGAACGCGTGTCCTCGACGAGGATCGCTTCTTTGAGCGACACGTGCGCGTCGCGCATCGCGCGGCGCAGCATCGCGTGATCGGGCTTCGCACGCCATTGCCGGCGATCGCGCATGTGCTCGATCGCGATCACTCGCTCGAACAGCCGCTCGATGCGCAGCTCGGCGAGCACCGCGCGCGCGTAGGTTTCGGGCGCGTTGGTGAGCACGATCTTGCGGCCTGGCAGCGCCGCGATCAGACGCGCGATACCGCGCTCGTGACGGATCATCGAGCCGAGGTCGGGGAACGTGTGCACGACCTTCAGGAAGTCGTGCGGGTCGAGCGGATGGTGGCGCGTGAGGCCGAGCAGTGCTGCGCCGTACCGCAGCGTATAGCCGGTGCGCAGACGGTTGGCCTCGTCGATGTCGACGTGCAGCGCGTCGACGATGTACTGGGTCATCCCGCGATTGATCGCGGGGAAAATGGCATGCGACGCGCGGTGCAGCGTGTTGTCGAGATCGAACAGCCAGACTGGCTTGCCGCCTGCGATGTCAGGACGGCGGCGCCGCGAAGGAGGGGTGCGCATGGTGGAGATCTTCAGCCGCTGACGGTCGCTTCAAGGTGCGGATGCGGAGAGTTTGCCGCATCAACGCTCGGGGCTGTGCACCGCCTGCCAGCCGCGAGGTGCGGCGCAGGCGTCGCGCCGCTGAGACGCGACGCCCGTGCCGGGGGATGCGGCAACGATCAATGCGAGCGGATCATCGTGCCGAACGGCTGCTCGGTCAGGATTTCGAGTAGCACCGAGTGTTCGATGCGGCCGTCGATGATATGCACCGAGCGCACGCCGCTCTTCGCGGCATCGAGCGCGGACGAGATTTTCGGCAGCATGCCGCCGGAGATCGTGCCGTCTTCGAACAGGCCGTCGATTTCGCGCGCGGACAGGTCGGTCAGCAGATTGCCTTCCTTGTCCATCACGCCGGGGATGTTGGTCATCATCACGAGCTTTTCGGCGTTCAGCACGACCGCCAGCTTGCCTGCGACGAGATCCGCGTTGATGTTGTACGACAGGCCGTCTTCGCCAGTGCCGATCGGTGAGATCACCGGAATGAACGCGTCGTCCTGCAGTGCCTTCACGACCGCCGGGTTGATCGACTCGACTTCACCGACCTGGCCGATGTCGACGTACTGGCCCGGGTTGTCGCGATCCGGCATCAGCATCTTGCGCGCGTGGATCAGGCCGCCGTCCTTGCCGGTCAGGCCAACCGCCTGGCCGCCGAAGTGATTGATCAGCATCACGATGTCCTGCTGCACCTCTCCGCCGAGCACCCATTCGACGACTTCCATCGTCTCTTCGTCGGTAACACGCATGCCCTGGATGAAGGTGCCCTGTTTGCCGATTTTCTTAAGTGCCTGATCGATTTGCGGACCGCCGCCGTGCACGATGACCGGATTGATGCCGACCAGTTTCAGCAGAATCACGTCGCGCGCGAAGCCCTGCTTCAGACGCTCTTCGGTCATGGCGTTGCCGCCGTATTTGATGACCACGGTCTTGCCGTGATACTGGCGAATATAAGGCAGCGCCTCGGCCAGAATTTCGGCTTTCAGGGTGGGCGCAATCTGCGAGAGGTCGGGAAGCTCGGACATGGCGGCAGGCTCGGGCACGGAACAGTTTAAAACAGCGCGAATTGTACAGGACTGGCGCGCTGCAACAGGGTTTTCGGCAGCGGCGCGAGCGACGGGCGGTGCCAGCTTGCGCACCACCGCGATGGGCCACGGAGCGGGGCGAACGGCAAGCGTAACGCAGTTGCGTGACGGCTGTGCATCGGCCGAACGGACGACTGCACTAAGCCAATCAGTCATGGCATCATGGCCTGACCGCTATCGCCTGCCCTCTGCCGCCACTTGCGATGAAATCGTCCTCCGTCCGCTCCGAACGCAGCGCGCGCTGTCCGCGTTGCGGCAATGCCTTCGACTGCGGCATGCAGACCGAGCCGTCCAGCTGCTGGTGCCGCGCGCTGCCGCCGCTACCGGCCGAGCGGTTGAAGCCGGCCGGCCGGTGTCTGTGCCCGGAGTGTCTGGCCGCGGAAATCGCACAGGCCACACGCGAGGCGAGTGGGGATGAGCGGGCGTGATTTTCCTCCGCGCGGCGCTGCTGCGCGACCAATGCGGCGATGAGCGACGTGTCCGAACCGGTAGACTAGGGTCATGCACCGTATAACCAACACCGGCCGCGTCAATCTCGGTCATCTGTTCTGGCTGCGCAGCCTCGCGATCATCGGTCAGCTGCTGACGATCGCGTTCGTGCAGATCTTCCTCGGCGCGAATTTGCCGTTGCCCGCGATGCTGCTCGTGATCGGGCTCGAAGTGCTGTTCAACGCGCTCACGTGGTGGCGGGTGTCGCGGCAGCGTCCCGAGTCCAACGTCGAGCTGTTCGGGCAGATCTGGGTCGATCTCGGCGCGTTGTCGGCGCTGCTGTTCCTGTCTGGGGGCACCACCAATCCGTTCGTGTCGCTGTACCTGCCGTCGCTCGCGATCGCGGCGGCCGTGCTGCCGTGGTACCTGATGGCGTGGCTGGCGGCGTTCGCGGTCGCGTGCTATGCGATGCTCAGTTTCGATTCCGTCCCGCTCAATCTCGAGAATCCCGCGAACCTGTTCGACTACTACCGCTCGGGCATGTGGGTCAACTTCATGGTCAGCGTGGGGCTGATCGCGTGGTTCGTCGCGCGCATGTCGCGGGCGCTGCGGCTACGTGACGCAGCGCTCGGAGAAGCGCAGCAGCGCTTGCTTCACGACGAACGGGCTGTCGCGCTCGGCGTGCAGGCGGCTACTGTGGCCCACGAAATCGGCACCCCTCTGTCTACAATCGCAATGTTGTCCGAAGAATTGCGCGACGCGGCGCGCACCGACACGGGACTCGCGCCTTACCGCGCCGATCTCGAGTTGCTCGAGCAGCAGATGACGTTGTGCACGTCGGCGCTCGCGCGGTTGCGCAGCCGCGCAACCACCACGACGAACAGCCAGCCGGTCGACGAATGGCTCGAGTCGTTCGCCGAGCAATGGCGCCTGCGCCATCCGCACGTGACGTTCGAGCGAATCGGCACGCCGCCCGCCGATGTCAGTCTCAACGACACGGTGGCTGTCAGCCAGATACTCACGATTCTGCTCGACAACGCCGCGCGCGCGAGCCGCGATCACGTGACGCTGTCGTGCGCGCTCGCGCCTCGCGGTGGCCAGATCGTGTTCGAAGTGTGTGACCACGGTCCGGGCATACCGGCCGCGCTGCGCGGCTCGCTCGGCGCGATGCCGGTGGACAGCACGCAGGGCGGCCACGGCGTCGGTCTGTATCTGGCGTTTTCGGCGGCGGCGCGTCTGAAGGGATCCATCGAGCTGACCGACGCCAACGGCGGGAAGCCGCGCGGCACGCGTGCGGTGCTCCGACTGCCGCTCGCCGCGCGCAAGGTTTCCGGAGCGAGCCCGCGGGGCGCCGCGCCATCCAACACGGAGAAACAGGCATGAGCGAAAAGAATTTCCTGGTGATCGACGATGACGAAGTGTTTTCCGGCATCCTCGCGCGCGGCTTGACGCGGCGCGGCTACACGGTGAGCGAAGCGCACACTGCAGACGAGGCGATCCGGCTCGCGAATCAGCACAAGTTCAGCGAGATCACGGTGGACCTGCATCTGGGGAATGACTCCGGTCTGACGCTCGTCGCGCCGTTGCGCGATTTGCAGCCCGACGCGCGCATGCTCGTGCTGACCGGCTACGCGAGCATCGCCACCGCGGTGCAGGCGGTGAAGGACGGCGCCGACAACTATCTCGCGAAGCCGGCCAACGTCGAGACGATCCTGTCGGCGCTGCAAAGCGAGGCGAGTGCGTTGCAGGCGGAGGAGGCGATCGAGCATCCGCAGCCGCTGTCGGTGGCGCGGCTCGAGTGGGAGCACATTCAGCGTGTGCTCGCCGAACACGGCGGCAATATCTCGGCGACCGCGCGCGCATTGAACATGCATCGGCGCACGTTGCAGCGTAAGTTGGCGAAGCGGCCGGTGAAGCAGTAGGCGGATCGTCCAGCGCGGCGTGGGCTGTTCGAGGCACCGTCGCCGCGGTCTCAGTGGCACGAAACAAAACGGGCTGCCTATGCATAGGCAGCCCGTTGTTTTTCAGGCATCAGTGCCTGGCGATGTCACCGCCGATATCACAGCACGTAGCGCGACAGGTCTTCGTCTTGCGCGACTTCGTTCAACGCGCGATCGACATACGCCGCGTCGATTTGCACAGCACGGCCCGAATGATTGCCGGCCGAGAACGACACTTCCTCGAGCAGCTTTTCGATGACCGTATAAAGACGCCGCGCGCCGATGTTCTCGGTCTTCTCGTTGACCGAGTAGGCGATCTCGGCGAGACGGCGGATGCCATCGTCGGCGAATTCCAGGTGCACGTCTTCCGTCGCGAGCAGTGCCTGGTATTGCTTGACGAGACTCGCATCCGTCGACACCAGGATCGATTCGAAGTCGTTGACCGACAGCGAATCGAGTTCGACGCGAATCGGGAATCGCCCCTGCAGTTCCGGAATCAGATCGCTCGGCTTCGCGAGATGGAACGCGCCGCTCGCGATGAACAGAATGTGATCGGTCTTCACCATGCCGTACTTGGTGTTGATCGTCGTGCCTTCGACGAGCGGCAGCAGGTCGCGCTGCACGCCCTGACGGGATACTTCGCCGCCGCCCGCTTCGTTGCGCGACGCGATCTTGTCGATCTCGTCGAGGAACACGATGCCGTTCTGCTCGACGTTCTGCACCGCCTTGGCCTTCACCTCCTCGTCGTTCAGCATCTTGCCGGCTTCTTCGTCGGTGAGCACCTTCAGTGCTTCCTTGACCTTCATCTTGCGACGTGTCTTCTTGCCGCCGCCGATGTTGGCGAACATCGAGCGGATCTGCTCGGTCATGTCTTCCATGCCCGGCGGCCCCATGATGTCCATGCCGACCTGCGGCTGCTCGACGTCGAGCTCGATTTCCTTGTCGTCGAGCTGCCCTTCGCGCAGGCGCTTGCGGAACGTCTGACGAGTCGTGCTGCCTTCATCGGCGGTGTCGATCGAGCTCGAGCTCGATCCGAAGCCGACCGGCCGTGCCGTGGGCAGCAGGATGTCCAGAATGCGGTCTTCGGCCAGATCGCCCGCCTTGGTCCGCACTTTGCGCATTTCGGTTTCACGGGTCTGCTTGACCGAAATCTCGATCAGGTCGCGCACGATGCTGTCGACGTCGCGGCCCACGTAGCCGACTTCGGTGAACTTGGTCGCTTCGATCTTGATGAACGGCGCGTCCGCGAGCTTCGCGAGACGCCGCGCGATTTCGGTCTTGCCGACGCCGGTCGGTCCGATCATCAGGATGTTCTTCGGCGTAATTTCCTGGCGCAGCGGGTCCTCGACCTGCTGACGGCGCCAGCGGTTGCGCAGCGCGACGGCCACGGCTTTCTTCGCGCGGCCTTGGCCGATGATGTGTTTGTCGAGTTCGGAGACGATCTCGGCGGGGGTCATGGTGCTCATCGAAGGGTCCTTACTCGATCGTCTCAATGACGCGGTTATGGTTCGTGTAGATGCACATGTCGCCGGCGATTTCCAGCGACTTCTCCACGATGTCGCGCGGGGACAGCTCGGTGTTGTCGGCGAGCGCCTTCGCGGCCGCCTGCGCGTACGCACCGCCCGAGCCGATCGCGCAGATTCCGCCTTCGGGATCGAGCACGTCGCCGTTGCCGGTAATGACGAGCGTGGTGCTCGCGTCCGCGGCGATCAGCATCGCTTCGAGACGGCGCAGCATGCGGTCGGTGCGCCAGTCTTTCGCGAGCTCCACGGCCGCGCGCGTCAGATTGCCTTGATGTTTCTCGAGCTTCGCCTCGAAGCGGTCGAGCAGCGAGAATGCATCGGCCGTGCCGCCTGCGAAGCCGACCAGCACCTTGCCGTTATAGATGCGCCGGACCTTCTTCGCGCCGCCTTTCATGACGATGTTGCCGAGCGTCACCTGGCCGTCGCCCCCGAGCGCCACCTTGTTGCCGCGGCGCACGGAAACGATCGTCGTGCCGTGAAATTGCTCCATATGCGTTCCTTTTTGCAAAACGGGTAGGACGCGGCAGCGCTGGCGCTACCGCATGAATCCAGTCAGCGGACGGCGCGCACGCTGGCGCGCTCGTGAGCGCATGTCCGATCTATTTTAGGGCGTGCGCGGTCATATCAAGATCCGCCGCAAGGCATAGGACGAAAAACTGAAAATCCGCTCAGGGAGCCTGAGACAAGAGGCGAAAGGGAGGGCGGGACGGGAGGGATGGCAGAGCTTGCGCGGAGGTCGCGCAAAAAGAAAAGGCGCACGGTTCACCGTGCGCCTCTCGACGAAGCAGCGTTTTCAGGGCGCCAAGCCGAAGCCGCGCCGCAGCTAATCAGTCGCCGAACAGCTTCTGGCGCAGTTCGCGGCGCTCCTGGGCTTCGAGCGACAGCGTGGCCGTGGGCCGCGCGAGCAGACGCGGAATGCCGATCGGCTCGCCAGTTTCCTCGCACCAGCCGTAGTCGCCCGCCTCGATTCGCGCGATCGATTGCTGAACCTTCTTCAGCAGCTTGCGCTCGCGGTCGCGCGTGCGCAGCTCCAGCGCATGCTCTTCCTCGATCGTGGCGCGATCGGCCGGGTCCGGCACGATGACCGTTTCGCGCAAATTCTCGGTCGTTTGGCCGGCATTGCGGAGAATGTCCGCCTGCAACTGTTCAAGCCTGTTCTTGAAGAAGGCGAGCTGATCCTCATTCATGTAATCCTTGTCGCTCATCTTCAGGATTTCGGCTTCGGTCAAGAGTCGTTTCGTCGTCATCTGGCTTACTTCTTCAATGTAAGGCAAAACTCATAGTGCCCGCACTTTCGTATTGCCCGCAAACGCGTCGCGCGGACGCGCAGCGCAGGGTGGCCACGAACGTTGGGCTGTCGTGACGCCGAAGCGCCTGGCGCCCACACGCCGGGCGTTGCTAGCTACGCCGCTGCGGGGCCGAACTCCTCTGGAAACCGATTCTCAAATGCTCCTGAGGCATGGCTCGCCAACGAGCGCGTGCCCTTTCAGGCCGTGCCCGCCGGCGTTGTCGGCGTGTCTCCGGACAAGATTTTCCGGCGCCGTTTCAGGCCCGTCGCGGGATACGCGCGACCGGGCAATTCGTTGTCATTCTCCAGTGGGCACGTATTGTAACTGAATCACAATCGGGTACCGCAACTGCTGAAAGTCTACGTGCGGCGCTGCGATATCCTGAAAATATAACGCGCACAAAGCCAAAAAGCGATGGTCGTGCACGCTTTAATACAGCAGGGTTTTCACGCGTTTTTCATATCGCCTGCTTTCGAACGGTTTCTGCGCAGCAGCGGCGAGGTTTCAGCAGACGATTCACGTCCGCGCATTTGGCTGGGAGCGTCTCGGCGCAATAACAACGGCACAGCGCACGCCGCGATGCGCGCGGCCCGCGCTGTGCTTTCCGGCAGGCTTGCGTGGCAGCGCTGCACCCGCTCAGGCGAGGCAGGCGTCGAGACCGTCGGTGATTAGGTCGCGCGGCAGTTCGATGCCGATGAACACCATCTTGTTGGTCTTCTTCTCGGCCGGTTGCCACTTCGCGGCGAGGTCGCTGCCCATCATCTGATGCACGCCCTGAAACACGACTTTGCGATCGACGCCCTTCATGTACAGCACGCCCTTGTAGCGCAGCAGGTGTTCGCCGTAGATCTGCAGGATGCCGCCGAGGAAGTCTTCGAGCTTGTTCGGATCGAACGGACGGTCGCTGCGGTAGACGAACGACTTGATCTTGTCGTCGTGATGCGCATGGTGGCGATGCCCATGATCGTGGCCTTCGTGATCGCAATGGCCATGATCGTGATCGCAGTTGGCGTGGTCGTGGTCATGATCGCCGTGCGTGTGGCCGTGCTCGTCGTGCGCGTGCGCGTGGCTGTGCGCCTGTTCGTCTTCGGTGAGGAAGTCTGGATCGATTTCTAGCTTCGAGTTCAGATTGAAGCCGCGCAGATCGAAAATTTCCTTGATGTCCGCTTCGCCGAAATTGACGACCTTGATCGCAGCCTTCGGATTCATGTGCAGCAGACGGTGGCGCAAATCGGCCACGTGCTGTTCGTCGACGAGATCGGCCTTCGTAATGAACATCCGGTCCGCGAAACCAACCTGGCGCTGCACCACTTCGTGCTCGTCCAGTTGATGGTTTGCGTGCTTGGCGTCGACCAGCGTGATGATCGCGTCGAGCAGGAATTCGCTTGCGATCTGGTCGTCCATGAAGAAGGTTTGCGCGACCGGGCCCGGATTCGCGAGGCCGGTGGTTTCGATCACGACGCGGTCGAAGTCCACCTCGCCCGCCTGCTTCTTCGCGGCCAGATCGCCGAGCACCCGCGACAGGTCGCCGCGAATCGTGCAGCAGATGCAGCCGTTGCTCATCTGGATGATCTGCTCGGTCGTGTCCTGCACGAGGATCTCGTTGTCGATGTTCTCTTCGCCGAACTCGTTCTCGATGACGGCGATCTTCATGCCGTGCTTTTCGTTCAGGATGCGCTTGAGCAGGGTGGTTTTGCCGCTGCCGAGAAAGCCGGTCAGGATGGTGACTGGAATCATGTGGGTCGCCTGTAAGTCGTGAAACGGTGCGTGATCGAACGCTAGCGCAGGGCTAGCCAGATGATGCGTTAGGCGGGCCGCCGCAGCCGGATGGGCGCGGCCCTGTCTAGCCGGATATTGAAACATATTTGCCAGCCGGGCGCAGGCGCAGCCGGGTTGCGGCCGGCTTATCGCCGCCGGTGCCGAGGCTGACCGCTGCCGCCGCCAGCATGCGCAATCGCCCAGAAAATAAGGGCGCTCAGGCGATTTGCAACAGCAGCCCCTTCAGATACTCCCCTTCGGGGAACGCAGTGAGCAGCGGATGATCGACACCCGCGCCAAGCCGCTTCAGGATGCGGGCATCGACGCGCGCGTCGGCGGCAGCGCCGGACACGATCTTCTGGAACAGGTCGGGATCGATCGCGCCCGAGCACGAGTAGGTGAATAGCAAACCGCCCGGGCGCAACAGTTTCAGGCCCGTCAGATTGATGTCCTTGTACGCGCGCGAGGCGCGGTCCACGTGCTCGCGCGATGGTGCGAATTTCGGCGGATCGAGCACGATCAGATCGAAGCGCTCGCCTTCGTCGTAAAGGCGCCGCAGTGTCTTGAATGCGTCGGCGTCGAGCCAGCTCGCGCGGTCGGCGTCGAAGCCGTTGGCCGCCACGTTCTGTTGCGCGAGTGCGAGCGCTTCACCCGACGAATCGACCGACACCACGCGCTTCGCACCACCCTTGAGCGCCGCGAGCGAAAAGCCGCCGGTGTAGCAGAAACAGTTCAGCGCATCGCGATCTTTCGCGAACTGCTGCACCAGCAAGCGGCTATCGCGCTGGTCGACATAGAAGCCGGTCTTGTGGCCGTTGCGCACGTCGACGTTATAGCGCACGCCGTTTTCGCTCGCGATCAGCTTCTCCGACGGTGGCTCGCCGGCAAGCACGCCAGTGATCTGTTCGAGCCCTTCCTTCTGGCGGATCGACACGTCCGAGCGCTCGTACACGTTCGGGCAACCGGTCGTGCCGACCAGCGCCGCGACGATCGCATCCTTCCACGCCTCGACACCGGCCGCCATGAACTGACAGACGATCTGGCTGCGCTGACCTGCGTCCTCGGCGACGTAGTGATCGACGATCAGGCCGGGCAGACCGTCCGCCTCGCCGAAGATCAGCCGCACGGCGCCGGTGTTGCGCACCATCGCCTGACGATGCGCGAATGCGCGCTGCACGCGGCGCTTGAAGAACGCGTGATCGATCGGCTCGGCTTCGTCGAAGCTCCATACCCGTGCGCGGATCTGCGAGTGCGGGCTGTAGGCGGCGCGCGCGAGAAAGCGGCCGTCGTGCGCGCGCACGAGCACGGTCGCGCCGGGCGCGGGGCGGCCGTCGACGTGCTCGATCGCATTGGCATAGACCCACGGATGGCGGCGCAGCAGCGATTTTTCCTTCGATGGTTTGAGCGTAACGGTATTCATCAGGTGTCGGTAGGGTGCAAGCGAGCGCGGCGCGTCGTGGCGCGCGGCGCCAGTCGCGTGATCAGTTGCGTTTCTTCGCGCGAGGATGCGCGCTGTCGTAGACGTGGGCGAGGTGCTGGAAATCGAGGCCCGTATAAACCTGCGTCGCGGTAATGCTCGCGTGGCCGAGCAGCTCCTGCACGGCGCGCAGATCGCCGCTCGATTGCAGCACGTGGGTCGCGAACGAATGGCGCAGCACGTGCGGGTGCACGTTGGCCGGAATGCCGGCCGCGAGCGCGGCGCGCTTCACGCGCTCGCGCACGACGTTTGGCGACAACCGGTTGCCGCGCGCCGACAGGAAGAGCGGGTGCGGATCGTGGCGGACCAGCCGTTCGCGCACCGCGAGCCATGCATTCAGCGCCTCGACCGCCTTACTGCCCACCGGCACGACGCGACGCCGTTTGCCTTTGCCGAGCACTTCGACTTCGCCGGAATCGAGCTTCAACCAGCCGGCCGAGCGATAGCCGTCGACGTCGGCGAACCGCACGTCGAGGCCGACCAGTTCGGCGAGGCGCAAGCCCGACGAGTAGAACAGTTCGAGGATCGCGTGATCGCGCAGGCCCTCGGGCGAGTCGGCGGGCGGGCTGTCCATCAGGCGCGCGGTGTCGTCGACAGAAAGCGCCTTCGGCAGCATTTTCGCCTGCTTCGGCGCGCGCACCGCGGCGACCGGATTGGCCGCCAACTCGACGTGGCCCGCGAGCCAACGATAAAACGCGCGCCATGCCGACAGGCGATGGCCGATCGAGCGCGCGGTGAGGCCGCCCGCATGGGCGCGCGCGACGGCGCCGCGAATGTCGACCGCGGTCAGACTTTCGAGCGCTCGGCCCTTGGCGAGCTGCTTCAGTTCCGCGAGCTCATGCGTGTAACCGCGCAGCGTGTGCGCCGACAGCCGCCGCTCATGTTCGAGATGCGACAGGTAGGCGGCGATCGGGTCGGCGGCGGTCACGGTGGGGCGGTGAGATTGCGTGGCGCTGCTTAACGCGGCAGCAGCCGGCTCAGCGCGGCGCTCGCGAGCGCGCCGATTTGCGTGAGGAAATCGGTGGCCATGCCTTCGTGGAAGCGTCGCGGGTCGGCTGAACCCATGACGAGCAGGCCGAACGTCGGCGCGTCTTCGGCACGTTCGGGGTCGCGCAGCGCGAGCAGCGCGATTGATTCGGTGGTGTGCACCGTGTCGCTCGGCGCTGCGCCGTGGTCGTCGGCCGTGCTGGTTGCCACGCTTGTCGCCGGGTTAGCCGCCCCGTTGGACGCGCCCGTCGCGGGCGCGAGCCACTGCGCGGCCTCGAAGCCGGTGTTCGCGCCGCAGTATGGGGTGCTCAGGCTGCCCGCGAAAATGCGCACTTCCTCGCTGACGTGGCGTGCGAAGTCGGCTTGCGCATACGGCTCGGCGACGTCCCACACGCGCAGCGCCGCTTGCGGCACATCGAAGATGTCGCGCAGACCGCCGGCGATCGTGCGTGGCAGCGCGTACGGATCGCGCTCGGCCATCACGCGGATGGTCCAGCGGTGGAATTTCGACGCGATGCTGTCGTTCTCGTGGCCGTAGCGCAGCAGCTCGGCTAGACGTCGTTCGAGATGCTTGTTCTTGTCGCGCAGCATCTCCATCTGCCGCTCCTGCAGCGACACCGCGGCTTTGCCGTGCGGATTCGCGAGCCGGATCGTCGCGAGCGTTTCGGCATGTTCGACGAAGAATTCGGGATTGGCGAGCAGGTATTCGGCGACTTCGCGATCGTTCATGGTTTCGGCTAGAGGACTACGGGACAGCCGCCTCGCGGCGGCGCGTCGGTCGATGAGTTAGACGGAGGGCGCCACGGCGGCCGGGTTGGACGGAGCGTGCCGCGACTGTGGGGCCGCGCTCGACGCCTCTTCGGCCAACTCGATCTCTCCTTCGAAGACGGTGGCCGCAGGGCCGGCCATCAGCAGCGGCGCGCCTGGCTGCGCGCTATCCCACGTGATGGTCAGATCGCCGCCGTGGGTGTGTACGAGCACCGGCGAATCCAGCAGCCCGCGCCGGATACCGGCCGCGACCGCCGCGCATGCGCCGGTGCCGCATGCGAGCGTTTCGCCCGCGCCGCGTTCGTAGACGCGCAGCTTGATCTCGTTGCGGTTGACGATTTGCATGAAGCCCGCGTTGACCCGCTGCGGGAAGCGCGTGTGCCGCTCGATGGCCGGACCTTCGAGCAGCACCGGGAACGCCTCGGCGTCGTCGACGACCTGCACCGCGTGCGGATTGCCCATCGACACGACCGACATCCAGCGCGTCGTGCCGTTCACGTCGAGCGGCCAGAGCGTGTCCGCGCTTTCGCGGCGGCCTTGCAGGCCCTTGGTCGCGAAGGGGACGAGCTCGGGATCGAAAACGGGGGTGCCCATGTCGACGATGACTTCACCGTTGTCCTGCATGGTCAGCGTGATCGTGCCTTTCTGGACTTGCACGCGCACGCTGCGCCGGTCGGTGAGGCCGCGCTCGCGCACGAACTTGACGAAGCAGCGCGCGCCATTGCCGCAGTGCTCGACCTCGCCGCCGTCGCAATTGAAAATGCGATATCTGAAATCGACGCCCTCGACGGTCGGCTTTTCGACCAGCAGCAACTGGTCGGCGCCGACGCCGAAATGGCGGTTCGCGAGCGCGCGAACCTGGGCCGTGGTCAGGCTGACCGGTTCGGTATAGCCGTCGAGCACGACGAAGTCATTACCCGCGCCGTGCATTTTGGTGAATTTGAGCTTCACGTTTTCCGTGTATCCGTTGCTGCGTAGGGCTTCGCGCGTGCGTGCGGAGCCTGAAATTTCGGCCTCGCCGGCTCCCAGATGAGTCACTCGTTCGAGCCGTGCTGGACCAATAGCAGATGATACACGTTGGCACATCGGAAACGGTACGGCGGGCGAGGGCCTAACGCCACCGTCAATACACCCCCGGCACCCCTGGCGGCCGCGTCTTGAAGCGCTTGTGCACCCAGTAATACTGCTCGGGCATCAGCGGAATCTGCTCTTCGAGAAACTCATTCATGCGTCGCGCATCTAGGTCATCGTCGCCGGTCGGATAGTCGTCCCAAGGTCTGAAGACCTTGAGCCGGTAGCCCTTGTAATTCGGCAGCACTTCGCCGATGAACGGCACGACCTGCGCGTGCCCGACCTTGGCGAGACGGCCGACCGCCGTCAGCGTGCAGGTCGGCACGCCGAAGAACGGCACGAACGTCGAATTGCGCGCGCCGTAGTCCATGTCCGCGCCGAGCATCACCGGTTTGCGTTCGCGCAGCCAGCGCAGCACGATGCGCGCACTGTCCGCGCGGCTCGCCATGTCGGCGCCGAAACGCGCGCGCGCCGCTTTCGCGACTTGCTCGAGCTGCTGGTTCGACATCGGCTGATAGAGCGAGCCGCACTGGCGCTTGAGCGAGTAGTTCAGAAAGATCGAACCGGCCTCGATGCCGACAAAGTGAAAGCCGAGAAACAATGTGGGTGGCAGGTTCGGGTCCGTCAGGTCGATCGCGCTGTCGAGCTGGATCAGCTTCTCCAGCTTCTTCGCCGAGCCGAACCACTGCACGCTGCGCTCGACATAACTGCGGATCGCGTGACGGAAGTGCTTCTGCGCGACGTCCTCGCGGCGCTCTTCGCTCCAGTCGGGGAAGCACAGCTTCAGATTCGTGTGAACGATGCGCTTGCGGCGGCTCGGGATCTGGTAGAGCAACCAACCGAAGCCGTCGCCGAGACGGGCGACGAATCCATACGGCAACAGCGCAAAGAGTTTAAGCAGCCCGATCGCGAGCTTCGCGCCGTAGCGGCTCAGCATGCAGCCTCCGCGCGGGCGGCGCTGCAGGGGGCGAAATGGTGGACAACGGACAAGATGACGTGAAGCCGCACGCGTTGGACTCTGTGACATTCAAAGGAAGTCGCTATAATAAAGGCTTCGCCGAGTTAATAGACAACTTGCGGGGCGAAGCCGGCGGGTGCGGTCCATGGTTTCCATGGGTCAAGCGTCCATCGGTAAGGTAATCCGCTAAAGCGTCGCCGCTTCAGACTCCCGAAGTCGGCTACGTGGAACGCAACCGTAACCACTAAACAGGAGTCTGCAACGTGGCAAACGACTATCTCTTTACTTCCGAATCCGTTTCCGAAGGCCATCCCGACAAAGTCGCGGACCAGATCTCGGACGCGATCCTCGACGCCATCCTCGCTCAAGACAAGTACTCGCGTGTCGCGGCGGAAACGCTGTGCAACACGGGTCTGGTCGTGCTGGCCGGTGAAATCACCACCACCGCGAACGTCGACTACATCCAGATCGCGCGCAACACCATCAAGCGCATCGGCTACGACAACACCGACTACGGCATCGACTACCGCGGCTGCGCGGTGCTCGTCGCTTACGACAAGCAGTCGCCGGACATCGCCCAGGGCGTGGACCGCGCGCACGACAACAACCTCGACCAAGGCGCGGGCGACCAGGGCCTCATGTTCGGTTACGCATGCGAGGAAACACCGGAACTGATGCCGCTGCCGATCCACTTGTCGCACCGTCTGGTCGAGCGGCAGGCGAATCTGCGCCGCGACGGCCGTCTGCCCTGGCTGCGTCCGGACGCGAAGTCGCAGGTCACCGTGCGCTATGTCGACGGCAAGCCGCACGCGATCGACACCGTCGTGCTGTCCACCCAGCATTCGCCGGACATCGAGCTCGACACGCTGCGCGAAGCGGTGATCGAGGAAGTGATCAAGCCCACGCTGCCGGCCGAGCTGATCAAGGGTGACATCAAGTTCCTCGTGAACCCGACCGGTCGCTTCGTGATCGGCGGTCCGCAGGGCGATTGCGGTCTGACGGGCCGCAAGATCATCGTCGACACGTATGGCGGCGCGGCGCCGCACGGCGGCGGCGCGTTTTCGGGGAAAGACCCGTCCAAGGTCGACCGCTCGGCAGCCTACGCCGGCCGCTACGTCGCGAAGAACATCGTGGCCGCGGGCCTCGCGTCGCGTTGCCTGATCCAGGTGTCGTATGCGATCGGCGTCGCCCAGCCGACCTCGGTGATGGTCAACACGTTCGGCACCGGCCGCGTGTCGGATGCGACGATCACGGAGCTCGTGCGTCAGCATTTCGACCTGCGTCCGAAGGGCATCATCCAGATGCTCGACCTGTTGCGCCCCGTCTATGAGAAGAGCGCGGCGTATGGTCACTTCGGCCGCGAAGAGCCGGAATTCACCTGGGAAGCCACCGACAAGGCGCTCGCGCTCGCCGAAGCGGCAGGCACCGAGCCGGTCGCGGCGCTCGCCGACTAAGCGCGAGCCGATCGCTGCCTGATCGAAAAAAACCCCGCCGGCGTGAGCCGGGCGGGGTTTTTTCTTTGTCTTCGCGGTGAATCGTCAAGCGGGCAGCAGTTCAGCGCCCGTTCAGCGACTTCACCGGCTCGCGAACGCAAACGCAAACCATCCGCTGCTGCTCGTCGACAGACGGCGCGGCCGACGGCTCGTGGGCGTAGTCACCGCCGGCGCGCGTTTCGCGACCGCGAGGCGCAACGGCGTCGGTTTGCGCAGCAGCGTACGCAGCGACAAACGGCGCGTGCCGCTCTGCTGGCGCAGCGCCGAGAAGAACGTATTGAACCAGGTGCGGAAACCGTCGACGGCCTTCGCGTCGCGCCACTGCTCGCCGAGCGCGCGGGTGCGCGCGGCATGGTGGCGCAGCGCCCGCATCATATGACGGCGCGCGGGACGCGCCGCTTTCAGCGCGGCGCGGGTAAGACGGGTGCTCAAAAGAGTATGCATGGCTTCACAGTTAGGCAAAGTACCGCACGTCGGCGCGTGCACCGGATGTGCACGGACAAACAGCACCATATGTGCCAATGACGGGGTTGCGATGAACGGCCTGAAAGCCGGAAATTCCGGTGCGGATCGCGGCGCGGCAGATCGCAACGCCAAACACGGCGCATGGCGCGACGAAGGTACAACGCGGAGAAAGCGGCGGGACGGGCCCTCGCGGCCCGGGCGACAAAGAGAAGTGCGTCAGCGACGATCAACATGCGAGAAGGCTACAGGGGAATCGTGACGTCAGAAAGTCCGTTTTTACCCTGCGAACCGCGGTTCTCCCTAGATCGCATCGTCGCGGACGTCGCCCCTGAGCTCACCTGGGCGGAGCGATTTCCGTGCGCGTTTGCGCAGTTAATGTGCGGTTGCCGCCTGCCGGTCGCCTTAGGTCGGTGCATCGCCATGCGTCGAACCTCGAGGCAGGCCCACGGAAAAACAGAAGCAGGACGCCGGAGCCGCCCTCGGCGAAACAACGCAGCCCGATCGCGCCCGTTTTACAATCGAACATCAGTTAGTCGACGGTAACGGAATACCATGTCACTCCATTCGAAGAAAGAGCAGATTCACGCGTTGCGCGAGCACGGTTTTGTCGTCGTGCCCGGACTCGTGTCACCCGAGCGTTGCGAGGAACTGAAGCGGATCGCGCAGCGGCAGCTACAGGAAGCCGCGGCGCCGATCGAATTCGAAGCGGATCTGCAGTATCCTGGCGCGCCGTCGTCGAAGGATGCGCCGGGCGGACACACGGTGCGGCGTCTCCTCGACGCGTACGGTCGTCACCCGGCGTTTGCGCAATGGGCGACCGCCCCGGAAATCCGTGGCTGGATGGAGCTGTATTTTGGCGAGGAGCCGCGTCTGTCGCGCGCGCATCACAACTGCATGATGACCAAGCACCCCGCGTACGGCAGCCTCACCGGCTGGCATCGCGACGTGCGCTACTGGTCGTTCGAGCGCGACGATCTTGTCTCGGTGTGGCTCGCGGTCGGCCCCGAAACCGTCGATAACGGCGCGCTGTGGTTCGTGCCGCAATCGCACGGCGCCGCCTTCACGTCCGACCGTTTCGACGAAGCGAAATTCTTCCGCGCGGATCTGGCGGAAAACGAGGCCGCCATCCGCACCGCGGTGTCCCCCGAGCTGAAAACCGGCGACGTGGTGTTCTTCCATTGCAACACGCTGCACTCAGCCGGCAAGAATCTCAGCGATCAGGTGAAGTTCTCGCTGGTGTTCACCTATCACGGGGTGAGCAACGTGCCGCTGCCCGGCACGCGCTCCGCCGCCAGGCCCGACATCGCGTTTTAGGATTTTTCGTCGCGGGCCTCGCGCGAAACGCTCAGCGCTTGCGCCCCGACAATGCGATTCCCGTCAGCCCGGCGAGCGTCGCCACCACACCCGCGACGATCAGCATGATCGCCTTGTTGCTCGGCGAACCGGTGAAGAAGCGCGACACGTCGCTGCTCACCGAATTGAATGCCTGCCCGCCGAAATACAGCAGCACGATACCGCCGACAATCAGCGCGATCGAAATCGCTTTCGTCATCTGCACCTCCCATCAACTTGAACCGGCCAGAGTGTAGGTGAGCCGTGCGCGCTCGTCCATCACGCATGCTGGGCTGCCTGCAAGCGTCGCGTCGATTGGCTAACATAGCGGTCCGGCTGCACCCCGCAATCGTCAGGCGATCTCATCGACAAGGACACTAGCAATGGCTTACGAAGCAGCTTCAGAACGCTATTCGGACATGCAATACCGCGTCTGCGGCAAGTCGGGTCTCAAACTGCCGGCGCTGTCGCTCGGCTTGTGGCACAACTTCGGCGACACCACGCCGATCTCGACGCAGCGCGACATCCTGCGCACGGCCTTCGACCTGGGCATCACGCACTTCGATCTCGCCAACAACTACGGGCCGCCGTACGGCAGCGCGGAAACCAATTTCGGCCGTCTGTTCAAGGACGATTTCAAACCGTATCGCGACGAACTGCTGATTTCGTCGAAGGCGGGCTGGGATATGTGGCCGGGTCCGTATGGGCAAGGCGGCGGCTCGCGCAAGTACGTACTGGCGAGTCTCGATCAGAGCCTGAAGCGCATGGGCCTCGATTACGTCGACATCTTCTATTCGCATCGCTTCGACGCGCATACGCCGCTCGAGGAAACCGCGGGCGCGCTCGCGAGCGCGGTGCAGCAGGGCAAGGCGCTGTATATCGGCATCTCGTCGTACTCGTCGGCGAAGACGCGCGAAATGGCGAAGCTGCTCGCCGAATACAAGGTGCCGCTGCTGATCCATCAGCCGTCGTACAACATGCTCAACCGCTGGATCGAACACGACCTGCTCGATACGCTCGAGGAGCTCGGCGCGGGCACGATCGCGTTCACGCCGCTCGCGCAGGGGCTGCTGACCGGCAAGTACCTGAACGGCGTGCCGGCCGATGCGCGCGTCAACAAGCCGGGCGGCGGCTCGCTGAAAGACGAGCATCTGAGCCCGCAGAACATCGAGCACGTGAGGAAGCTCAACGACATCGCGCAGCGGCGCGGCCAGAGCCTCGCGCAGATGGCGCTCGCGTGGGCGTTGCGCGATGCGCGCGTGAGCTCGGTGTTGATCGGCGCGAGCCGCGCGGAGCAGGTGCGCGAGAACGTCGGCGCGCTGAAGAACCTCGCGTTCTCGGCCGACGAACTGGCCGAGATCGATCGCTTTGCGACCGAAGGCGGGATCAACCTGTGGGAAAAGCCGTCGACGGATCAGGCGATCTGACCGCGTGAGCAGCCGTCCGCGCAACCGGCGGACGGACGCAAGGGCGAAACGAAGCCGCACGCTCGGCGTGCGGCTTTTCTGCAGGTATTTCGCCGCGCCGCTACACCAGCGCCGGCAGACCCTCGACCAGCGCCACCGCGCACATCACACCGATCATCGCGCCTAGCACACGCAGCGCGTTGTGTCGCGACTCGGTCTTGCAGGGCAGGGCGCCGACGAATAGCGCGCCCGCCAACGCCATCGGAATGACCAGGATGAAATCGCCGATCGTAAAGTACGTCATCTTCGTCTCCTCCCATGCGGGATGGTTGCTGTGTCGTTGCAGCGGAGGCCGCGGCTGAAAAACCATGCAGCGTCCATGCACGAGTCGAGTATAGGAGACCGATGAAGCGGCGCGACGGCGCGAGCTTGCGCATCGGCGCTTATTCGCAAGCTGCTGAACCCCGGCGCGGCGGGGCGCGCGGCGATTGGCGCGGCGCAGCAAAATGCAGCGAAAACATCAAACGTTCGCTTACGTGCCCCTTTCGTTTTGGTGCCGATCCTCCGGGCTATTCCCGTCCGCGCAGGCGCGTCGCCGCGAACAGCCCGATCACGAGCAGCGCGGCGACCAGCCCGACCACCCCATTCCAGCCATGCGCGGCCCAGACACCGCCGCCATATGAGCCGACCAGGCTTGAGCCGATGTAGTACGCCAGCAGATACAGCGCCGCGGCCTGGCCTTTCGCGTCTTTCGCCAGACGCCCAACCCAGCCGCTCGCGACCGAGTGCCCGGCAAAGAACCCGAACGTCACGCATGCGATCCCGGTCGCGATCGCCGTGAGCGGATGCAGCATCGTCAACGCAAGGCCGAACACCATCAGCAGCAGGCTCGCGATCAGCACGCGCGCGCGGCCGAAGGTATCGGCCATGCGCCCGGACCACGGCGATGCGACCACGCCGACCAGATAAACGATGAAAATCGCGCCGATCTCAGTCTGATTCAGCCGATATGGCGGCGCGAGCAGCCGGTAGCCGAGGTAGTTGTACAGCGTGACAAAGCTGCCCATCAGCACGAAGCCGAGCAGGAACAGCAGCGGCAGGCCCGGTCGGCTGAACTGCCGCAGCAGCAAGGTGCGGTGATGCGCGAAGCCGAGCCCGCGGCGCGGCACGAAATGGCGCGACGGCGGCAACAGCGCGCGGAACGCGAGCATCGACAGCAGGCCGAGCACGCCGATCGTGCCGATCGCGACGCGCCACGAAAACAGATCGGCGACCACGCCCGTGATCACGCGCCCTGCCATGCCGCCGATCGCCGTTCCGCCGACATACAAGCCCATCGCGAGGCCGAGGCCGTCGGGATGCACTTCTTCGGCGAGGTATGCCATCGCAACGGCCGGCACGCCGCCGAGCGCAAGCCCTTCGAGCGTGCGCAGCACGAGCAGCTGATGCCAATGCGGGGCGACCGATACGCCGATCGTCAGCACCGCCGACACCGTCAGCGACAGCGTCATCAGCTTGTGCCGGCTCCAACCCTCGGAGACGAAACCGGCGACGAAGATCGCAACCGCGAGCGCCGCGGTCGACAGTGACAGCGCCAGACTGCTTTGCGCGGGCGTCACGTTGAACGCATCGGAGAACGACGGCAGCAGCGGCTGCACGCAGTAAAGCAGCGAGAACGTCGCGTAGCCGGCGAACAGCAGCGCGACGCTCGCACGCCAGTACGCGCGCGAGCCGCGTTCGAGATACGGGACGTCCGACACCTTGGTGGTGTGGGCGCAATCAACTGAGGCTGCGGCGGGAGAGGGAACGGCAGATGCAATCGGCTGGGATTGCGGCGGCAGGGTCACAACAGAACTCCTTGGGTCACACGGGAACGCGCAAAATGTTAAGCATACGCTGAGAAGCCGATCTTCGCGGTGCCCAGGAGTTGCGTTTGCGATGGCGCAGTGACGCCCTATCTGCCAGACCGTTCCGGGCAATGCACGTTTTTGATGTCTCTCGCCGCAGGGTTTATGATGGGCTTCATTACGACGTCTGACGCCAGCTCATTGGCGGCGCACGGCGTAATGGGAGTAGCGTGAAGCGACCGGTGAAAGCCTGTCGTTCGCGCTTTCCAAAGGCCCCGCAACGCGGGAACAATGACTTTCACCTCTCACGCGCCACGCGCGCAGCAGATCAGGTGCGCACGCAACGTCCAAATGCGAAGCGGCGTTTTTATCATCACCTCGACCGGCACGAAATCATAAAGCCGGCTAAGGGAAGCGGGGAATTATCATGGAAGTCGGTTCCATTGTCCGATCGGTACATATCGCCGTGCCGCAAGGCGCGCGCGGAATCGTCATGCGCATTCTTGGCGACATGGCAATGGTGGCGTGGTACGCCGGCGAGCCCGGCGCCTCGCAGCAACTCAATACCGAACCCTTTTTCCTGGAAGATCTGATCGATACCGGTGACCTGATACGTCCAGCCGGCGCGCAGACGCATTGAACGTCAGCCCACGTTTCTAGCGATGCGACGCACGCATCGCGAGTCGTCACGCCCGTCGTCGCCCTCGTCTTTATCCGCAGCGCGGCGCACAATGCGGGCATGAACGACACCACTCCCGACAGTTTTCATCCCGAGGCCGGCGCCGACGGCGCCGTGCCGTTCTCGCGGCTTACACCCGAAACCGTGCTCGATGCACTCGACGGCGTACTCGCAACGACCGGCGTGCGTACCGACGGCCGTCTGTTGCCGCTCAACAGCTACGAAAACCGCGTGTATCAGGTCGGCGTCGAAGACGGTCCGCCCGTGGTCGCGAAGTTCTATCGTCCCGAGCGCTGGAGCGACGCGGCGATTCTCGAAGAGCACGCGTTCGTCGCCGAACTCGTCGCGCGCGAGATTCCGGCCGTGCCCGCGCGCGTGCTCGAAGGCAGCACGCTGCATAGCTTCGACGGTTTTCGCTTCTCGGTCTTCGAGCGGCGCGGCGGTCGCGCGCCGGATCTCGACCGGCGCGACACGCTCGAATGGCTGGGGCGTTTCATCGGACGCATTCATGCGATCGGGCAGACCCAGGATTACGCGGAACGTCCGACGCTTGACATCGACACGTTCGGCTACGAGCCGCGCGACTTCCTGCTCGCGCACCGTTTCGTACCCGACGATGTGCGCACCGCGTGGGAAACGGTGATGAATCTCGCGCTCGATGGCGTCGCGCGCGCGTTCGAGCGAGCCGGCGAGATTCGCGCGCTGCGTGTGCACGGCGACTGCCATCCGAGCAACGTGCTGTGGACCGACGCGGGCCCGCATTTCGTCGATTTCGACGACAGCCGCATGGGTCCCGCGATTCAGGATTTATGGCTGCTGCTGCCGGGCGATCGCGCGGAGGCATCGCGCGCGCTGGCCGATCTGCTCGCCGGGTACGAGGACTTCTGCGAATTCGAGCCGCGTGAGCTTTATCTGGTCGAAGCGCTGCGCACATTGCGGCTGATTCACTATCAGGCGTGGCTCGCGCGCCGCTGGAACGATCCGGCGTTTCCAGCCGCGTTTCCGTGGTTCAACACGCAGCGCTACTGGGAGGAGCGCATTCTCGAGATGCGCGAGCAGATCGGCGCGATGCAGGAAGGGCCGCTGTGGCCGGTCTGAATTGAATAACGCCGCGTCACGCTACACGCTGCAAGCGGCGCCACCCGACGCGGCAATTTCCCGCGCGGCCTTCGCGCCTTCGACCTGCAATAGCGTCGGCAGCGATACGCCGTTTTTCGCCGCCGTCACCTCCGCCAGAATCGACACCGCGATCTCAGGCGGCGTCCTGCTGCCGATATAAATGCCCACGGGTCCATGCAAACGGGCCAGTTCCGCTTCGTTCAGATCGAACTCCTTCAAGCGCTCGCGTCGCGCGTGATTGTTCCGGCGCGAACCGAGCGCGCCGACATAAAACGCCGGCGTCTTCAACGCTTCCATCAGCGCAAGATCGTCGAGCTTCGGATCGTGCGTCAGCGCGATCACCGCGCAGCGCTCGTCGAGCTTCATGTCGATCACGGTGTCGTCAGGCATCGTGCGGACGATCTTCGTGCCGGGCACGTCCCATTCCTCGGTGTATTCCTCGCGCGGATCGCAGACCGTCACCTGATAGTCGAGCCCCACCGCGATATGGCACAGGTAGTGCGACAACTGCCCGGCGCCGATCACGAGCATCCGGTAGCGCGGACCGTGGATCGTCAGCAGACGCTCACCGTCGAAATTCACGCCGTCGGTTGCCTGCGCGTTGTCGAGCCGTGCCTCGCCGGTCGTCATGTCGAGTTCGCGCGCGACGAGCCGGCCATTTTCGACCGCGTGGCACAGCTCGGCGATGCCGCTTTGCCGCGTCAACGGTTCGAGCACAAGCTGGATCGTACCGCCGCACGGCAGCCCGAAGCGATGCGCTTCCTCTGCCGTGATGCCGTACTTCACGGCTTCCGGGCGGGTCTGCTCGATGCCCCGTTGCCGGACGCGATCGATCAGATCGTCTTCGATGCAACCGCCCGACACCGAGCCCACCACCAGGCCGTCATCGCGCACCGCGAGCATCGCGCCCTCGGGACGAGGCGACGAGCCCCACGTCTTCACGACCGTCACGAGGAGCGCGCGATGTCCGTCCTCCAGCCAGCGGGCGCTGGTTTTCAAAACTTCGAGATCCACGCTGTCCATGATTTCTTCCCGTTCTTTGCTTCGCCGCCGGACTCTGCGTCCGTGGCCTCGTTAGCTTCCGTTTGCGCGGACGTGGACGCGGCTTCGGCATCAGTTTCAGTGTCCGCCGAGGCGTCGCCGTCCTGCGCTTGAGCGGCGCTCTGGTCGCCCGAGAGCTGGGCGACCAAGCGCTTGAAAAACTCCCCGGCAATCTTGCGCGCCGCACCGTCGACGAGCCGTGAGCCGATCTGCGCGAGCTTGCCGCCGACCTGCGCGTTCGCGGTATAGCAGAGCTTCGTCGCGGCATCGCCGTCGGCTTCGAGCGTGACATGCGTATTGCCCTTGGCAAAACCCGCGGCGCCGCCTTGGCCTTCGAACACGATCGTGTAGGTGTTCGGCGCGTCGATATCGGTCAGTTGCATACGCCCCTTGAAGCGTGCCTTGACCGGTCCGACCGCCGCGCTCAGCGTGACCAGGTACGCGTTTTCGCCCTCCGGATCGATGCTTTCGCAACCGGGGATGCAGGCGCGCAGAACCTCTGTATCGTTCAACGCGTCCCACGCCTGCTGCTGCGCGACCGGCAGCGTATGCGTTTCGCTCAATTCCATGTCGTTGCTCCTGCGAGTGTCGTCGCGGCGACGGTGTGGCGAGGCGCGCGCGTCAGTTGCGCGAGATCGCGGCCGAACGCGGCGAGACTGTCTAGATTATGAACCGGACGGTGCGCATCGACATGCGGCAGGATTGCCTGCACGCCACGCGCTTTCGGCGTGAAGCCGCTGAACCGCAGCAGCGGATTGAGCCACACGACGCGATGCGCGAAGCGTGCGAGCCGCGCCATTTCGGTATCGAGCACGTCGATCGCTTCGTGATCGAGACCGTCGGTGACGAGCAGCACCGTCGCCCGACCGGTGAGCACGCGGCGCGCCCAACGTCGGTTGAACTCGGCGAGCGCCGCGCCGATGCGCGTGCCGCCCGACCAGTCGACCACCTGATCGCTGAGCGTCGCGATCGCGACGTCCGGATCGCGTTCGCGCAATGCGCGCGTCGCGTTCGTGAGCCGCGTGCCGAACAGAAACACCTGCAGACGTTCGCGCGATTGCAGCAGCGCATGGCAGAAGTACAACACCGCGCGCGAGTAGTTGCTCATCGAGCCGGAAATGTCGAGCAGCAGCACGAGCGGCGGCTTGCGCTCGACCATCGCGCGATACTTCCACACGGTCCAGTCACCGCCGGCGCGAACCGCGTGCCGGGCGCTCGCGCGCAGATCCGCATGGGTGCCGTGCGACGCCGCCTTCAGGCGTCGGGTCGGCTCGGTTGCAAGCGGCAGCCGCTGGCCTCGAATCAGATGACGCAGCGTGCGCCATTCGTCGGCGCTCAGTGTGTCGAAATCGCGATGACGTAGCCGCTCTTCCGCGCTGAATGTCAGCTGCGCGTGCAACTCGTGCTGCTCGGTTTCTTGCGGGGTATTCAGATGCGGCGACGCTGGCAAGCGCGCCGCGAGCGCATCGGCCAGACGGTTGTTGCGCTTCGGCGGTGGCAGCCCGTCGCGCACTTTCGGCAGCAGCAGCGCGCGCAGCTTGCCTTCCCAATCGGGGTCGCGCCAGAACAGATCGAATGCGGCATTGAACAGCTCGCGCTCGTCGGGCGCGGTGACGAGCAGCGCGGCAAGCGCGGCGCGCACGTCGTCGCGGCGGCCGAGATCGATCCACTGCAACGCGGCGAGCGCGTCGACTGCCTGCGCGGGCGACATCGGCAGGCCGGCGCCGCGCAGCACGCGCACGAAATGGACGACGTTGCGCGCGAGCATGGGCGCAGGCTGCTGGTCCGGGTGATCGTGCCGGGCTGAGCCTCTTTCGTTCCTCATGCCGACGATCCTCACTCGGACAGACACTGCGCGATCTGCGTGGCATCCACGCGCGCGAGATCGTCCTGATACTTGAGCAGCACGCCGAGCGTGTTCTGCACCGATTGCGGATCGAGTTCCGTGACCGACAGCGCTTCGAGCGCGCGGCACCAGTCGATCGTTTCGGCGATGCCGGGCGCCTTGAACAGATCCATGCCGCGCAGCCGATGCACGAAGTCGACCGCGCGCCGTTGCAATTGCGCGGACGTATGCGGCGAGCGCGCGGCGACGATCTCGAGTTCGCGCTCGCGGTCCGGATAGCCGATCCATTGATACAGACAGCGGCGCTTCAACGCGTCATGTACTTCGCGCGTGCGGTTCGACGTCATGACGACGAGCGGCGGCTGCGTCGCACGTACGGTGCCGTATTCGGGAATCGATACCTGGAAGTCGGACAGGAGTTCGAGCAGGAATGCCTCGAACGGTTCGTCGGCGCGGTCGATTTCGTCGATCAGCAGCACGCGCCGCGCGCCGGGATGGTTTTCGTCCGGCATCAGCGCCTGCAGAAGCGGACGCTTCAGCAGGAATTCGCCACGATACAGCGTGTCGTTGTCGGGGCGCTCGCCGCTCGCTTCGGCAAGCCGAAGCGCCATGATCTGGCGCGGGTAGTCCCATTCGTAGAGCGCGCTCGCGGTATCGAGGCCTTCATAGCATTGCAAGCGCAGCAGCGTGGTGCCGAGCATGCCGGCCGCGGCTTTCGCGAGCTCCGTCTTGCCAACACCCGGCTCGCCTTCGACAAACAGCGGCCGCTCCATGCGCAGCGCGAGATACAGCGCGGTCGCCAGCTCGCGGCTCGCGAAATAGCGCTGAGCGGCGAGCTGGGCGAGGGTGTCGTCAATCGAAGCCGGTGGCGAAGGCGCGGCAAGCGGGGCGACTTGGCCAGGATCGCTAAGCATTTGCCTTCGCGACCGCGCGCGCGGCCAGCACCGGAATCAGATGCGCGCGATATGCGGCGCTCGCGTGCATGTCGTCGTTCAGCTCGTCGGGCGACACGCTGAGCGCGCGTGCCGCGTCGGGAGTGAAGTTCGCCGACAGCGCGCTTTCGAGCTCGGGAACGCGAAACACCGATGACGCCGCCCCCGTCACCGCGACGCGCACGCCGCTCGCGACCTTCGCGACGAACACGCCGACCAGCGCGAAGTGCGAGGCGGGATTGCGGAATTTCTCGTACGCGGCGCGCTCGGGCACCGGAAACTCGACGGCGACGATCAACTCGTCGGGCGCGAGTGCGGTCTCGTACATGCCGACGAAGAAATCGCCCGACGAGATGCGCCGCCGGTCAGTGACGATCGTCGCATCGAGGCCCATCGCCGCGGCCGGGTAGCACGCGGCCGGGTCGTTGTTCGCGAGCGAGCCGCCGATCGTGCCGAGCGCGCGCACCTGGCGATCGCCGATATTCGCGGCCAGCTCCGCGAGCGCGGGCAACACGCGCCGCACGTCCGCGTGCTCAGCGACGTCCGCGTGACAGACGGCCGCGCCGATCGTCACCGTGTTGGCGTCGACGGTGATGGACTTGAGCGCGGGAATGCGCGTCACGTCGATCAGCTGCGACGGCTGCGCAAGACGCAGGCGCATCGTCGGCAGCAGGCTCTGGCCGCCGGCGAGGAACTTGGCGTCGCTGTCGGCGGTGAGGGCTGCGGCGGCCGCTTGCGGATCCGTCGCGCGTTGATACTCGAATGAATACATGTCGAATGCTCCGCTCAGGATCGTTGGGTCAGGCTTGCTGCGCGGCTTGAATCGCGGACCACACGCGATGCGGCGTGGCCGGCATCTGCAGGTTGGTCACGCCAAGCGGCGCGAGCGCATCGATGATCGCGTTGATCACGGCCGGCGGCGAGCCGATCGCGCCCGCTTCGCCGCAGCCTTTGACGCCGAGCGGATTGTGCGTGCACGGCGTGCCCTTCGAGGTCTCGACCGTGAAGTCGGGCAGATCGGACGCATGCGGCATCGCGTAGTCCATGTACGAGCCGGACAGCAGTTGTCCGCTGTCGTTGTCGTACACGCAGCGCTCGAGCATCGCCTGGCCGATGCCTTGCCCGAGCCCGCCATGCACCTGGCCTTCGACGATCATCGGATTGATCACGTTGCCGAAATCGTCGACCGCGGTGAACTGCTGGATGCGGGAGACGCCGGTGTCCGGATCGACTTCGATCTCGCAGATATACGCACCCGACGGATACGTGAAATTGGTCGGATCGTAAAAGGCGCTCTCTTCGAGCCCCGGTTCGAGCACGTCGAGCGGATAGTTGTGCGGCACGTACGCCGCGAGCGAGATTTCCGCGAACGCTTTCGTGCGGTCGGTGCCTGCGACGCGGAACACGCCGTTCTTGAACTCGATGTCTTCAGCCGACGCTTCGAGCAGATGCGCGGCGATCTTCTTCGCCTTTGCTTCGATTTTGTCGAGCGCCTTCGAAATGGCCGAGCCGCCCACCGCGATCGAACGCGAGCCGTACGTGCCCATGCCGAACGCGATGCGGCCGGTGTCGCCATGCACGATCTCGACGCTGTCCAGCGGAATGCCGAGCCGGTCCGCGACCACCTGCGCGAAGGTCGTTTCATGCCCCTGGCCGTGACTGTGCGAGCCCGTGAACACGGTGACCGAACCGGTCGGATGCACGCGAATCTGGCCGACTTCGAACAGGCCCGCGCGCGCGCCGAGCGCGCCCGCGATGTTCGACGGCGCGAGACCGCATGCCTCGATGTAGCACGAGTAGCCGAGGCCGCGCCGCTTGCCGTTCTTTTCGGATTCCTGCCGGCGTGCGGCGAAGCCCTCGACGTCCGCGAGCGTGAGCGCACGCGACAGGATCGCGTTGTAGTCGCCCGTATCGTAGGTGAGGCCGACCGGCGTCGCGTACGGGAACTGCGTGATGAAATTGCGGCGGCGGATTTCCGCGGGATCGAGTTTCATCTCGCGCGCCGCGGCTTCGACCAGACGCTCGACGACGAATGTCGCTTCCGGCCGGCCCGCGCCGCGATAGGCATCGACGGGAACGGTGTTGGTGAAGACCGCCTTCACTTCCGCGTAGATCGCGGGCGTGGCGTATTGCCCGGCGAGCAGCGTCGCGTACAGGATCGTCGGCACGCTCGACGCGAACGTCGACAGATACGCGCCCATGTTCGCGATCGTATGCACGCGCATGGCGAGGAATTTGCCGTCGGCGTCCAGCGCGAGTTCGGCTTGGGTCACGTGATCACGTCCGTGCGCGTCGGAAAGGAAGGCTTCGGAGCGCTCGGCGGTCCATTTGACCGGCCGGCCGATCCTCTTCGATGCCCACGTGAGCGCGACGTCTTCCGCGTATAGAAAGATCTTCGAGCCGAAGCCGCCACCGACGTCCGGCGCGATCACGCGCAGCTTCGATTCCGGCAGCGACAGCACGAACGCGGCCATCAGCAGCCGCTCGACGTGCGGATTCTGATTGGCGACATACAGCGTGTAGCTGTCGTCCTGCGCCGAATAGTTCGCGTTGACCGCGCGCGGTTCGATCGCGTTCGGCACGAGGCGATTGTTGACGATGTCGAGCGTGGTCACGTGCGCGGCTTTCGCGAACGCGGCATCGGTCGCGGCCTTGTCGCCGTGGCCCCAGTTGTAGCAGACGTTGTCGGGCACTTCGTCGTGCACCGCCGCCTGCCCCGGGTCGGCCGCATGCGCGGTATCGACGACGGCCGGCAGCACGTCGTAATCGACATCGATCAATTCGGCCGCATCTTTCGCGGCCTTGATCGAGTCGGCGATTACGAGCGCGACCTGATCGCCCACGTGCCGTGCTTTGGTATGCGCGATCACCGGATGCGGCGGCTCGTTCATCGGCTTGCCATCGGTGCTGTGGATCAGCCAGCCGCACGGCAGTCCGCCGACGTTGTCGGCGGCGAGATCCGCGCCGGTGAAGATCGCGACCACGCCCGGCGACTGTTTGGCCGCGCGCGTGTCGATGCTGCCGATCTTCGCGTGCGCGTGCGGTGAGCGCAGGAACACCGCATAGGTTTGCTGCGGCAGCACGATGTCGTCGGTGTACTGGCCTTTGCCGGTCAGGAAGCGATAGTCTTCCTTGCGTTCGACGGCGGCGCCGATCAGGCTCGGGGTGTCGGGTGCGTTCATCGTCGGCTCCTCAGGCGGCGGCTGCGCCGGCGGCATTCGCGCCGGCAGATGCGCTCGATGCGGCGGACTTCATGCCCGCGGCGCCTTCGAGCACGGCCTTGACGATGTTGTGATAGCCCGTGCAACGGCACAGGTTGCCGTCGAGCTGTTCGCGCACTTCGTCGCCGGTCAGATCGGGTTGACGTTGCACCAGCGACACCGCGCTCATCACCATGCCCGGCGTGCAGAAACCGCATTGCAGACCGTGGCAGTGCTTGAACGCCGCCTGCATCGGATGCAGCGCGCCGTTGTGCGCGAGCCCTTCGATGGTCGTGACGTCGGCGCCATCGGCTTGCGCGGCGAGGATGTTGCAGGACTTGATCGCGCGGCCGTTCAGATGCACGGTGCAGGCGCCGCATTGCGCCGTATCGCAGCCGACGTGGGTGCCGGTCAGACGGAGTTGATCGCGCAGGAACTGGACAAGCAAGGTGCCAGGGTCGACTGAGGCGCTCACGGGCGCGCCATTGACCGTCAGACTGATGCTGATCGCCATGAAGCTGTCTCCTTAATCGATCGGAGCGAGCGCTTCGGCGTATCGATCCCCGCCTCGGCGCAGACCACGATCCCATGCAAGGTAGTTGCTGTGGGTGAGATCGGACCTGTGTTTGTTGTTGCCCCTGCTTTGCTTCGACTGCGTGCTGACTGCGATTCGCGAGGTCCGACGAGAGTGCTGCGGGTTTGATAGGTCTGCCGAAAAGTAAAGCACAAATCGCGCGACCGCGCTATGAGGGGAAGTGTGTTCGGCGGGTGCGAGCGCACGAAGAGAGACATCGCGGCCATGCAATGGCACGCCGCAAAGACATGCGCCCCGTCTGCGGAGCACGAGGGGGCGCATCGAAAGATCGGCGCAAACCCAGGCCGCGCTCGCGAGCCTTCAGCGCATTGGGTCGCCTCGCCGAAACCGCGCGTTACTTCGCCAGTTTCGAGTGACGGCGCGAGTAGCCGAAATAGATGACCATGCCGATCAGCAGCCAGATCA
Source organism: Paraburkholderia sprentiae WSM5005 (assembly GCF_001865575.2). NCBI lineage: Bacteria > Pseudomonadati > Pseudomonadota > Betaproteobacteria > Burkholderiales > Burkholderiaceae > Paraburkholderia > Paraburkholderia sprentiae. The sequence goes on from NZ_CP017561.2 coordinate 104,004, forward strand.
CGAACGCGCCCCACGTGATGCCTTGCAGGTTCAGCATCAGGAACAGGCACGATGCGACCGCGAGCACCGGCACGACCGGCACGCCCGGGCAACGGAACGCGCGCGGCAGCTCGGGGTGCGTCTTGCGCAGCACCAGCACCGCGATCGACACCATCGAGAACGCCGCGAGCGTGCCGATGTTGATCAGTTCAGCCAACACATTGAGCGGCACCAGCGCGCCGATCAGGCCGAAGAAGAGACCGACGAGCCACGTCGTGAAGAACGGCGTCGCGAAACGCGGATGGACTTTCGACAGCTTCGCCGGCAGCAGGCCGTCGCGCGACATCGCGAAGATCACCCGAGTCTGACCGTAGGCCATCACGAGAATCACGGTCAGCATGCCGAGCACGGCGCCGAGATCGATGAAGCCCGCGACCCAGTTCTGCCCCGCGAGCTGCAGCGCGTACGACACCGGGTGCGAAACGCCCATGAACTTCTCCGACGGCACGATGCCGGTGACGACGGCGGCCACTGCCACGTACAGCACCGCGCAGACGCCGAGCGACGCGATGATGCCGATCGGCAGGTCGCGCTTCGGGTTTTTCACCTCTTCGGCCGCCGACGACACCGAGTCGAAACCGATGAACGCGAAGAACATCACCGCGGCCGCGCCGAATACGCCGCTCCAGCCGTGAGGCATGAACGGGTGCCAGTTGGCCGGCGTGACGTGAAACACGCCCACACCGATCACGAGCAGCACCACGACCACCTTGATCGCGACCATGATGTTGTTGATCCGCGCGGACTCGCGCACACCGAGCGACAGCAGCGTGGTGATCGCCATCATCACCAGGAAGGCGGGCAGGTTGAACAGCGTTTCGTGCCCGGGGACGGCGCCGGGGGCCGCGCTCAGCGCCATCGGCAGCGACACGCCGAAGCCCGACAGCAGCGACTGCAGATAGCCGGACCAGCCGACCGACACCGCTGAGGTCGCGAGCCCGTACTCGAGCATCAGGTCCCAGCCGATGATCCACGCTGCCAGCTCGCCGAGCGTCGCGTACGAGTACGTGTAGATCGAGCCGGCGACTGGAATCGTCGACGCGAATTCCGCGTAGGCGAGCGCCGCGAAGCCGCAGGCGATCGCCGCGATCACGAACGAGATCATCAGCGCGGGGCCGGCCTGCAAGGCGCCCGTACCGGTCAGCACGAAAATGCCGGTGCCGATGATGGCGCCGACGCCGAGGAAAGTCAGATCGAGCGCGCCGAGCGCCTTTTTCAGGCCGGCGGTCTGAGCGCTCGCCGCGAGCATGTGCTCGACGCTCTTCTTGCGAAACAGGGACATTGGCGGGGGTCTCCAGTGGTGCACGCGCGCTGCGCGCCTAATGCCGGGAAAACCCGCGATTCTAGCGGATGCGCGCTGGCGGCCTGGTTTGCGGCGGCACTTTGGAGGACAAGGCGATCGGCGAAGGTTTAGCCCGCCATCGCGGGATTCAGGTCGACGAGGCGGTTGCTCATCACATAAAAGGTCAGCTCGGCGTTGTTGCGCAGCTTCATCTTGTCGAGCAGCCGCGTGCGGTACACGCTGACCGTCTTCACCGACAGCGACAGCGCGGCGGCGATATCGGTGAGCCGTTTGCCCGACGCGAGCATGCACAGCGTCTGGTATTCGCGATCGGAGAGCTTTTCGTGCGGCAACTGCTCGCCGTCGAACGACACATAGTCGGCGAGCGCCTCGGCCATCTCCGGGCTCACGTACTTGCGCCCGGCGGCGACCTGCTGGATCGCGCCGATCATCTGCGCGGCGTCGACCGTCTTCGACAGATAGCCGGACGCGCCGGCTTTGAGCGCGCGCACCGCGTACTGATCCTCGCGGAACATCGAGAACATCAGCACCGCGACGCGCGGCGCCTTGCGCTTCAGGCGCTTGAGCACCTCCACGCCGTTCATGTCCGGCAGCGAGATGTCGAGCAGCACGACGTCGAAGTTCTGATGGACGACCGAATCGAGCGCTTCCGAGCCGTTTTGCGCCTCGGCGACCTCACGCGCGACGCCGCGATCGAGCAGCAGCTGGCGAACGCCTTGGCGGACCACCGCGTGATCTTCGACGATCAGGATGCGCAGGCTCATGGTCGCGCGCTCACGCTTGCAGCGCGCGTCGGGCGGCGCGCGGCGCGGGGGTGGCCGCGAGCAGCGCGGGCCACGCAAAACGGGCCTCGATCAGCGTGCCGCGCGGGGCGATCGCGCCGTGGCTGCCATTGCCGCTGGCGCCGCCAGGACCGACGCTCGCGCGTCTCGCGCTGACTCGCAGTGTGCCGTCGAATGCGACGCAGCGCGCCTGCATGCCAGCGAGGCCGAAGTGGCCGTCTGATTTTTGCTGGCCACCGCGTTCGCGCGTGCCGCGCGGCGGGCCGATCCCATCGTCGCTGACCAAGAGCGTGAGATGCCGCGCGCCTGTTTCGATGCGCACGTCGGCGCACGTCGCGTGGGCGTGCTTGGCGACGTTGTTCAGCGCCTCCTGCGCGACACGGAACACGGCGAGCGCCGCATCGGCGGGCAGGCGCGCGAGCCGCGTGTCGTCGCTGCAGGCGAAAGCGGTCCGCAAGCCGGTGCGCGTGGCGAAGTCGCGGATCCAGCACTTCAGCGTGCCGGCGATGCCCGACTCGAGCGTCGGCGCGTGGAGTTGCGCGACGGCCTCGCGGCTCGCGGCGCACACGGCGTCGAGCGAACGGTTCGCGACCGCGAGCGCAGCCGCGCATTGCGGCGGCGCGTCGGCGGGCAGCCAGGTTTCAATGCCGGCGAGCGCGAAGCGCGTCGCGGTCAGCTCGGCGCCGACGCCGTCGTGTAGCTCGCGCGCGATGTGACTGCGCACGCTTTCCTGCGCGCCGACCAGCTCGGCCGATAGCTCGCGCACCCGCGCGCGCAGCCGCTCGATCTCGCGTGCGGCGTGCGACGGCATGTCGAAGCCATCACGCTGCGCCGGTGAGGCCAGCGCAGCGTTGAACGGGACGGCAGTCGACGTATCCATGAATTTCCCCCTCAGGAAGCGGAGCGGACAGCGAAGCGGGCGCACACAGGCGGCGCGAAAACTACGAATCACGGGGTTTCGCACTGCACGATCGGCGACCGCAGCAACGCACGAAACGCAACGGCACAACGTAACGAAATTTACATTCAGTAACACGCCGGGTTGATGACAATTGCTGCGCGTATTCGTCTGTTCTCGCGGCGCGATGATATCTCAAAAAGCGTGAAAAAGCGGTCACACCAACGGTTAGCGCAGGGTCTTGAGAGATTACATGAGGTTACCGAGCGCCCGTCGTGTCGGAGGAATTCTGACAGCGAAAGTCATGTAACAGGCTCCGATTTGTAACGGAACAACAAAAAGGAGCCGGAGGCTCCTTTATTTGAAGTTCGCGGCGCGCGGGCCGCGAAGAGGGCATGCGGCTTAGCCGACGAAGGCCTTTTCGACCACGTAATGACCTGGCTCGTTGTTGCTGCCTTCCTTAAAACCCCCGTCTTCGAGCAGCTTGCGCGTGTCGCGCAGCATGTGCGGGCTGCCGCACAGCATGACGCGGTCGTTCTCCAGCGAGAAACCCGGCACGCCGAGATCGGCAAACAGCTTTTCGGTTTCGATCAACTCGGTGATGCGGCCACGGTTCTGGAACGCTTCGCGCGTCACGGTCGGGTAGTACAGCAGCTTTTCCTGCACGAGCTCGCCGAGGTGTTCGTGCGCCGGCAGGTGATCGGTGATGTATTCCTTGTACGCGAGTTCGTCGACGAAACGGCAGGTGTGCGTGAGGACCACGCGCTCGTAGCGGTCGTAAATGTCCGGATCCTTGATGATCGACATGAACGGCGCGAGGCCCGTGCCGGTGGACAACAGCCACAGCGTCTTGCCCGGCAGCAGGTTATCGGCCACCAGCGTGCCCACCGGCTTCTTGCCGATCAGCACTTCGTCGCCGACCTTCAGGTGCTGCAGACGCGAGGTGAGCGGGCCGTCCTGCACCTTGATGCTCAGGAATTCGAGATGTTCTTCGTAGTTCGCACTGGCGAGGCTGTATGCGCGCAGCAGCGGCTTACCCTCGACCTGCAGGCCCACCATCGTGAACTGGCCGTTTTCGAAGCGGAACGACGGATCGCGCGTGCAGGTGAAGCTGAAAAGCGTATCGGTCCAGTGATGGACGCTCAGGACGGTTTGTGAATTCAGGTTGCTCATGGCTTCTTGGATAGTGCGAAAACAAAGGCGGCCAGTCGTCTGAGCCGGCCGGCACGGCAAGGGCGATGCTGCGCTGATCCGGGGTCGGGACTTTCGCGCAACCCGCCATTTTACCGTGCCCGCCGGGGCGGGGCCGCGGCGCGGCGGTCGAGGCTGGTCAAGCGGGTTGCCGGACCGGAAAGCGGCAGCGCCGGCTTGCTGGCGCCGCCAGCAACGTTGGCGTGGGAGCGGCCGTGCTTCAGCGGTGTGCGGCGATTCGGCGAGCGCCGCGCAGGGCGGCTGTCATTGGCTGTCCGGCAGGCGCGCAAGCGGCGCGCCGCGCGGGCAACAATTTCAGGATGATACCCAAAGGCGGCGTGCGCTGCAGCATTGACCCTGCTGATAAAACTGGCAAATGGGGCGCAACCCGGCCGGCGCGATCGGGATCGCATCGCGTCGATATCGTTGGCGCGGCGCGAGTTTTCGGGGAATACGCCAGACGTTGCCTCGACGAAACGCCCACTGCGGCGCGTCACGGTCACAGGTGCCGGCGTAAATGTATTGGTACACAGATACGGGCCTAGGACGGCAATGCTTGAACTAGACCTCGACCAGACAACGAATTTCCATCCGATGCAATCGTTGACGCCCGACTCGCGGGCGCCGCGTGTTCACGCAACGGCCGCACGCTTTTTCCCGCGCTGTTTCAACACCCCTGCCTGCAGCACGATCACGAGTAGCAGGAACACGCCGCGAATCACCGACTGCCAGTACTCCGACAGACTGATGAACCCCAGCCCATTCTCGAAGTTAAGCAGATTGAATACGAGCCCGAGCAGCAGCACACCGGCAATCGTCATCGCAACGGAACCCTCGCCGCCGGTCAGCAGCGTGCCGCCCAGCACGACCGCGGAAATCGCGAACAGCTCCCAGCCGACGCCTTCGTTCGGCTGCCCCGCGCCGAACTGCGCGGCGAGGATCACGCCCGCCATGCCGGCGAGCAGCCCGCTCACCGCATAGGCCATGACCAGCGTGCGGTCGACGTTCAGCCCCATCAGCCGCGCGGCCTCTTCGCTGCCGCCGATCGCGAGCGAGTGCCGCCCGAAGCGCGTGCCGCGCAGCGCGAGCCAGCCGGCCACCGCGGCAACGAGCGCGACGAGTCCCGGAATCGGCAGACCGAACAGGTCGCCCTGACCGAAGTTGCCGAAGTTCGAATCGGCCGCGATCGATACCGCGTCGTTCTTGCCCAGCAACAGCGCGACGCCGTGCGCGCCGAGGCTCGTCGCGAGCGTGACGATGAACGGCAGAATCTTGAGCCGCGTGATGATGATGCCGTTCAGCACGCCCACCGCGAGTCCGGCCGCGCAGCCCGCCAGCACCGCGACCCAGCCGCCGTAGACGCTCGTCAGTGCGGCGACCACGCTCGCGAGCGCCGCGACCGTGCCGACCGACAGGTCGATGCCGCCCGTGATGATCACGAAGGCCATGCCGATCGAGATCAGCGCGAACATCGAGTTGTAGCGCCAGAACGAGGTGATGTTGTACGCCGAGCCGAAGTGGTCATAGCGCACGAGGCCGACGACGACCAGCGCCGCGAGCGCGAGCAGGATCGGAAGATTCTTTTTCATCGCATCGAGTCCGGAAAGGTGGCGCGCGGATCGTGAAAATGAGCGCGAAAAGCAGCGCCAGAATCAGCGCGAGCGCCGCTGCACGTAAACCGCCGCGACGATGATGCCGGCCTTCACGACGAGCGCGGCCGCATCGGGAATGCCGTGCGCGAGCAGCGTATAGCGCAGCAGCTGGATGATCAGCGCGCCGATCAGCGTGCCGCCGATGTACGCCTTGCCGCCCGTCAGCGCGGTGCCGCCGACCGCAACGGCCGCGATCGCGTCGAGCTCGACGCCAAGCCCCACGACGTTGGCATCCGACGACGAATTCACCGAGATCGAGATCAGCCCTGCCAGGCCCGCGAGCGCCGCGCACAACGTGTACGCGATCATCTTCACCGCGGCGGTCGGCACGCCGCACAGATACGCGGCTTTCTCGTTGCCGCCGGTGATCAGCAGATACTGGCCGAACAAAGTCTTGCGAACGACCCACACGAAAACGCCGACGAGCGCGAGCATCAGCAGCACCTGGAACGGCACGCCCGCGACCTTGCCGAGCGCGATCCACTGGAAGGCTGGGGTGTTGAACGCCTGCAGGCTGCCGTCGGTGACGACCTGCGCGATGCCGCGCCCGGCGATGAACAGCACCAGCGTCGCGACGATCGGCTGCACGGAAAGCCGCGTGACGAGCAGGCCGTTGAACACGCCGCATGCGGCCGCCGCGGCGACCGGTAGCACGAACGCTAGCGCGATGCCGAGCGGCCCCGCTATGTTGAGGAACAGCATCGGCGCGAGCGCACCCGAAATCGCCATCGAAGCGCCGACCGACAGATCGATGCCGCCCGTCGCCACGACCAGCGTCATGCCGATGCCGACGATCACGATCGTCACGACCTGAGTCATGTTCACGTTGAAGGTCTGCAACGACCAGAAGTGCGGCGTGAAGATCAGGTTGAACAGCACCATCGCGAGCAGCACGATCACTTCGCGCTGCATCGCGAGATGGCGCCACTTGTGCAGGCTGCTTGCGGAGCGCGCGCGCGGGGCATCGGCCGATTGCATCGCGGTGGCGTCGGCGCCCGGCGCAGCGGCGCCCCGCACATCGGTGTGCAGCGAATTTGAAGGCAGCTTAAGCGCCATGACGGTCGCCCTCCAGCGCGTCTTCGATGTGCGCCGCATTGGCCGATCGCGCGGCTTGCGCCAGCGCCGATTGACCCTCGCTGCCGTACGCGATCGCATCCATGATCGCGGTCTCGCTCATGTCGGCCCCGTTCAGCTCGGCGACCGTGCGGCCGTCGCGGATCACGACCGCGCGATCGGCCACCGCGGTCAGCTCTTCGAGCTCGGACGCGGACAACAGTACCGCGAGCCCCGCATCGCGCAGTTCGCGCACGATCTTTGCCACATCGGCTTTCGCGCCGACGTCGATGCCGCGCGTCGGTTCGTCGAGCAGCAGCAGCGACGGCTCGGCCGCGAGCCAGCGCGCGAGCAGCACCTTCTGCTGGTTGCCGCCCGACAGCTCGCGGATCGGCTGATCGGCGGAACGCAGCTTGATGCCGAGCGACGCGATGAAGCGATCGACGATCGCCTGCTGCTGCTTCGCGTCGACGATGCCGTGCTTCGCAAGCGTGCGCAGACAGACGAGCGTCAGGTTGTCGCGCACCGACAGTTCGGGGACGATCCCTTCGCCCTTGCGGTCTTCGGTCAGGTACGCGAGGCCGCGCGCGATCGCGTCCTGGGGCGACTTCAGTGCGACCGCCTCGCCGCCGATCGACAGCGCGCCCTGCGCGAGCGGATCGGCGCCGAACATCAGCCGCATGGTTTCGGTGCGGCCCGAGCCAAGCAGGCCGGCGAGACCGACCGCCTCGCCCGCATGCACGTCGAGCGACACGCCGTTGACCTTCGGCGGTGCGCCGAGCTGAGTCGCGCCGATCACCTGTTTGCCGCGCCTGGCGAGATTCGCTTCGCGCGCGGCCGTGTCGTCTTGCACGAGCGCGGCGAGCGAGCGGCCGAGCATCGTCGTGACGAGCTGCAGCTTGTCCATCTCGGCCATCGTGCTTTGCGCGACCGTCTGGCCGTCGCGCATCACGGTCACCCGGTCGCATAGCGCGTACAGCTCGTCGAGCCGGTGCGAGACGAAAATCACCGCGCGGCCGTCGTCGCGCAGCTTGCGCACGACGGTGAACAGCAGTTCGACTTCGCGCTCGTCGAGCGACGACGTCGACTCGTCCATGATCACCATCTTCGCGTCTGACGACACCGCGCGCGCAAGCGCCACCATCTGCTGGATCGCGGTCGAGTAACGGCCGACCGGCTTCTTCACGTCGATCTGCAGACCGAACGAATCGAGCAGCGCGGCCGCGCGCTGCTGCACCGTGCGCCAGTCGATCAGACCGAAGCGGCGCGGCTCGCGGCCCAAAAAGATGTTTTCCGCGACCGAGCGGAGCGGCACCAGGTTGATCTCCTGGTAGATCGTGCTGATGCCTGCTTCGCGCGCCTGCTTCGGCGTGCGGAAATCGACTTCGCGGCCTTCGAAGCGCACGCTGCCCGAGCCGCGCCGATACGCGCCGGTCAGGATCTTGATCATCGTCGATTTGCCGGCGCCGTTCTGGCCGATCAGCGCGTGCACTTCGCCCGCGGCGACGCTCAGATTCGCACCGCGCAACGCGGGCACGCCGCCGAAGCTGATGCCGATGTCCTGCATGTCGAGCAGCGGCGAACGGGGAAGGGGGGAGTGCGGCGTCTCTTTGCCGGATTCCGTCACGGAGTTCTCCTGATGCGGATGCTGCCGAGGTTGCCCACCGCGCTGTTGCCGGCGGCGCGGGTGGGCGGCGCCAGCGCGCCCGGACCATGTTACGCCGCATAAAAGCGAAGCGACGGTCCGTCAGTCACGGGCGCGTCGCTTCGAAGCCTTCACCACCCGCCCGACGAGGAGACATTCATGAAAGGCGGGTGACTTCCTGCTACAACGCCGAAGAGAGTCCCGAGCAAATGTTGCCGCGGGGAGCTTGCCGATGCTTGCGGTCAATAGCCGTACTGCATGTTCTGCTGCACGTTTTCCTTGTCGTAGAAACGGTCGGACACCTTGACCCAGGTCGGGATCTTTTCACCCTTCGCATAGCGCTGCGCGACATCGCAGGCGAGCGGGCCGAAGAACGGGCTCGACTGCACGCTCGCGCCGAGCTCACCGGCCGCGATCGCGTCCATGCCGCCCTTGGTGCCGTCGATCGTGACGATCTGGATGTCCTTGCCCGGCTGCTTGCCGGCCGCCTTGATCGCGGCGATCGCGCCGAGCGCCATTTCGTCGTTATGCGCGTACACGGCGGTCACGTCCGGATGCGCCTGCAGCAGCGTTTCCATCACCTTGCGGCCGGTGTCGCGCGCGAAGTCGCCGCTTTGCGACGCGACGATCGTCATGCCGGGGTTCTTGGCGATGACTTCGTCGAAACCCTTCTTGCGATCGTTCGCGGCGGACGCGCCCGTGGTGCCTTCGAGCTCGATGATCCTGGCCTTGCCGCCGGTCGCCTTGACGAGCCAGTCGGCGGCGCGGTGACCCTGATCGATGAAGTCCGAGCCGATGAACGTGATGTAGTCGCGGCCCGCCTTCGCCACCGACTGGTCGACGTTGCGGTCGACGAGGATCACCGGAATGCCGGCCTTCTTCGCCTGCAGCACGACCGGCGCGAGCGGCTTCTCTTCACGCGGCGGGAATACCAGCAGATCGACATGCTGGGCGATCATGCTTTGAATGTCGGAGACCTGCTTGGAGTTGGAGCCGTTGGCGTCGGTCATGACGACCTGCCAGCCGCATTTCGCGGCAATGTCCTTGAAGCTCCTGGTTTCCGCGAGACGCCACGGATTGTTGCTTTCGGTCTGCGCGAAGCCGACCTTCAGCGGGGTCTTGGTCGGCAACTTCGGCAATGCGTCGTCTGCATGCGCGGCCGCCGCGCCGACACCGATTGCCAGAGCCAGCAACGAAGCTGCCAGCGGACGAATCTGCTGCTTGCGCGCGTGCATGCGCGACTGCCTATTGAGCGACGCCATGTCTTCCTCCAGTAACCGGTGACCGGTATATCTACTTTTTGTGTTGCTCGCGATTGCCTCTGTTCAGCCGGGGCGCCGATGCTTTTTCGCCGCCGAGCGTGCGGTTGGCTATCAGCCACCGTGCGCTTGCTTCCCGACCCGACGTGCCGATTATTCCACCAGGAATTATTATCGGTCAATCACTAATAATATTAGTTGCCGCCGGTTTTGCCTCGGTAATTACCCTGACCGACGTGCGTTCGACTAGCGGTCCATCGAGCTTGACCGTGCGATGGCGCACCGGCGCGCCCGCCGCGCGGTTGTGCTCTTCCTGCAGCAGCGTCTCGACGGCCCAGCGGCCGAGTTCGTAGTTCGGCAGTACCACGGTCGACAGCGGCGGATGCGTGTGGCGCGCGATTTCCTGGTCGTCGTAACCCAGCACCGACACGTCCTCGGGCACACGCAGTCCGAGCTGCTTGAGCGCCTCGATCGCGCCGATCGCGGTCAGGTCGTTCGCGCAGAAGATCGCGGTGGGCGGATTGGCCTCTCGCATCAGCGACAGCGTCAGTTCGAAGCCGAGGCCCGAGCTCCAGTCGCCGTCGCGCACGAGCTCGGCCGCGAACGGCAGGTCGGCGGTCGCGAGCGCGGTGCGATAGCCCTTCAGACGGTCTTTCGCCGCGTCCTGCCACGGCTCGCCGTTGATGTAGCCGATGCGCCGGTGGCCCGCCTGCAACAGGTATTCGGTCGCCAGATGGCCGCCCGCGACCTCGGCCGGCACAACCGACGAAAACGAGCTGTCGCCGGTATAGCAGTTCAGCAGCACGGTCGGCACCTGGGTCAGCGCGGCCGGCGGCGCGACCTTGCGCGTATAGACGGTCGCGTAGATCACGCCGAACACGTGCGGATTGGCGAGGACCGTGTCGAGTACCTGTTTTTCGATGTCGGCGTTGCCGTGCGTCGAGTAGACCGCGAGCATCTTGCTGCTCGCGTAGGCTGCGTCGCGCGCGCCGTCGATGTTGACGACCGGGTGCGGGCTCGTCGAGATTTCATCGGCCAGATAGACGATCAGGTTGCGCTCGTCGCTCGATGCCGCGACCGGCTCGCGCAGCGACAGCCGGTAGCCGAGGTCGTGCGCGGCCTTTAGCACCTTGTTGCGGGTGGCCTCGGAGAATTTCGCACCGGCCGCGTTGTTGAGCACGAGCGAGACGGTGGATTGCGACACGCCGGTGAGCTTGGCGATGTCGGTCATGGTCGGACGGCGTTGAGTCGATTTTTTCATTGTGCGGGCCGCGCTGAAGCGGCGCTGAAGCAGGGGATGCCGGCAGCATCATGCTGCTGACGGTACCACTAATAATATCTGCGCGGCAACGCGCGCTAACCCGCCATTTGGGAGCAAGCCTCGCGTGCTGTTACCGGCTTGTAGGGCTGATTATTACTAATAATATTGACCTGCGATGCGGTGTCGTGCGATTCTCGCTCAGGGTGGACTGAGGTAGTCCGCAGGCCGCGTGGTGCGGCACGTTAAAGGAGATCTGAATGCACGTTGATACCGCTTTGCGCTCGCGGTTGCGCCTCGTCTGACCATGCGCGACGTTTCCCGCAGTCCGGCTCGGCCGCCCGCGGCACAACCCGCGACTCGATCCGCGGCGCAACTCGCGTGGCTCGACGATCCCGAGATCGCCGCGCGGCTCGTCACGTTGTCGGCCGGCGCATTGCGCGCGGTGCTCGCGCCCGAGCTTGGCGGCGCGCTCGCGGCGTTCTACGAAGTCACGCCGGAAGGCCCGGTGCACTGGTTGCGGCCCGCGTTCAGGGAAGCATTCGAAGCGCGCGATCCGCTGCGCATGGCGAGCTTCCCGCTGTTGCCGTACTGCAACCGGATTCGCGATGCGCGCTTCGAGTTCGACGGCGCCACGATCGATCTCGCCGGCAACGACCCGCGTTTCGCCCACGCGCTGCACGGCAACGCGTGGCGGCATCCGTGGCGCGTCGGCGCGCGCAGCGGCAACGCGGTGGACTTGCACTTCGAGCACAACCCGGATGCAAGCGTGACCGGCGACTGGCCGTTTCGCTATCGCGCGCGGCAGCGTATCGAATTGCGGGATCGCGCACTGCACATTACGTTGTCCGCGCAGAACCTCGCCGGCCGGCCGATGCCGTTCGGCATGGGCCATCACCCGTACTATCCGCGCACCGCGGCGACGCGCATCCATGCCGATGTGCAGGCGATGTGGCACGCCGACGCCGACGTGCTGCCCACGCATGTCGGCCCGCATCCGGCCGTCGACGCATTGCGCGCGGGCATGTCGCCCGATGCGTTCGATCTCGACAATAACTTCTCGAACTGGTCGCGCGTGGCGACGATCGCGTGGCCCGACGAGCACCGCAGCCTGACGATGCGTGCGCAAGCGCCGTTCGATCACATGGTTGTGTTCGCGCCGGCCAACGATCCGCAGCTATGCGTGGAGCCGGTCACGAATACGACCGATTGCTTCAATACGGTCGGTGTGCGCGATCAGGTCGGCGGCTGCGTGTTGGAGCCGGGCGAACAGATCGAAGCGGCATTGAGCTGGACGCCGCATCGCGAGTGAGGGCCTGCCAAGCGAGGGAGCGCGCACGCGCTTGCCGGTGGCGAAGCGCAACCAGCAGGAGCGCTTATTCCACCCGCAACTTCGCCATGTAGGGCAAATGATCCGACAGCCACGCGGTCTCCTGCGTCGGCTGAATCCATTCGACCGGCTGCATGCCGCGCACGAACATCTTGTCGAGCGACAGCGCCGGCGAGAACGCCGGGAAGGTGCGGGCCGGTTCGCCGAGCAGCGTCGCGACTTCCTGCAAGCCGTGCTCGCGAAAGAGCGGCACCGAGTCGTTGCGCCAATCGTTGAAATCGCCGGCCAGCACGAGCGGGCCGTCGGGGGCTTCCTTCGCGATCCAGTGGGCGATCCAGTTCATCTGCCGCAACCGCGCCGGGCGCGTCAGCGCCAGATGCGCGCAGAGCAGCGTGACGAGCCGTCCGCCGAACGTCGCCCGCGCGACCAGCAGGCCGCGCTTTTCGAAGCGGTGCGCGGAGATGTCCCAACGGCCGCCGAGATCGAGCGGATGCGGCGATAGGATCGCGTTGCCGTGCCGCCACGACGGCTTGAACACGTTCGGGCCGAGCGCGACTTCGAGCTCGAGCGCACGCGCGATTTCGGTCGCCTGACAGTGCCATACGTCGGACAGCGGATCGCCGATTGGCGATCCGAAACTGCTCGCCAATACGGGCGACGGCATGCGCCGCGCCATCGCTTCCTGCAGAAAGTACGCGTCCGCGTGGGTCGACTGAACCCAGCGCTGCATCGCCTGCCAGGCCTGAAAACCGAGCGGCGTGCGGCCCTTGTGCAGGTTCCAGCTCACTGCGACGAAATCGCTCGGCGCGAGGTTCTCGCGGATCAATTCTTCTGGGTTTCGCATGCCGCGGTATCCACATGTTCTGTTCGAGCGCGCCGGTAAGGCGCGCTATTCCGGTTAGTTCGAGTTGCTGCTGCCGGTCGCGGTGTCATTGCCGCTGGTGCCGCCATTCGTGCCGTTGCCGTTCGCACCGTTGCTCACGACGTTCGCATGCACGCGGTACACGAGGCTCGGATCGTGATCGACGAGCGTCCAGCTCGCCCATTGGTCGGGCGGCACCACGAGGCCCGGATGGCTCGCGCTCACCTGGCGAGGCTGCGGCGGCAGCTTGCAGCCGATGTCGGTGCGCCGCGCGTTGTCGTCTTCGAGCGTTTGCTGCGTGTCGATGGAAAACATCACGCCCTCGGGATCGACGCGCAGCGGCGACACCGTGATCGTGCGCGACAGATCGATGCTGCCGGCCGGCTGGTCCTTGCAGCCGACGTCGTGTTGCACGACCTGATGATGGGTATCCGTGCGCGCCTGGCCGACGGTGGTGGTGCCGTCGAACGAATCGATCTGCTGACCATCTTTGACTACCTGCAACTGCCATTGCACGACCTGCTGCGCTGGCCGTTGTTGCGCGTGGGCGAGCAACGAAGCGCCGAGCAGCATGGCCACGATACTGGTTTTCCACATAGAAGGGTCTCCGCTTACGCGTCGGTTGCGTGGTTGCCTCGTCGCCGCAATTAGAGAGCCATCTTACCCCCGATGGCCGCAACGACTTCTGACACGGCCAGCGAGGGCCGGTTCAGCAACAATGCATTCCGGAAAAGGACGGCAATGCCCGCCGTCGTTAGCAGCAGAGCCGCACGACTGCTGGCTTGCATGCGTCGATGTCCTCGCTACACTGGACTCGAAGCGGTGCCCACGAGGTGCCGCCGCTGCAGGATCAGCCAGACGGGGTGAGCAATGACGACAGCAGTGGTCAAACAGGAAATCGCCGTAGCATCGTTCAGCCGGGTGTATGACCTCGACGAAGTCGAAACCGCGCTGAACGGTCTCGGCGAGGGCGCGAACGACGCGCTGCGCGCGACCTACGAAAAGATGCTGAAAACCGGCAATCTGCGATTCTGCGTGAAGCCGAACCGGATGCCGTCGATCGACGATCTGATCGACGCGCTGCCTAATTTTTCAGCGCCGCTCGACGACATTCGCAAGCAGGTCGCACTGTGCCTCGAAACCGAGGACCGGCTCGAGTTGATGCCGATCCTGCTGCTCGGCGAGCCGGGAATCGGCAAGACGCATTTCGCGAAGCAGCTGGCCCGCCTGCTCGGCACTGCGTACCAATACGTCGCAATGAGTTCGCTGACGGCGGGATGGATTCTGTCGGGCGCGTCGTCGCAATGGAAGAACTCGAAGCCGGGCAAGGTGTTCGATGCGCTCGTCAACGGCAGCTATGCGAACCCGGTGATAGCCGTCGACGAAATCGACAAGGCGACCGGCGATTCGCAATACGATCCGCTCGGCGCGCTCTATGCGTTGCTCGAACACGACACCGCGCAGAGCTTCATCGACGAGTTCGCCGAGATTCCGATCAATGCGGGCAACGTGATCTGGATCGCCACCGCCAACGACGAACGCGCGATCCCCGAGCCGATCCTCAACCGCATGAACGTCTATGAGGTCCCGCCGCCCGACCATGCAGGCGCGCGGCGCATCGCGCAGTCGATCTACGACGAGATTCGCGGCGCGCACAATTGGGGTCTGCGCTTTCCCGAGATGCTCGGCGATGCGACGCTCGATGCCCTCAAGCGTGCATCGCCGCGCGAGATGCGCCGCGCGATCCTGAACGGCTTCGGCGCGGCGCGCATCGCGGGACGTGATCGCATGGAACCGGCCGACATCCGCCTCGATTACGGAAACCGCCGGAAACCGATTGGTTTTTAAGGTTTAGGGCCGGTTTTCTGCACAAAAACCCGCTTTCCCGCGATCGAGACGGTTACGATCGGCAATTCGCACCGCGCGTGCGGTGAATGCCGCGGCAATTATTGCTGTTTTTCGAGATGCCGCCCGGAATCGAGCTAGTTTGGGCTGCGGTCGCGCGGCCGGCGCACACGACACGTTGTCACTTCCGTCTGTACCGGGTCGTACGATTTCTCGTGACGGTGATAAAAAGACATAAGCAGACCAGCGGACAGATGCGTTCGACAACAAACAGAACGTGGCGGCGAGGTGCCGTTCCTGTCTTCCTTCCATCGGCTGAACGAGGCAGCGCGCGGCGCAATGGGCCGCGTCAAAGGATATGGATCAGATCGAATGTGTAGTGATCGGCGCCGGCGTGATCGGCCTCGCGACGGCGCGCGCCCTGGCGGCGCGCGGGCGCGAGGTGATCGTGCTGGAGGCCGCCGACGCGATCGGCGTGGGCACGAGTTCACGCAACAGCGAAGTGATCCACGCGGGCATCTATTATCCGCGCGGATCGCTGAAGGCCACGCTGTGCGTGCGCGGTCGCGAAATGCTGTACGACTATTGCGCCGAGCGCAGCGTGCCGCATTCGCGCTGCGGCAAGCTGCTCGTCGCGACGTCGCGCAACCAGATTTCGCAGCTCGAAAGCATCATGGCTAAAGGGCGCGACAACGGCGTGCTCGACCTGATGCGCATCACCGGCGATCAGGCGCAGGCGCTCGAGCCGGCGCTCGACTGCGTGGAGGCGGTGTTTTCGCCGCAGACCGGGATCGTCGATAGTCATCAGTACATGCTCGCGCTTCAAGGCGATGCCGAGCGCGACGGCGCCGTGTGCGCGTTCCATGCGCCGGTCGAAGCGATCGAGGCGCACAACGGCCGCTTCACGATCACGGTCGGCGGCGCGGCACCGACCACGATCAGCGCCGCGTGCGTGATCAACAGCGCGGGTCTGCATGCGAACGCGCTGGCGCGCAAGATTCGCGGACTCGACGCGCGCCACGTGCCGCCGCTTTACTTCGCGCGCGGCAATTACTTCAGCATGTCGGGACGCGCGCCGTTCAGCCGCCTGATCTATCCGATGCCGAACGAGGCGGGCCTCGGCGTGCATCTGACGATCGATCTGGGCGGCCAGGCGCGCTTCGGTCCCGACGTCGAATGGGTCGACGCGATCAATTACGACGTCGATCCGCGTCGCGCGGAGTCGTTTTACGCGGCGATTCGCGCGTACTGGCCGGCTTTGCCCGATGGCGCATTGCAGCCCGCGTATGCGGGCATTCGTCCGAAGCTGTCGGGTCCCGGCGAGCCCGCCGCGGACTTCGTGATCCAGGGGCCCGCCGCGCATGGCGTGCGCGGGCTCGTCAATCTGTTCGGCATCGAGTCGCCGGGATTGACGGCATCGCTTGCGATCGCGCAACGGGTCTGCGAGCTGGCCGGGCGCGCGTGAGTCGCGGTTGCATCGTACCGATGCGCTTATCTCCGCCATTCGGATGCTCACGGACGTCGGCTTCGTTGCTATGCTTGGCGAACGCTGTCGTCAGAACGGCGTTGATTCCAATATAAATGGAGTGAGTCCCCATGAGATCGTCCCGTCGTACGTTTTTGATCACCAGCATCGGTGTGGCATCGACGCTCGCGCTGTCGCGCCAGGCGTTCGCCGACGCACCGAAAGTTTCCGAAACCGATCCGACCGCGCAGGCGCTTGGCTACAAGTCGGACGCGAGCAAGGTCGACAAGGCGAAATTCGCCAAATACACGCCTGGCGAGCAATGCAACAACTGCAGCTTCTTTCAGGGCAAGGCAGGCGACGCCTACGGCCCCTGCCCGATGTTCGCGGGCAAGCAGGTCGCGGCCGCTGGGTGGTGCAGCGCCTATAACAAGAAGGCCTGATCGAGCGCGCGATAGTCGTGCTAGCAGGCTATGCGCGGGATGCGCGGCGCACGCCGCGCATCCCAAGCCGGGCAGGATTTTCAAAGCTTCACTGCAGCGGGCCGGCGTATTTTTAGCGCCGCGCATTGATCAACGGCGGACGCCGGTCGAACCACGGCCGTGCCGCCTCGAGTTGCGCGGCGAGTCTGAACAGCGTCGCCTCGCCGCCGACGCGCGCCGCGAACTGAACCCCGATCGGCAGCCCGCGCGCGTTCCAGTACAAGGGCACCGACATCGCCGGCTGACCGCTCAGATTGAACAGCTCGGTGCAGCCGGCCCACGCGAACGCTTTGTTCGACGCTTCGAACAGCAGTTTCTTCATCAACCGTTCTAGCGGGATCGTGGTGACCGCGCGCATCTGCATGCGCTCGACGGAGCTCGGCCGCATCTCGCCGATCTTGATCGGCGCGGACGCGAGGGTCGCGCACAAGAGCACGTCGTAGCGGTTCAGCAGATCGGTCAGACGTTCGGTGATGCGGCGCTGTTCGTCGAGCGCGGCCGGCAAGCCCTGCTCGCCGATCTTGCGGCCGACATGCGCCATCGCCCAGGTCGAAATCTCAAACTCGCTGCGGTTTGGCTTGTGGCCGGAGATGCGCTCCGCGTTCAGCACGAGGTCTTCGGCGGTGACCGACCACAGCGTCAGAAACGCGTGACGAACCGCCGCGAAGTCGACGCCAAGCGACACCGGTTCCAGACGATGGCCGAGCGAGCTCGCGAGTTGCGCGGCGTCGTCGAGCGCGGCGCGTGCATCGGCCGACAACGACGGCGCGAGCATTGGCTCGGTCACGTACGCAATGTTCAGCGGCTTGCACGGCTCGCGCGTCGCGCCAAGAAAAGTGCCGGGTGCGCCGGCGGGCCGCTCGGCGTTGCCGGCCAGCAAATCGAGCAGCAACGCGCTGTCGCGCACGCTGCGCGATACGGCGTGATCGATGCCGAGCTCGCCGGCGCCGGGGGGCGCCGCGCGCGGCACCCGACCGCGCGAGGGTTTCAGGCCGAACAGTCCGCAGCACGATGCCGGAATGCGGATCGAGCCGCCGCCATCCGATGCATGCGCGAGCGGCACGATGCCCGCGGCGACTGCCGCCGCCGCGCCGCCGCTCGAGCCGCCCGGCGTGTGATCGAGGTTCCACGGATTGCGGCACGCGCCGAATAGTTCGGGCTCCGTATAAGGCATCTGGCCGAGCTCGGACGTGCTGGTTTTCGCGAAGATGTTCAGACCTGCCGCTTTCGCGAGCGCGACGACCGGCGCGTCCTGGGTCGGAATGAAGTGGCGGTAGTGACGGCTGCCCATCGCCATGCGCAGTCCCGCAACAGGAGCGCCGAGATCCTTGATCACGAACGGCACGCCGGCAAGCGCGGCATGGGCGGCGAGGTTGTCCGTTCCGCTCACGCCGTTGACGGTATTCGCGCGACTCGCGTCGTCGCGCGACGCACGCTGGCGTGCCGCATCGTAGTCCTTCAGAACGACCGCGTTGATCGCGGGGTTGACGGCCTCGGTGCGCGAGATCGCGACGTCGATGAGTTCGCGCGCGGTGACCTGGCGCGTGCGCACCAGTTCGGCGAGGCCGATGGCGTCATGAGCGAGATAGTCTGATTGCACGTCGGTTGAGCCCTCGCGGTCGGTTGGCATGCTGCGTCGAACTCGTGGTGCGATCACATGGGCAACGCGGCGGGTCCGGCTCGGTGCCGGACCCGCGAATTACATCCGCTCGCCGAGGAACGTCAGCGTACGGCCATGCGCCAACGCGGACGCGTGCTGGTTGTACGACGCGCGCTCCGAGCAGTTGAAGCCGTGTTCCGCGTTCGGGTAGATGTTGAACTGCACGTCGGCGCGACCCGCGAAGCGCTCCTGAATCTGGCCGATGGCAGAGGGTGGAATATGCGCGTCGAGCTCGCCATAGTGGAACTGCATCGGCACCTTGACGTTCGCGGCCTGGCCGAGATGGTTGTCGATGCCGCCGCCGTAGTAGGCGACAGCGGCGTCCACCGAACCGGCCGCCGCGGCCAGATAGGCGAGACGGCCGCCGAAGCAGTAGCCGATCGCCGCGACCTTGCCGGTCACTTCCGGCAGAGCGCGCAAGGCGGCGGCAGCGGCGCCGATGTCGGCGACCGCATCGTCGACCTTGGTCTTCTGCATCAGCTCGATGCCCTTTTCGCGATCCTTGCCCTCATACGTCAATTCGACGCGCGGCTGCACGCGCCAGAACACGTCCGGGGCGAGCGCGACATAGCCGTCCTGCGCGTACTGGTCCGCGACCGAGCGGATATGGCCGTTCACGCCGAAGATTTCCTGAATGATGATGACGGCCGGTCCCTTGCCGCCCTTCGGCAGCGCAAGGTAGCCGCCGAAACTGTCGTTGCCGGCGGGAATGTCGATCCAACGGGAAGTCGTGCTCATGCTGTTCTCCATTGACTCGCGCGAATCCCGCGCGAGCTCGGTGTGTACGAAACGCTCAGGGCCGCCAGGCCCTGCAACGGGCGGTTAGTTTGCCATCAAAAGAAAGGTCTTGCAGCAAGGCGGGACGGGCCTCGCGGCCGATGCGGCGCGGTTCGATTCTCGTCACGCGATTGAAACGATCTCGATAATTCATTTCTCCATGATCGCGCATATGGGTACGCTCAACGCGTCATGGCTCGCGCGTGTCGGCGCATCTCGCGAACAGCTTGGCGAGCGCATGGATCAGCACATGGACGGCTTTGCGCCGGAAAGGAAACGATCGTGAATCAAGACAGTTTTGTGACCCAGTTTGCGGAGCGTTTTCGGTTGCGGGTGCCCGTCGTGCAGGCGCCGATGGCCGGCGGCGCGACGACGCCCGCGCTCGTCGCGGCGGTATCGAATGCGGGCGGATTGGGTTTTCTCGCGGGAGCGGCGCTTTCACCGGAGAGGATCGCGAGCGAGGTCGCGGCGATTCGCGCGCTGACCGATCGCCCGTTCGGCGTGAATCTGTTCGTGCTCGATCCCGCCTCGCCCGATGAAGCGACCGTGCGCCGCGCGCTCGATGCAATCGATCCGCTGCGAGCCGATCTCGGTTTGCCCCCGGGCCAGCCGCTCGCACGCTATGCGCCGGACTTTCGCGCGCAACTGGAGACGCTGATCGAATTGCGCGTGCCGGTCGCGGGGTTCACGTTCGGATTGCTATCGGCTGCCGACGTCGAGCGTTTGCACGCGAGCGGCAGCTACGTAGTTGGGACTGCGACGCATGTTGCCGAAGGCATCGCGTGGCGCGATGCGGGCGCCGATGCGCTCACCGCGCAGGGCGCGGAGGCGGGCGCGCATCGCGGCACTTTCATCGGCCCATTCGACGATGCGCTGGTCGGCACGATGGCGCTCGTGCCGCAACTGGTCGACGCGACCGGGCTGCCGGTGCTCGCGGCCGGCGGCATCATGGACGGCCGCGGCATCGTCGCGGCACTGGCGCTGGGCGCGCAAGCCGCAGTGATGGGCACCGCATTTCTGACCAGCCGCGAGAGCGCGATCCCCGAGGTATGGAAAATCCGCGTGCGCAATATGTCCGATACGTCCACCACGGTGACGCGCGCGATCACGGGCCGTCACGCGCGCGGCATCCGCAATCCGTTGATGCAGCGTTTGGGCGAAACGGCAGGCAGCGTCGCGCCATATCCGGTGCAAAACGCGTTGACGCAGGAATTAAGGCAACGCGCCGCGCTCGCGCAAAACGGCGATTATCTGTCGCTGTGGGCGGGGCAGGGCGCGCCGCTTGGCCGCGCGCGCGCCGAAGCGCTCGGCGCGGCCGAACTGGTCGCGCAGCTCGAACAGGAATGGCTGGCGGCCACCGTGCGGATCGCCGCGTTCAAGCGTTGATTGAGCGGCCGATTTAAACTTGATTCAGACTTTTTTTGGCGTCTCCACAATCGCGTTCCGCACGCTACCTTTTCGAGTTGAAAAACCCTTCGAATCGCACGCGACAGAAGCGGGCAAAAGGCCAAATCCGTGTCTGCGGAGAAACCGCCTGATTAGCGGAAACCCGCATGGCGCGGGGCTCTCCGGCCCGATTGGCGAAGCCGGCAGTGGCTCGCGCGCAAACTGCGCTATTGGTGTTGTTCCCACTTTCTCAAAAAATTCCCGCAATTTAATTTGATGGCCTACACTTGCGCGCAAGTACGCTTTGCCAACTGTCACAAACAGTCCGGTAAACGTGCTGGCCAAGTGCATGAACGATGCAACCGGCGTGGTCGTCCACGGGACTGAGCGACACGTGTAGGGGAAGCGGGGCACAGGGCGATTACGTTGTTTTGACCGAAACTGGAGACTCACATGAACATCAAAATTCAAAAGCTGTTGCCGATCAGCGCTGCGGCACTGCTGTTCGCGACGTTGGCAACATCGGCCGCAGCCGACACGGTCGTCAAGATCGGTCACGTTGCGCCGTTGACTGGCGGTATCGCTCACCTGGGTAAGGACAACGAAAACGGCGCGCGCCTCGCCGTCGAGGAAATCAACGCGAAGGGTCTCACGATCGGCGGCCAGAAAGTCACGCTGCAACTCGACGCGCAGGACGACGCGGCCGACCCCCGCACGGCGACGCAGGTAGCGCAGAAGCTCGTCGACGACAAGGTCGTCGCCGTGGTCGGCCACCTGAACTCGGGCACCTCGATCCCGGCATCGAAGATCTATAGCGATGCGGGCATCGTGCAGATCTCGCCGTCGGCAACGAACCCGGCCTACACGCAGCAGGGCTTCAAGACGACCTATCGCGTCGTCGCGACCGACGCGCAGCAAGGCCCGGCACTCGCGAACTACGCGGCGAAGGGCATGAAGGTGAAGAGCGTCGCGATCGTCGACGACTCCACCGCTTACGGCCAAGGTCTCGCGAACGAGTTCGAGAAGACCGCGAAGTCGCTCGGTATGAAGGTCGTGTCGCACGACGCGACCAACGACAAGGCCGTCGACTTCCGCGCGATTCTGACGAAGATCAAGGGCGAAAATCCTGACGCGATCATGTACGGCGGCATGGACGCAACCGGCGGCCCGTTCGCGAAGCAGGCGAAACAGCTCGGCCTGCGCGCGAAGGTGCTGGCAGGCGACGGCGTGTGTACCGACAAGCTGTCGGATCTGGCCGGCGACGCAACCGACAACATCGTCTGCTCGGAAGCCGGCATGGCGCTCGAAAAGATGGCGGGCGGCAAGGCGTTCGAAACGAAGTACGAGAAGCGCTTCGGTCAGCCGATCCAGATCTATGCGCCGTTCACGTATGACGCGGTGTACATCATCGTCGACGCGATGAAGCGCGCTAACTCGACCGATCCGGCCAAGATCCTGGCAGCGATGCCGTCGACCGACTACAAGGGCGTGATCGGCGAAACGACGTTCGACTCGAAGGGCGACCTGCAGCACGGCGTGATCTCGCTGTACAACTACAAGCAAGGCAAGAAGACGCTGCTCGACGTAGTGAAGATGTAAATTCGGTGCGGTCGAAGGCGGTGTCGCGCCGCACTTCGATCTACCGCTAAAGAGGCACGTGGGCCGTAAGGCCTGCGTGCCTTTTGTTTGGGCGCTGCGTTTGCATCAGATCTTCAAACGCCGCAGCACCTTCGGTCCGACGAGCGCGATCATCGCGGCGCAGACGGCGACGACCGACAGACCGATCGTCAGATTGGTCACCTGCGCTACCGCGCCGATGATCACCGGACCGAGCAGCAGCCCGAAGTAGGCAAGGCCCGCCACGTGCGCGAGCCCCTCGGCCGCGTGGATGCCTTTCACGCTCGCCGCCGCCGCGAACAGCACCGGCATCATGTTCGCGAGGCCCAGGCCGATCAGCGCGAAGCCCGCGAGTGCGGCCACCGGATTCGGCAGCAGCAGCGCATCGACCATCCCCGCGCAGGCCAGCGCCGCGCTGATCATCACGAGCTGCGGCGCGCCGAAGCGGGCGCGCACCGCGTCGCCAGCGAAACGCGCGGCCGCCATGCCGCCGGAAAACGCCGCGTAGGCGGCGCTTGCTAGCGCGGGCGTCGCGAGCACGACGTCGCGCATATAAACAGTGGCCCAGTCGTACATCGCACCTTCGGCGATCAGCGCAACCAGGGCCATCGCGCCGAGCGCCCACAGCGCCGGTGAGCGCCAGCGGCTCGCGCGCGGCGTCGCGGCATCGGGATGTTCGGCGTGCTGCACGTGCGGCAGCACCGACGGGCACGCGAGCACCAGCACCAGCGCGCTGACAGCCGCGGCGAGCGCGAGATGCAGAGCCGGCGCCATGCCGCGCGACAGCAGCGCCCCGCCGACCGCCGCACCGAACATGCCGCCAAGACTGAACATCCCGTGCAGCGACGACATGATCGGCTTGCCGAGCGCCTTTTCGACGGCGCTCGCTTCGGCGTTGATCGCGACGTCGAGCGTGGCCATGCCCGCGCCGAAGACGGCCAGCACGACCAGCAGGATCCAGTACGCCGGCACGACGAGAATCAGCGCCGCGCAGGCGGCCATTGCGAGTCCGCCGCTCAGGCAGGCGCGGCGCGTGCCGACCCGCGCGATCCACGACGCATTGGTCACCATCGCGCCGATCGATCCGCCCGCCACCGCGAACAATGCCAACGACAGCATCGCCGGATTCAGATGAAAGCGGTCGCGCACCGTCGGC
Organism: Paraburkholderia sprentiae WSM5005; assembly: GCF_001865575.2. Lineage (NCBI taxonomy): Bacteria > Pseudomonadati > Pseudomonadota > Betaproteobacteria > Burkholderiales > Burkholderiaceae > Paraburkholderia > Paraburkholderia sprentiae. The sequence goes on from NZ_CP017561.2 coordinate 127,664, forward strand.
ACATGCACGCCCCACGACGCGTACATCATGCCGGCGATGAAGAACAGCGCCATCGTGGCGATGCGTGCACGTTGCCGTGCAGTGACAGACAGTTCGCGATGCGCGGCGGGCAGGACGGCAAATTCGGAGGCGTGTTGATCGGGCACGGAGGTCTCGAGGCGGAGTGCGCGAGAAAGCGCATTGAAAGCGGATCTTCGATTCTATCGAAGCGTGCTGGCTTATGCTTGGCGCGGTGGGATCGGGCGCATACGATCTAACCGATGCGATTGCGACGATGCGGCGTTATCGAACGTGATGCGTTGGGCGGCGCCGTTGGCTTTTGCATGGCCGCGTGCCGCGGCCGTTCCGCCACTCACGGCTCATCTCTAATTCACCGAGGAACGCTCAGTTGAAGATTCCCGCTCACGCTCCGCTTCATCTGCTGCACACCGCCGCGGTCGGCACGCTCGCCACTCACGCGCGCCAGCCCGAGGGCTTTCCGTATCCGTCGGTGCTGCCGTTCGCGCCGGACGCGCGGCATCGTCCGACGATTCTCGTGAGCCGGCTCGCGGAGCACACGCACAACTTGCACGCCGATCCGCGCGCCGGCTTTCTGGCCGTCGACGCACCCGACGGCGACGTGCTGGGCGGCCAGCGCGTCACGCTGCTCGGCCGCTTCGAACCGGTCGACGCGAATCCCGAGCTAGTGCGGCGCTACCTGCGCTATCACCCGGACGCGGAGCGCTACCTGGTGCTGGGCGATTTCACGTTCTGGATCATGAACCTCGAGCGGCTGCGCTACATCGGCGGCTTCGGTGCGATGGGGTGGCTCGACGGCGCGGAACTCGATCGTCTGCCGCCGCTTGCAGCCAGCGAGGAAGAAGCGCTGATCGCGGAATTCGGTCGTCGGCTGGATGGCGCGCATGGCGTCGAATTGCTCGGCATCGACCGTTATGGCGCCGATCTGAAACGCAACGGCGTGCGCCACCGTTTCGCATTCGATGGCGCGCGGTCCGATAGCGCGACGTTGCACGCGGCACTCGAAGTCTGCATCGAGCGGCATGCGGATTAAGCATTTATCGTTTATCGGGAAAACGCGCATGGAGCCAAAGCTTTCATGCCGTGAAATGTTCGGCGCGTAATAGACGTCTCGGGTTTCATTTCCTGATAGTCAAATGGTGTAAATATGCACGTGGGCGGGATTTTTTCAGCGACGTGCGAATCAACTAATCGGAGGGCGTCGCTCCGGCACACACGCAGCAGTGGAAATTTTTTGAAACGAATTTAAACGAATTTTTCAAGGGTGCTTTTGCAGTCTTTCTATTTTGTGTTAATCTCGCCAACAAATTCCGGGGCATGAAACCTTCAAACGGCAAGTCGGCTTAAGATCGGCAGTCATTTATCCATACCACAAGGGAAACTATGTCTTCTTACAAGGAACTGCTCGCGCAGCGCGAGAAGCTCGAAAAGCAGATTGAAGAAGCGAAGTCGCGCGAATACGCGGAAGTCTTGAATGAAATCAAGCAGAAAATGGCGGACTACGGCATCTCGCTGAGCGAACTCGGCGGCGGCCGCGCACCGAAGGGCGCCAAAGCGAGCCGCCCGCGCGCGGGTGTCGCGCCTAAATATCGCGATCCGGAAAGCGGCAGTACGTGGTCCGGCCGCGGCAAGCCGCCGCGCTGGATCGCGGGTCTCGATCGCGAAAAATTTCTGATCCAGAAGTAATGACGATCCGGTAAGCGGCAAGGATTGCCTGCACGTAATACGAATGCTGGCAATCCCAGCGCTGATAGACTGCTGGTCAATGTCAGAAAACCGCGCACCGTTCAGGGCGCGGTTTTTGTCATCGGTGAGACCGGCTTTTGTCGCATGCGCTTCAGGCGACTTGAACGCGAATGCTTTTCGTTTAGATAACCGCCTGATTTAAAACGATTTTTCTGCATTCTTGCCCGCGCGTTCGATTTGGGGCGACTACAATAACAACAATTGACCTTTCCGCCTTTCAGCATGCCGTCCGCCTCGATCGCCCAAACCACCGAGAAACAGCGCGTTGCGCGCAAAAGTACCTTTGCGAGTATTGCGCTGAATACCGTGTTGATGACGCTGCAAATCGTCATCGGCACGATCGCGCACTCGCAGGCGCTGGTTGCCGACGGCGTCCATTCCCTTGCCGATCTCATTTCCGATTTTGTCGTGTTGATTGCCAACCGGCATAGCGGGGCAAAACCCGACGCGGATCACAATTACGGACATAGCCGCTACGAGACGGTGGCGTCGTTATTTCTCGGCGCGCTGCTGATCTCGGTCGGCGTCGGCATGCTGTGGCGCGCCGGTACGCGACTCGCCGATCTGCAAAACATTCCCGCCGTGCACATGAGCGCGCTGGCGGTCGCGGCGCTCGTGCTCGTTTGCAAGGAAGCACTGTTTCGCTACATGCTGCGCGAGGCGAAGCGCGTGCGTTCCGCGATGCTGATCGCAAACGCCTGGCACGCGCGCTCGGACGCGGCGTCGTCGCTGGTGGTCGGGATCGGCGTGATCGGTAGTCTCGCCGGCGTGCGACTGCTCGACCCGATCGCGGCGGCCATCGTCGGCTTCATGGTCGCGCGCATGGGCTGGACCTTCGGCTGGGACGCGCTGCAGGATCTGTCGGACCGCGCGCTCGACGAAACCGCCGCCGCCGACATGCGCGCGCTGCTGATGTCCACCCCAGGCGTGCGTGACGTGCACGAAATGCGTACGCGCAAGACGGGGGATTTCGCGCTCGTCGATGCGCACATCCTGGTCGATCCGATGATTTCTGTGTCGGAAGGGCATTACATCGCGGAGTCGGCGCGTTTTCGCGTGCTCAGCGACAAGCGCGTGCTCGACGCACTGATCCATGTCGATCCGGAAAACGATGCGCTCGCGCATCCACCCGTCGATCTGCCGCCGCGCGAGCGGGTGGCCGCCGAGGTCGACGCGGCGCTGGCGGCAGGCGGCTTGCAGGCTGCGGCGGTGAATCTGCATTACCTGAGCACCGGGCTGGACGTGGAGGTGGTGTTGCCGGCGGCGGCGCCCGCTGAAGGGCGTGCCGCAGCCGGCGTCGAGGCTGCCCGTCTGCTGGAAAGCGAGGCGCAGTCGCTCGGCCGGGTCGATCTGGAGGCGCTCAAGCGCCGTCTCGGCGCGCGCAAGCTCGACGTGCTGCTGCAACGCGATATATCGGCCGCGCAAGGCGGCTCGTCGGCGGAACTCAAGACCGGTGTCGTCCCTGCCAGTCGGTCAACCGCCACGGAGCCTCACGGCGCTGCGTGAGTTCGATGAGTTTCGGCCACCCGACGCCGCCAACCTCTTTGCATGCCGCGGCGGCGGCACCCATCACAACGGCAACTGCGTATCGAACTTGATTTCGCGCAGCACCACACTCGTGCGCACCTGCGCGACGGCCGGAATCTTGAAAATGCGTTCGTGCAGGAAGCTGTCGTACGCCTTGATATCCGGCGCGACGATTTTCAGGATGTAATCCGATTCACCGGTCGTGCTGTAGCACTCGGTCACTTCGGGGCAGGTGGCGATTTCCCGCTCGAACTGCTCGACGCCGCCTTCGGTATGACGCGTCAAGTGAATATGCGCGAGGGCGCACACGTGCAAGCCGAGCTTTTCGCGATCGAGCAGCGCCGTGTAGCGCTGGATCACCCCCGACTGTTCCATGTCCTTGATGCGCCGCCAGCACGGCGTGCTCGACAACCCGACCTGGTCGGAAATTTCCTGCACGGAACGGCGTGCGTCGAGCTGCAGCAGGCGCAGGATCTTCTGTGAGAACGTATCGAGTGTCAACTGCGCCTCCGTTAGCGTCGCCTATCAACGCATGGTAGAGGGCGCGAAAACGAAACGCAATGTAAAACGGCTCCCGCGAGCGAGATTGCCTAATTTACCGGGTCCGGAGCGGCGTTTTGCCCTGAGCCGTCCCCATCATCCTTGCCGTCGGCCGGCAGCTCGGGCTGACGCGCGCGCAAGTCCTTCAGCATGTTGCAAAAGAGGGCGCCCTGCTCGATCGCGTCGTCGAGCGCGACGTGCGTATGCGGATGGTCGTCGAACCAGTGCTTCGGAAAGCGCGGCTTGATGTTCTTGCGGTAGGGCAGGCCGGTCATCGCGAACGCGAGCGTCTTGATGTCGAGCGCCGACCACGAGAACGGGCAGCGTCCGACGAAGCGCATCATGTACCAGAACATATAGGTGAAGTCGAAGCCGGCCGGCATCGCGACGAACACCGGCTTGCCCGGCAGCGCCTCGACCCATTCGACATACGCGGCCAGCGCGGCTTCGGGCTTCTGCAAGTCCTGACGGCAGGCCACCCACGCTTCGGGCTGGGTCTTCCACCAGGCTTCCTGCACCGGGTGCGGCGCCGCGCCTTCGAGCAGTTCGAGATTCGCCGAGAAAGTCGCGATCAACTGCTTGTCTTCGGTGTATGCGGCGGATGCAAAGCTCAGCATCGAATGCGGGCCGGGGATCGGGCCGTCCGCTTCGACGTCGGTACTGACATAGATTTCGCTGCTCATGCGCCCACTCCGTCGGCGACGTAGGGATTTGTGCGGCGCTCGGCGCCGAACGTCGAGGTCGGGCCGTGACCCGGCACGAACGTCACGTCGTCGCCGAGCGGCCAGAGTTTGTCGCGGATCGAGCGGATCAGATCCGCATGGTTGCCGCGCGGGAAATCCGTGCGGCCGATCGAGCCGGCGAACAGCACGTCGCCAACTAGAGCAAGCCGGTGCGCGCGGCTGAAGAAAACCACGTGGCCCGGCGTGTGGCCGGGGCAGTGGTAGACCTCGAAGGTTTCGTCGCCGAATTGCACGGTGTCGCCGTCTTGTAGCCAGCGGTCCGGCTCGAAGGCGTCCGCGGCCGGGAAGCCGAAGCGCGTGCTCTGGTCCGGCAGCTGGTCGAGCCAGAAGCGTTCGTCGGGATGCGGACCTTCGATCGGTACGCCGTAGTGGGTCGCGAGTGTCTTTGCGCCGGCGCAGTGATCGATGTGGCCGTGCGTCAGCAGGACCTTCTCGACGGTCACGTTCCGCCGCGCGATCTCGCGCTGGATCATGTCAAGGTCGCCGCCCGGATCGACGACGGCCGCACGCCCGGTGGCCTCGCAAACGAGCAGCGAGCAGTTCTGCTGGAACGGCGTGACGGGGATCAGGGTCACTTTCATGGCTGGACGACGCGCTGGAAAAACGTTGATTGTACCGGGCCTTGCGCCAGCCTCGCCTGCCCATGCGGCGGTGCCTGCGCGCAGCCGCCCCGGCCTTTTCGTATGCCCATTTTTGCGATAAATGTGAAGATTGGTCAGGTTTTCGGGCAGCTCGCCATCCTGGAAAAAAGTTTTGGGTATAATGCAGTTCATGCACGAGGAATTGTGCTGCCACAAGGCGATGCGTCCCCACAGAAAGGGAACGCCGCTCGCCGTTCAAGTAAGGGCTGTCGGAATGCCGACGGCCATCAAGTATCGATGCGTTCGATGCACACGTCTTGCCCAGCCAGGCGCCGCGCGCCTGTTACGGAATTTAACCTCCGTGACGCTGGGTGGGGCCTACGCCGCCGTTCCTGCGCGCTGAGTTGCGCGCGCAAGAACGTGTCATTGCCACGTTCAATTGGCGGCATGTGGGGTCTGGTCAGGCTGCCGGGGACAGGTTGCGCCAGACGTGAAAATTAACCGTGCGGTAGCGGCTGAGTGAGCCGCATCCGGGCCTTGACGTACTGCGCTTTTTCGCGCGGCGCGTTGTCGTCCCTGCCGCCGGAGCCGCAAGCAACATACCCAGCAGTTTTGCGGGTGACGCGGCTCGACAATGTGATTGCACGTCTTATGAAAACTCGGCTATCCCGTGGTCTGGGGACTCTTTTTGCCTTTTTTGTACTGGCCGGCTGTGCCACGCCTCCGGGCGCGCGCGATACGTCCGCGAACGACACGCCGCAAAGTACGAAGAACACGCACCTGAGCTCTTTCGGACCGCAATCGTTCGGTAGCGCGCCGGCCTCGAGCCCGAGTGCGTCGAACGCGCCCGCGTCGCCGCTGGCTGACGCCAAGCCGCTCACCGACGATGGCGTCGACGTTCCGGACTTCCATCAGATCGGACGCGCGTCGTGGTACGGACGCTTCTTCCACGGCCGCCGCACCGCCAACGGTGAGCGTTACGACATGCACGCCCTGACGGCCGCGCATCGCACGCTGCCACTTGGCTCGTACGTGCGCGTGACCAACCCGGCCAATGCGCGCTCGGTGATCGTACGGATCAACGACCGCGGCCCATATGCGCGCGGCCGCGTGATCGACCTGTCGATGGCGGCCGCCGCCATGCTCGACATGCGCCGCAGCGGCACCGCGCGGGTCAAGATCGAAGGGCTGACGCAGCAGGAAGCGCGCGCCGAGCTGAACGAGACGCTCGCGTCGAACTCGGATTCGAACAAGTGATGTGACGACGGTACGGTGCGGTGATGCCGCATCGGCTGAACCAACCGTCTGCAGAAAATCCAAGGGCCGCGACATGCGGCCCTTGTCTTTTCCTTGAGCCTTTTACCGGCCCCGCTCGACTCTCACGTTTCGGGCTTGTCTTCCTTCAGCGCCAGCGCGCGCGCGTACAACGCGTTGCGCGATGCGCCCGTGAGCGACGCCGCGATCTTCGCCGCGCTGCTTACCGTCAATTCTTCCAGCAGGATGCCGAGCAGCGCGTCGTGATCGTGCTCGCCGGTCACTTCTGGCGACGCGCCTTCGACCACCAGCACGAATTCGCCACGCTGCCGGTTCGTATCGGCCGCGAGCCACGTTGGCGCTTCGGCCAGGGTGCCTCGGTGCAGCGCTTCGTGTAACTTCGTCAGTTCCCGTGCGATCAGCAGACGGCGCGTGCCGCCAAACGCATCGCCGAGCGCCTGCACGGTCTCGACGATCCGGTGCGGCGCTTCGTAGAACACCATCGCGTGAGGATGTTGCGCGAGCGCCTGTAAAGCGGCGGCGCGCGCCTTCGGCTTCGGCGGCAGGAAGCCGAGGAACGAGAACGTCGCGACCCAGTCGCCGGTCACGCTCAGCGCCGTTGCGAGCGCGCTCGCACCGGGCAGCGGGATCACCGCGAAGCCGGCCTCGCGCACGGCATCGACGAGCTTGGCGCCCGGGTCAGAGATGCCCGGCGTACCCGCGTCGGACACGTACGCCACGCGCTCACCGGCCCGCAGGTACTCGATTACGCGCTGTGCCGCGACGCGCTCGTTGTGCTGATGCACGGCGACGAGCGGCTTGGAGATGCCGTAGCGCGCGAGCAGCTGACCGGTGTTGCGGGTGTCCTCCGCGGCGATGCGGTCCGCGAGTCCGAGCACGTGCAGCGCGCGCAGCGTGATGTCGGCGATGTTGCCGATCGGCGTGGCCACCACATACAGCGCGGCGGCGGGGTACTGCTGCCCTTGCGCGAGTTCGGAGAGAGGAGTCATGACACGAAAGACACAAACAGACGGAACGAGGCCGACATTGTGCCATGTGGGGTTGCGCAAGCAGGTCGCGCCGAAGGCTACGCAAGAAACCCCCATCGACGCCAATCCGAAAACCGCCCACAACTTTTCCGCGCCCCATCAGTCCAAATCCGTCGGCGCGGCTTTCGAAGCACGTGCGCGAGAATTTTTGCAGCGTCAGCGTCTGCGCTTCGTTGCGCGCAACGTGTGCTGTCGGGGCGGAGAGATCGATCTCGTGATGAGCGATCGCGACGGCGCGCTGGTATTCGTTGAAGTTCGTGCGCGTGCGCAGCGGCGTTACGGCGGTGCGGCCGCAAGCATCGGTTGGCAGAAAAGACAGCGCATCGTTCGAGCGGCGCGGCACTATCTCGCGACGCGCGCAGCGACGAACCGCCATCCGCGCGACGAGCCCGCGTGCCGTTTCGACGTAGTCGCATTCGACAGCGGCAGGCTCGTGTGGCTGCGCGATGCGTTTCGCGCCGACGAACTCTGATGGACCGCGCGGACAACGCGCGCGAGTGCGATAAACTTGCGCTCGCGTGCCGCGCGGGGGTCATCCGCGGTCACAGCTTGGCTATATGACTTCACAACACGGCCGCGTAGTGCGGTCCATTCGCGGTAGAAGATAGAGACTCGATGTCAGTCGAACGCATCCAACAACACTTCCGCGACAGCGCGGCAGTCAAACTCGAAGCCCTCGAAACCCTGTCGATGCCGATCGCCGCCGCGATCGACACGATGTTCGCCGCGCTCGCCAACGGCAATCGCATCCTCGCCTGCGGCAACGGCGGTTCGGCCGCCGACGCGCAGCATTTCGCGGCCGAGCTGATCGGCCGCTTCGAGCGCGAGCGGCCAGGTCTGCCGGCCATTGCGCTGAGCACCGACACCTCTGTGATCACCGCGATCGCCAACGACTATTCGTTCGAACAGATTTACGCAAAACAGGTCTGGGCGCTCGGCCAGCCCGGCGACGTACTGCTTGCGATCACGACATCCGGCAATTCCGCGAACGTGCTCGCCGCGATCGACGCGGCGCACGAGCGCGAAATGATCGTCGTCGCGCTGACCGGCAAGAGCGGCGGACGCGCGCACGAAGTGCTGAGCGACACCGACATTCATGTGTGCGTGCCATCCGATCGCACCGCGCGCATCCAGGAAGTGCACCTGCTGACTATCCATTGCCTGTGCGACGGCATCGATGCCATGTTGCTCGGCGAAGACTGAGACTGATTCCGAAGGAGAGCTAGTTGATGAGCGTATTCCGCGTCAAGAAGACACTGGTGAGAAGCGTGCTCGTGGTCGGGTTCGCGGCGGGGCTGTCGGCCACGCTGCAAGGCTGCTTTCTCGCCGTCGGGGCCGCTGCGGGCGGCGGCGCGCTGATGGCGACCGACCGCCGCACGCTCGGCGCGCAGACCGAAGACCGCGAAATTCAGGTGAAGGCGCTGTCGCAGATCAGCCAGAATCTGCCGGACTCCGCGCACGTCAACGTCACAGTGTTCAACCGCCGCGTGCTGCTGACCGGCGAGGTCGCGGGCGATGCGTCCAAGCAGCGCGCCGAGAGCATCGTGCGAAACATGAACAACGTGAATACGATCGTCAATGAACTGGCGATCATGCCGGCGAGCTCGTTCTCGTCGCGCACCAACGACACCTACCTCGAAACGCGCGTGAAGGCCGCGCTGATCGCCGAGAAGAACATTTCGGCGAACAACTTCAAGGTCGTTGCCGAGCGCGGCAACGTCTATCTGATGGGCCTCGTCACGATGGACGAAGGCAATCGCGGCGCCGACGTCACGAGCCGCGTGCCGGGCGTCGTGCAGGTCGTCAAGGTATTCCAGTACATTCAGCCGCAGGAAGCGGAGGCTGCTGCTGCCGCTGCCGCGACGGCGCCTGTGGCCGCCTCGCAGCCCGCGGTTAGTGAGCCCACGGTGGGTGCGATCCCCGATTCGTCGGTGAGCGCGCGGCCGCTCGATCAACAGGCGCCCGCGCCGGTGAACTCGTCGACGTCGGTGCGGCCTGGCAATCCCAAGGCGGTGCCTTGATGCGCGGGATGACGCGCTGGGGTGTTGTGTTCGCGTGGGTGGTTGGCACGCTGGCCGGCACGCTGACGTCGGTTGCTCGCGCGGCCGAGCCGCCGCGCGGCCAGCAGGTCGCTACCGCGAACGCGTGTATGGGCTGTCACGCGGTGGATCGCAAACTGGTCGGTCCGTCCTTCCAACAGATCGCCGCGAAGTACAAGGGGGACGCGCAGGCGCCGGCCAGACTCGCGCGCAAGGTGAAAGACGGCGGCTCCGGCGTATGGGGCATGATTCCGATGCCGGCCCATCAATCGATGAGCGATGCGGACATTCGCGCGGTAGTCGACTGGGTGCTTGCGGGCGCGCCGTCCAGATGAGGTTTTCCCGGGGATGGACGCCTGGCAAAACGGAAAATGGCTGTGCTAGAATTATTTTCGTGTTGGGGGGGTAGCTCAGCTGGGAGAGCGTCGCGTTCGCAATGCGAAGGTCGGGAGTTCGATCCTCCTCCTCTCCACCATCACGTGTTCCGTGCAGTTCCGTAGAATTCCGCAAACCCCGCGTCCCGTAAGGCTCGCGGGGTTTTTGTTTCCATTCCGGGATTGTGGTTTCCGTTGACAGCCGGGGGCCTTTCAGAGCAGCTTTAGGGGCATCAGGCTCATTTTTGAGCCCGCCGGAAATTTAGGCCCCCACGCTGTTGGAGGTGTCCCGTGCCTCTTACCGATCTGGAAGTTCGCCGCGCTGCGGCTCGCGAGAAGATCTACCGGGTCTCCGACGGCCGCGGAATGTATCTCGAGATTTCGCCGTCCGGCGGCAAATACTGGCGCCTCAAATACCGATTCAACGACCGGGAGCGGAAGCTGGCGCTCGGCGTGTATCCCGATGTCACGCTTGCCCACGCCCGCAGGAAGCGCGACGAGGCGCGTGCGATGCTCGCCGATGGCATTGATCCCGGTCAGGCGAAGAAGGACAAGAAACGCCTGGCCCGGTTGAACGCGGCCACGACCTTCGAGGCCGTCGCACTCGAGTGGTTCGAGCAGCAGGCGCCCGGGTGGGCGCCGAGCCACTCCGAGAAGATCATGGGCCGGCTGAAGAAGGACCTGTTCCCGTGGCTAGGCTCGCGTCCCATTGCCGACATCACTCCGCCTGAAGTCCTCGAAGTGCTGCGCCGTGCCGAGAAGCGCGGGGCTCACGACACCGCCCATCGGCTCCAGCAGAACTGCGGCCAGATCTTTCGCTACGCCGTGGTGACGGGGCGCGCGATGCGTGACGTGAGCGCCGACCTGCGTGGCGCGCTGCGGCCCAACCGCCATACCCACTTCGCCTCGATTACGGATCCCGAGAAGGTCGGAGAAATGCTGCGCGCCTTTGATGGTTTTTCCGGAACGCTGGTCGTGCACGCTGCGCTCCAACTTGCGCCGTTGCTGTTCGTGCGACCCGGCGAGTTAAGACAGGCTGAGTGGGTGCAGATTGATCTGGAGCGGCGCGAATGGCGCTATACCGTCTCGAAGACAAACACGGAGCATCTGGTACCGCTGGCCACACAGGCGGTGGAGATTCTGAAGGAGTTGCAGGCGCTGACCGGAAAATGGCGTTGCGTCTTTACAGGCCGGGATCGCAGAAAACCCATGAGCGGCGCGGCGATCAATGCCGCCCTGCAGCGGCTGGGCTTCGATACGAAAACTGAGATCACGGGCCACGGGTTCCGGGCGATGGCCCGGACCATCCTTCATGAGCGGCTCCGGTTTCCGGCCGAAGTCATCGAGCACCAGTTGGCACACCGGGTGCCCGACTCGCTCGGTAGTGCATACAATCGTACGCGGTTCATCGATGACCGGATCGCGATGATGCAGGCGTGGGCCGATTATCTGGATCGGCTGAAGGCCGGGGCAGAGGTGGGTCCGATCAGGCCAAGAGGCGTTTGAAATGAGCTTGGTTGTAGCGGGAATGCCGCTTATGTTGTTCGACAATGAGAAATTCCACTACGACATGACTGAAACCAGACACGTGGCGCAGCGGATCGCTCAAAAGTAACCATTCTTGCAGAGCGTCAGCGAGTGGCTGACGAGCGGCCGCCGCGTGGATGCGAGTAGTCTGTTTTGGCTTCGCAGCGGTTGCGTTTGACATAGAATCTTGTCGCTCCCGCATACATTATGGCGAATGTGATGGATCGGATCGGCGATCGTGATCGCCGAGCGGGGCACGAAAGGCTGATAGCGGCCCCATCTCGGTCGCTCGACTGGAACCTACAAGCGACGGCTCTTGAGCTGAGAACGCACTCTAGGCGGTCCCCGTTGCTTACCGACAGCCAGTATTTCTGGAATCGGGTGGCCTTAAGAAGCCGAGCGGATCAGTCGCCCGACGATCCATGTTGGGCCGTCCTCTCAGCTTCATTATCGTGCGTCACGAAGCGTCAGTGCGAGGAAGTGAGGGCGACACCACCGGCGCTTTGTCTCCACTTGGCGGTGCCGCAGCGGGTTTCTCGTTGCTTTCTCCGAACAACGTCTTCACGAGGTGTCTGAGCTTTTCGGTGAATTCGCGGTCTCCGAATCCCGCGAGTGTCGCAAGCGAGATCCATCCAAGTGTGGGATCGTGAATCGTCCCCGAGATCGCAAACAGCCCCGCTTGCACCACCGCAATTACGGAAATACCGAGAAGGAAGCCCGTCATAGGACGCATGACGTAGTAGGGCCACCATGTGGTGAGGTCGAGCGAGCCCTTGGAAACATGATTAACGAAGGCGGTCAGCGATCTGAGTTGGGCACCGAGCGCGCCAAACATGCCGCCAAGCAGCAACAAATTGATGATGTCGCACGCGCGTCGGCTGTTTGAGATCTGCGCTAACCTCTCGATCGCTTCATAGTAGCTCTGCCGTACTTCGGTGGAATTCGCCTTCGCGCCCGCGTCGCTGGAATCGTCGGGCGCGGCTAAAAGTTCGTCGAGGACGCTCTTTGTTTTGTCGTCAACGATGCCTAGATAACTGATTTTTTCGTTTTTTCGATCATAAAGAAACCCGGGTGGACCGGGTTTGAGGTGCGCGTTACCTTGGGACCATTGGACCTCATGAGGTGCCGAGATTCCCGAAACAAATCGACTGACGTAATCTCTCGAGAACGAGAAGATTAAGACAGTGTAAATAAAAAGTATTATCGCCATTCCAACGGTGGAAGCGCTGGATGTGGCTGGCTTGCAGGATTTATTTGTGGGCTTGTTCAATTTGCAGTCACTCAATTCGTCGCTTTTTGCGTAAGAGCACTTTGCCTTTGTTAGAGATCGGTGCACACATAGTCGAGGGCACTTCGCCAACCAGGCAAGACCTCATCAATGGGATCCCGTCGGCGTCCAAGCGGCAGTGGAGCTCGGCCGTTGCGCAGTATTCGGAGCGCACGTACAACCGCGTACAGTGCCGCGCGCATGTTCTCTTCTGGACTGGGTTGCCAGTTCGGAAGGAGGTGTGAACAGAATTTGGTTCCGGCGTAGCGTGCCCACAGGTATCCGATGTTAAGAGCAAACTCGCTTCCCAATGTCCCTTCGAAGTCAACAAGACCTGCAAACGCACCGCGCTCGTCGACGATTATGTTTTCGGGCGACACGTCCCCCCATGCGAGTCCAGACTTGTTGCAAGCTGGGATACTCGACAAGTGCTGCTCGACGAACTCTAACTTCTCGATGTCCGCGATGGGGAGGATCGAGTCTCGCTGAATCGCCTCGAGTCCTTCGCGGAACGTAGACTCGATGAATATCGTCCAGGTTTTGCTGCTTGCCGTGTCCGCAGAGGTAAGCTCACCAAACCCTTTGACGGGGAGCGCCGCCATCGCTGACAGTTGATCAAACACGGACCCGGCGATCGCCGACAGCGGGCGTTTCCTCAACTTGCCGATCTTTTGGGAAAGGGAGGTCCCAGGAATCATCTTGTAGATGATGTACTGGTGCGGTGAATGAACGTCGAGACGAGAATCGGCGATGACCTCGGGAACGCGGAGCCCGTTAGCACGACACCGTTCGATCACGTCTGGTTCGAACTTGACGATATGGGACCGTGAGATTGGATACGACCTCACCATGTAATTGAAGCCGTCGCTCATTTCCGCAATGTATTTTTCCGTCATGACACCAACGCTCAGCTTGCGTATGCGTGTCGGTGCCGTCCCGATTGTTTCCGCAATGAGCGAAGATACCCAACTCTTGATTTCTAGCTCTTCTACCACGCGGCTCCTCGAGGAGTTAATAATTAATAAGGGGTGGGAAAAATAGAGACGAAAAAATTGCTTCGTCACTACGATACGCTTCATTAGCCTTTATCCAGCGCCGCGTAACCGAATCTATCGAGAAGTTCAGCTTGTTCGCGTAGTGGACTAACCTAAACCACAGCACACTGTTTCTCGTTATTTCAGTGAAATTAGATATGGGTTCGTTCGGGAAATCGAATCGTACTGCTCGTATAATTCTCGCTCTGGCATCTCGCACGCCGTTCTGCGGGTCGTGTAACTCGTGCGTTGCGATATCCAACGCAATCGCGTTGGCGGTAAAATCGAATTGATTCAGCGCGTCGATAATATCTTGACAGCGCCAAAGACCATTATTGAACGTCGTCACGGGGATAACGTCCGCATAGACTTGATCATCGCTGTGACGTCGCCACCTCGGTGAGCCAAATGGCCCCGTAGTGAGTGCACCTGCACTGCGCAGAATTTCCAGGAACTCAGAAGTCTGAGGGCCCTGCACCATAAAATCGAAGTCCGTCATCGGGGCGTCAATTTCCGCAATGGCATTGCGTAGTGACCCGCCCACCAAGTAGACATCCACTTCTGTCAGCAGACGCATCGCGTCCGCGATTGTCTCAAAACCCTCCCATGCGCTTAGGGAGGCGCTGATCCGACGCACCAGCAATCGATGCGCGTCGCTGCCAGTATAAAGATCGTGCATTCACGAATGCCAGAATGAAGATAGTTAAAGATTTTTGACTTGTGTTTCGCGTGCCAATGTAGCATAGCGCTCTGGCATGCGAAAGCAGGCCTCCGGCTTTGGCGGCCTTTGTCCGGCTAGGGCAGCCTCATCTGAGCATACAGTTCGACAGCTCGCGTTGAGCCCTTCATGCTGGGCGTCGACTCGCTCGCTCCGCGTCGGACAAGCTTTAATTAATTTGTCGGAGGAGCCGGCCAGCCTGATTTCTTCGAGCTATTTCAATTTTTGAGAACGACCTCGGTTGCTTCAGTAGAACAATACTGCTGCTTGAACTCGTCGGGCGTTAGGTACCCGAGACTTGGATGCGGTCGGATCGCATTGTAGTGGCGCCGCCTCTGTTCGGTCGCGATTTTTGCCTCGGCACGGGTCCGAAACCGCTCAAGACTCAGGCACTCTCGTCCGCGCTGATCTGCCACGGCTTGCCCGGATCCTGAGCGCCATTTCCATGCTGTTTTCGGCGACCCACTTCAGAATGAAATGTGGCGCGAATCCCGGGCCGTTGTCCGAACGCAGGTAACGTGGAGTACCGTGAACGCTGGCAAGTTGTGACAGGACTTCGATGACGCGCTTCGAGCGGATCGATCCTGCAACGTCAATCGCGAAACGCTCTCGCGTGTAAGCGGCAGTACCGCTCGTAGTCGAGCTGACAGCCGTCGCATTTCAGCCGCAAGCTTTCCATAGCGGCAATTTTGGTCGACTCCGAACAGATTTTGATCCGACGATGAACCATTGCGACTCGAATGCGAACAAGTTCGGCCGGTCACGATGTGAGGGTGAGACGCCGATATTGGCCGTTCTCGCCAGCCGTTTCTCTTCCTCACTGTCTAGGGTAAAGGGCGCGCAGCCAATGGTTCCCCACACAATCGCCAATCTCTAGGTGTAAAAAAGGGCAAGATAGCTCTGGGTTACGGGCTCGTAGCTCGTGGCGGATAACCAAGCTCGACCGCCCGCGGTATGTGCGGTCGCATAGCCCCAGATCGCGACCCGGTTTGCGGTGACCCCGTCACTGGCCATACCAGCCAAAGCGCCGATTTCACTAAGCTCATCAGATTTGGTCACCAGTCTTTCCAGCCACTTTTCAAGGTGCGGCTTCGCCCCGAGTGTGTCCGACTTGCTTCGATTGCATGCAGGGTGCGCAAGCACAAAATTGTGTGCCTGGTCCCTCGGATAGAGCGAGAACGGGACAAAATGATCGACGTCGGCGCCGGTAAGGTTGCCCCCACAATAGAAGCACCGGTGACCGTCGAGCTTGCGCAGTTCCGCACCGACAATGGCCAGAGACTGTCGCGAGGCTGAAAACAGAAAGTCTTCCAGATCGCCAGCATCGCCGATAATCGTATGGTTCCGCCGGTTTGTCTTGATGTGGTCTACCCAATGCGTGCGAGAAAGCTGTTGTACCAGCGTATAAAAGCGCCGAAGGCAGTAGGCAACGCCGGGTTTCAGCGCAATCGCACCGCGACCTGACCGTTCGTAGAGGAACGTGTCGGTGACTCCGCCGAAGTTTTGCAGATAGTTCAACGGCTGTGCGGAGACAACCGTCGCCACCTTGCTCAGCAATGCTGCATAGCTTGGCTCGGTACGAGCCTGCTGGACGGTAATTCCAGGCGTCGACGCCCGGTATTCGCAGATAGCAGTTAACACCGCTGCCTGATCCCCAAGATTCTGGACGAGCACACCAGGCTGCGTATCCGCGCGACCAGTTCCATAGGGAGTGGAGTGCCGCCAGTAAAGCTGAACGAAACGATCTGCAATCTCCCGATTGGTCAGGGTCAATTCCGCGCCGTCGTCCGTTCCGACCTCGACAGCAAGGTCAGCGAGCGAGATGAGCAGCGCGAATTTGTATGTAGCCGTGAAGTCGCCTTCGGCAAAGAGCCGCTGAATCTTGGCAAGGAAGGCCAGCTGTGCCTCGGCTGTCGGCGGTGGTACGGTCGAATTCAACCGCGCTTGCTCCAGTAGTCGGCTTTTTCCGGGATGATCCATCGCACGCCGCCTCGCGGATCTGGCTGGTCCCCCCTGAAGCGAGGTATCAGATGGATGTGCAGGTGCGGCACTGTCTGGCCAGCGGCGGCACCGTCATTGATTCCGATGTTGTAGGCGTCAGGCCGATATTGATTGTCCAGAACACCTCTTGCGCGGTCAATTAGAGAGAAAAGCTGTTCGCGTTCTGCCGCCGACAATTCAAATAGGGAACTCACGTGCCGGCTGGAAATTATCAGCGTGTGCCCGGGCGACACAGGGTACGCGTCGCGTACCGCAAACCCTGCATCGTTCTGGTCAACGATCCTTTCGACCGGCAGTTCGCAAAACGGGCACTGAGAGGGCATGTTGGGCTTAGAGGATGGTGCGGACTCGAATTCTCTCACGTCAATAGCATCCAGCAGCTTTTGCGCAGCTACGCGGCGGCCGATAGTCGCCGATCCCAGTCCCTCCTGTCCGGCTATGCGCCTCGGCAGAGGATATCTCAGTCGGTGTCTAGACACCTTGGCGATTCACTCCGCTTCCTCCGCAAATTCCTCGTACTTGTCCAGTACTTCCTGCTTGAGATAGTCCAAAGTGGGGTTAGCGGCCAAGTCCTGCACCTTCTCATACGGCAAATAACTGCAAAGCTCTGACAATGGTCCCTGCGGGAAAATCGAAAACGCGGGCCGCATAAGTTCTTGAAACACCTTTTTGCGCCGTTCTTCCGGCGCGACGATGTGTAGCCTCGTGTGGAAGTTGGGCTGCAGCGCCAGCAGGTCCGCCATGCGCAAAATTCCTGAGTAGACCGAGGTCGTGTGCTCGACTTCAAAGGCACGCGCTATGGTCTTCTTTTGTAGCCAGAGTACATCAATCTGTTCGACCGCCTTGCGGGCCGCTTCGGAAAACTGCGTGTGCGGGAGGGCTGTCAACAGCTCGTCGTTATTCATTTCTGAAAGGACAGCCTCCTTGTCAGCCTTGGGAATCCAGACCTCAAACCCCATCGCGATCCCGATGTCGGCGAGCAACGCCTGCATCTTATGAGAAGTGCGGACCTGCGACGCGGGATTTGCAGACCCTGTTATTTCGCATGGTGTCGAATGAAGCGCATCAGGCTGAGGAGGGCCGGCTTCCTGCTCATCAAGGGGAATCTGCACAGCCACTACCTTTCCCGAGGCATTCGTCATCTTCAGGCTGCGGTGTTTTTCCCAAGTCTCGTCAGCGATATCGTCGGGAGTCAGATGGTGCGCCTGATGACAAAGTAGCTCCTCCACTCTCTGACCGTCGGGTTCCTGCAATCGAACGCCACTGCTACGCAGGATCGCATTCCACCCGCCGGCCCCGGGCGTTACATTCTTGGTGAAGGATAGGGCTGCCCACACGTCGGAACGCTTAATCGGAAGAAGTGCGCCCTTCTCCAGCCAAACGAGTGGCGTCACGGGAAATTGCAGCGAATATTCGCTGATCATTTCGCTACCCGGCGGCGCCTCCGCCATCGGCCCCGTGACCTGCAGTATGCCTACCCAACAGGACAGCCCCTTGAGGTAGCAAAGAATTTTATCGCCGGGCTTGATTTTGGTGACCCAGGCCTTGCGGTTGGGGTGAAAGCCCGCAGTATTTTTTGAGGTATTTGAGAAGCTCTCGAATGTATCTACCGAAAAGATATCGACAAAGTAGGTCATCGGGGTTATCGCTGTGGTTGGGCAGATCAAGTGACGGACGCTGTGACTCTCGGTAAAATATACTAATGGCTATAGGCTAGGCGTCGTCAAGAATCACTGAATCTAGCGGAAACCTCTGAGTGTCAGCAGCCGAAGATCGATCAGTCGATCGTGTTCCGAAGGTGGTCAATGCTTATGCGAGGCTGCGTTGCTTCGTCAGCTTTGCAGACGTACGGCTACTTGACTGCCCTCAGGCAGTTGCATGACGTTATCGAGACACTCGCCTCAGCGGGCATAACATTTCCGCAAGGACAACGTTCATATCTCGGAGGGTTTTCGTAGCCCTCGTAGCGCAGTCACACGCCTGTCATGGCTGGAGATTCAGGGTCCTCGATACCATCACCAGCCAGACGGAACTGCTCGATGATCCTTTGATTATGATCGTCAAGGTACACCTGCAACTCACGACGCCCTATCAGGCGGACTGATGCAGCGTTCGCAAGTTCGGTTGCTGATCGTGTGAAGTATGAGTTTGTAACGACCATGGCGTCATCGCAACCATAGAAGCTCTTCGCAGAGATGGCTTCCTGAACCGCCGAGTTGCCGACGTTTCCCGAATAATTTTTCGCCTGAATCACCATCTTTTTACCAAATTTGCTTACGAACAGGTCTGCGCCCTGATCACCGCTTAGTTTGGTTCCCTCGACATCGTAGCCGGCCGTCTGGAAGATCTGGCCGAGAAATTTCTCGAATTCGTATCCATTCATGGCGTCTACGTGGTACATAGTGACGAACTGATTGGGATCGAAGAACTCGAGCTTCGTTGCCAGCCTCTCGACGAGAATGTCGAAGTTGATCTGTTCGCAGATTTCAAGCCATGTTTCCACGGTTTGCCAAGGTAGAAGCGGCGTGCCGAACGCTGAGGACGCTTGGTCCGTGTACTGTATTTCCGCGTGTCGGATGTTGTTATCCCAGAGGAAATAGAACAACAAGCTGAGGTCATCGCGGTAGCTTACCCCTGCTTCCGCTATCCACGATCGGAGGATCTCGCGCAGTGAGCCTTTTGTATGCCTTGATATCTCAGTGGAGAAACCAAGGTATGCCGAATTGAACCCGGTTGTCAGCAATAGTTTGTCCAACAGATGCGGGAGCTCTTCAAGCTCTGTAAAGCCCTTGCGGATCAAAACTTCGCGAAAAAGCTCACGGTTAGAATACGTCCCATTTTTTCTCGCACCTGGCGTCTCCGCATCGCCGGGCTCGACGTCTATATTTCGAACCGTGTGAAAGAAGTTGGCAAAGTAAGGCTTCTTCAGCTCGGAATATTTTCGGAGCACTGTACGAAGGAGGTCATTGAGCTGCGCCTGCTCTTTCTTTTTGCCGAGCAGATCTTTCAGAAACCCCTTCGTCTGATATTGGAATTCGGGGTAAAAGGAAGGATCAAGCGGAACCTGGAGTGCCGCAGGTGCTGCCTGACCGGATGCCTGGATCGGAGCATTCGTACACCATGGACACTTAGTTTCGAATGATTTGCGTCTGCACGAAGTACATTGGTAGATCACGAAATCCCTCTTGATTGTGAATTTTTGTTTTGCAGTCGTCATCCCGCCAATCTAATCTAGACCGCAACACTGCAGGGTTAAGACGACGTCACGCACCATTAGCGTCGCGAGGAGCAACGCCTGCATTAGCCTCACGCCGAAGCATAACCATGCTGACGCCACGCGGTGACCCTTGCTCTATTCGTCGGCGAAAACAAGGCAATTAAGCCATTTCAGCAGGCGCGCTGCCATCCCTCAAGGGGGCAATAGTCGACCAGCTGATATATGGTATCTCAGGACAAAGCGTGGCAGGCGCGCGAAACCGCCTTCCGGTTGCTCGACACTGCCACCGTCGGCAGTACACCATATTGCCGACATCCAAGCATGCCCCGTGGAATGTCGGGTATGGCCGAACCTGCCCCGCGTCGCGATGTCGGCAAGTTCCCGATCCCTTTGCTATGAGAGGCCGGCGGCCGCGCGGCCGTGGAAGCGGAAGGCTCCATGACTGTCGTCAGTCCGAGGACTACCGGGGGATGTTGGCCCCCATTCGCGCACGATCGTTAATTTCCTGATGGCGCCGATTGTCGGTCAGCGATTCCAGACACAACAGTCAACCGCGTCGCTTTCTATTGAGAGGTGGTCTACACGACCATGCACTTAGGACCGCACCTTCATGCCCGGTCAACCCGAGGCATGGCATGCACCCGGCTCCAAGCTTCCCGCCCTTGACCCGCGACCGTAGCCGATAGCGGGCGCGCATCAAGGGGCGAGGGACCGTGTTGCCCGCACCCCTCCCTCGCCTTTTTCCTTGACGCACGCCCGCTATCGGCTCCTCCAGTCGCACGGGCGGGAACCCGGGAGCCTGGCGGCAGCAACGCCAACCCCGAGTTCCACCGGGAAGTGTCCGGTCGCAACGGCAAGGCACATCCCCTCGCCCGGTTCCGGTCCTCAACCTTGACTGTGGAGATTGCCATGCAACTCGCTTCCTCTTTCCATTACGGCTCCCCGATGCTTCGCGCTGACTCCGCCCCTCTCGGACGACCAGATTCGCCGGGTTGCCCCTTCCATCTTCGCCGATGGCAAGCACGAAAGCCGTTCCGAACGCTACACCTACATTCCCACCATCGACGTCCTGCGGGGCCTGCGCAACGAAGGGTTTCAGCCGTTCATGATTTGCCAGACCCGCGTACGCGATCAAGGGAAGCGCGAATTCACCAAACACATGCTGCGGCTTCGCCATGCCGACCAGATCACCGGCGAGGAAGCCGACGAAATCGTGCTGCTGAACTCACACGACGGCACCAGCAGTTACCAGATGCTGGCGGGCACATTCCGGTTTGTCTGCCAGAACGGCATGGTCGCGGGCGAGAACATCGCCGATATCCGCGTGCCACACAAAGGCAATGTCATCCAGAATGTGATCAATGGCGCATTCGACGCGCTTGAGGGCTTCGACCTAATCCGCGAGCAGAAGGACGGCATGCGCGCCGTCGATCTGAACCGCGACGAACAACAGGCATTCGCCCGAGCCGCACTCGCGTTGCGTTACGACCCGACCGATGCCGAAGCGCCCGCGCCCATTACCGGAGGTCAGTTGCTTTCCCCGCGTCGCTTCGAGGATCGCCGCGATGACCTATGGACCGTGTTTAACCGTGTGCAGGAAAACCTCACGAAGGGAGGACTGCACGGCCTCTCGCGATCGGGCCGCGCGATGTCCACGCGACCCATCACGGGCATTGACCAGAACGTGAAGCTCAACCGCGCCCTTTGGATGCTCGCGGATGCCATGCGCCAACTGAGGGCATAACGATCCGGTGGCGGCGCACCCGCGCCGCCCCGTTCCCAGCCTTTGCGCCACGACGCGCTCCGGGTTACATCCCGGCGCGTCACACAGTGCTGGCCCGGCAC
This sequence comes from Paraburkholderia sprentiae WSM5005, assembly GCF_001865575.2. Classification (NCBI taxonomy): domain Bacteria; kingdom Pseudomonadati; phylum Pseudomonadota; class Betaproteobacteria; order Burkholderiales; family Burkholderiaceae; genus Paraburkholderia; species Paraburkholderia sprentiae. The sequence goes on from NZ_CP017561.2 coordinate 149,144, forward strand.
CTTGTTTCCCGCTCTGGAGCCAATCACGCAAGCGCAAACTGTCGAAACTGTCAAAGACCTGCAGTAAAACAGAGGCAAGTACTACCACTTGTCACTCGCCCCCGCAGAGGATGATGGTTGCAGGGTACCAATGACCGGGATCGACCAGAACGACACGCCTTCGCGCATGCTTCGCGATGCCGCCGCGTTCCTGGCCGGCGCCACCGACCAACTTTGACTTGCTCGAGTAGACGTCACACCACCTACCCGCATCAGATGACTTCCGGCCCACCAGCCGGCCCCCGCCGATAGCAGCAACACAACCAGCGCGAAGACCATCAGCTCGTAGCACGCCCTGACTACCCGCCGCATCACGCCTCGCTCAAATGACGCCACCGCCGCATCAAGCCGGTGCCGCTGTTCGCGCGCCGCCATCGCCGTCACACCCACGAGCCGGTTTCCCACCATACGTGCAAGCCGGCCGCTCGCCCGTTCAACCAGTACAGTCAATGCCTGCCTGTCGAGTTCCGCGAGTGCGGCCCTGTAACGCGCCTCGTGCTCATCGGTCATCCGCTCGGCCAGTTCAATCGTCGCCTTGCAGCGTGCAAGCGCATCACGATGCTGCGCCATCAGCGCGTCCGTGGCTGCGTGCGCCTCTGTCCGTACGCCATCGAGGCTGCCCGCACCCGCCTGCCGGATGCGTTCCGGCATGACCTCGTAGAGCCGCCCGTAGTATTCGAGCATAACCAGCACAGACCACAGTGCATCGTTGTCGCGCAGGTTCAGCGCACCCGACACCCGCCGCATTCGCAGTACACTGGCATCGTCAGGTAATTCACCCGTGACGTCGAGAAACAGGCGGGCGAGCGTGTCTGGCGGCCCGCCCCGACTCTTACGCATCGACTGTCACCCTGGCAAACACCGTTCCGCACAATGCGCGCCAGCGCAGTAGTTCCGCCCGTTCGCCAATATGCATCGTCTCCGCCGCCCTGCGTATCGACAGGCGCTGGCTACGCAGTTCATCAGCGACACGATCCGCGAGATCCGGAAAATCCAGCGACTGGCCCTGCTCCTCGACGGCCTTCCTCAGTTGCGAGTCACGGTACAGGGTGAATTTCTCCGGCGAGCCGAAATAGCCGTTACGCACGACATGCGTCACAGCATTCGGGAACGTGACGCCGAATCTGAGCAATAGTTCCAGACTGTCACGCTGCCGATTGATCACCCACAGCACAACGAGCCGCCGTGCCAGTTCATCGAGCGCACTGGCGAGCGTCCCACCGTATTGCGCGACGCCAGTCTGGCTCCTCGCTGCCGTGTTCACGACGACGGTCGCATCACGATGCTGGTCGCAGAAATTGATGAAGTCGATCCAGCCACTCACGTCATCGAGATCGCACGACCCACATTCGATCTCGCAGTGAACAGCCTTCATGACATCCGGATTGGACGTGTCGGTCTCTACTAGCACGACGTTGATATCGGTCCGTCGCAGGTGATCAACCAGCGCCAGCGTCACAAAGCTCTTTCCGACCCCGCCCTTGCTGCCGCCGACCATGTAGATGGGGGGATTTTGCGTTGCCATGTCACACCTCTACAGATTTTCGGTATCCGGCCTGATCGGAAATCCGAGGAAGCCCTGTACCGGTTGCCCAGGACTGGCCACACTGCCATCCCCTTTCTGCTGCGTTCTGTCCCGCGAAGGCGTATTGAGTGTCGCATCCGCTTGCGACGGCTTCCTGCCTCGCACAGGTCTTGCCGCATGGTCTCGTACCGTATCCTTTCCGTTCCGTCGAACTCGCCCCTTTCCTTCCGCACGGCGCATCGCATATCTCAAGGAATTCGGCGTCACGTCGATACCTTCCTGTACAGCCTGTTCGATCAATTCACCGAGCGTGTAGCCCTTTTCTCGCGCCGCGCCGATCTGTTTCTGGATGGATTTGACGCCATCGCTTACCTTGAGCGGCTGATCACTCGTCGCCTTTTCCGGCAGCGCATCCAGTCTGCGTCCAAGCGCCTCCCATTGCCCCCGCGCGAAACTCCTGACAACCGGCATGACCTGCTCCGACGCACAACCTTGATCTCATCTTGAACACGCTCAAACTCGCCGTCAACACCCGCTGCTAGCGATTCCCTGCGAAGGCGGAACACATCGGAGTACAGAGGAATTTGACGGAACGAGAAATATTTTTTCTGCCTTGTCCGGTGTCTCGTTGATGCACGTGAAATTACACGCGTGCGTCGCTCATGGACACGAGCATCAACGGTTGCGAATGCCGTGTGCCGATCGATTCACGTCGAAAAAGAAAACTGCAACGCATTTGACGTCACCGAAGGACGAACGCAACGCGCCACCTCCTTTCCCCGCCATCGCCATTCCGTCTACTCGTGCGGTCACCCAGCTTTTACGGATGTTCACTGCTATGCGACGGAAGATCGAAGGTGCATGCCACCTGCTTTGCAACAGGTGGCACTGTCGCACACGTTGGACGTCAACTGTTTGCCGACGAGCTTTCTTCGTGCAACACACCTGGAGCGCACAGTAGTCGCAGGCCGTGCACAAGTCGCCCGCCTCGTTGCACCACGACCTTTGAATGCAAAATCAACGGTAGTTACACGGGAGCGCATTTCTGCTGTACATGGCTGCACAGCGCGCACACCGGAGTCACACTTGGGGCCGAAAACAACATGAAAATCGAGGTATGGCAGGATAGGCTTGCGCCGGTTTCGGGCGCCAGCTCTTCATCGAATTGCTGTGTGCCGGCCGCGTGGATACGGAATCATCGTCCAGTATCACCGCAAAGGTGCCGATTTGATTCCGCCCGAACTCTGGTCGGAGGCAGATTCACGGAAACGACGACAGGTGGCGGACGATCGGGGCGAAGAACTACGCGCGGAAGCTTCATAAGCAATCGTCGCGTTGATCAACAACTTGAAGCGCTTGATGATCGATGTCGCACAGCAGCATGGCAGCGGGACGCATTTAGCGTTGGACGTGATCGTTCCGTTTCGTCGCGCTCCAGTCACAGGTCGCAACGTGGATTTTCCGCGGAATCTGGCGAAGTCGGCGACGGTGGGATAGCAACAGTGCTGGTTACAACAATTGTTGTGAGGCTCACAGATAGAAGGCATTTGCAGGTGGGGGCAGAAAGCGTTCTAAGAAAGAGGGCTCCCACCCCGCAGAGCATTTGCCAGCAAGGCAGAACGGCTTTTAACTGAGTCGACAGGGAATTCGGGTTTTACAATTCGACTTACCCGCCGGCCCTGCCTCCAGTTTTAGTGCCAGACTGCCCCAAAATTGAGCGATTCAGCTACGTCGGGCCTCACCCGCTGCATTTCCCGCGGAGCTGTTTCGGCTCTGCACCACGGGCCACTCGACCGCCTCGTCTCGGTAGTCCCGTGGCCACCCCTCTGCCAGCAATTCCACCACGCGTCGGACACGCTTCATCATTCGCTCCCCGCCGCGTCCGCAATCGGCTAAGCGCGCTATCCAAGCCTAGATATAAAGGAACCTTCCTCGATGCCGCACGCCGGGTGAATTCTTGGACCGAGTGCCCGCAATTCCTCTTCGGCGAGGGGTGCAGCGGCTAGGCGTTTGCAATGATGTTCGGGGGCCGCAGTCTTGCGGAACATGTGAGGACACCGTGTTGACCGCCGCGTCCTATATTTGGAGCGGTTCCGGCACTCGTTTGACCACCGCTGTTTCGCTAACGTCCTCTCGCACACCCCACATTGCTATCGGCGTCTTGAATAGCGCCCATGACTAATTTCATCATCCGCCTCACGACGGCGATTGCTCCGCGGCGTCATCATTTCAACGTCGGTCAGATAGATGAGCACAAGGACTTCGCCGTCACGACCACGAGCGCTGTGCTCCATCACTTCATACTCTTCCGCGACATCATTGTCGTCGAACCATACTTCAGCGGGCTGTTTTCCTTGCATCTCCTTGCCGTGCTGCATAACGTCGTAAGCGAAGCTGTCTTCGTCCAGGCGGCGCTTCACAATCCACTTCTTGGGGACATCCGGCGCTCGAGACAGCCACCGCAGGTCGTTGCCCCGATAACAGGCAGCGATAATTGGTAACGTATCGATTTGTGCAAGTCGAATGCACGTCGCCGTGCGACTTGTTTGAAAAATTTCAGCGAATTCGTTGATGTGCTTGAAACTAGGACGTTCCACGCTCATGACCATTGGCATCAGCAGCGGCCGCGGCATCAAGAGATGGGCCGCATACTCATCCGCGTGCTTCTCCTGTTCGCTGTTAGAAGCCAGGGTTTCACCCGGATCGTCAACGCGACAGCGGAACGACTTGCCCCGATGCATCTCCCAGTGTCCGAGTTCGTGACCAATGGAAAAGCGTTCCCGTCCAACGTTCGATGGGCGAATGGTAGCGATTGCTCGGTTCTCAAATCCCATGAGAGTTGCATCACAACCTTCGAGTTCATCGAACTCAACTTCGAGACCTGCGTCATAGGCAAAGGCAACAACGTCCAGATCTTCAGGGGATGTTATTCCAAAGTCAGCGATGAGATTCTCAGCGCGCTCACCGGGACTCATTGAACGTCATCTCCATTTGAACCTCGAGATGACTCTAACCTCTTGAGCTGTGAGTAGATTCGACGCAAGTCAGACTCGGACATTTCTTCAAGTCCTCGCGCAGCCATAGTATATCGGCCGTCGTTTTTCGCTCGCTGTATATAGGCCTTAATTTCCTCTAGCTTCACTTCCGGCTGAACGGTGGAGACGCCACTCCGGCCAGCCGCTATAGCTTCCTTGGCCGCAGCTAGGCGCTGCTTTCCAGCGGCAGCCTTCGCGGCTTTCAACAGCCTCAAGCCATTTGCCTTGGCCGCATCCCCGTCTCTTTCTTCAAGGATGTCTTCGTCGGACATGTCGAGGAGTTCCCGCTCCAACGCATCAGCAAGATTGTTGAATGGCTCGTCTTTCATCTTTGTAATCATCTATTCACCCCTGCTTATCGTGAGGTGCGAGGCGACGCAGCAAACGCTTCCTTGCCGCGTCAAAGCGCTTCTTGTTCCAACCCAGCACGGCGGCCGCCTCGGCGCCGCGCGTTCTATCAATCCACACCATAAATAACAAACCAGCTTCATCGTCGTCGGCAAGATCCGCTTCAATCTGCCAGACCAGTTGCCGCCCGACCAGCACGTCTTCTGGGGTTTCCTGAGTCGTTGCACTCGCGTACGCCTGCAGTTGCCCCTCTTCGGGAGGAGGCTCGTCGGTAGTCGACACGACCGCGAACGTGTCAATCGGACCTTTCGTCTGCTTTTTCAGCTCATTGGACGAGATGCTCCTCATCGCGCCGAACAAGGCCTTGAGCGGTTCGAGGCCCCTAGGCCACCTACGACGCATATTGAGAAACTTCTCCATCGCCATCTGCAGCAGGTCGTTGCCGTCGCACCCGGCAAGGCTTCTCGAAAGAAACCCGGCGTAAACCTCTGCTCGCGCCCAGTCGGCTTCACTGAGCTTCAGCAACTCTTCCTCGACTTCGCGCTTGCTCAGCCTGCTGTCGTTCTCCACGGTATCGGACATTCCCGTACCCGCTCCTGAAATATGACTCTTCAACTGCTTTCAGTGGACGCGACGAAAAATATTTTTCTGTCGGCGTCCACGGACAGCTTCTCGAGAGTCCTGTCCAGTAAGGGCACAAGCGCATGGTGCGCCGTGTCCACACTGTATGAGGACAATCGAACGATGGTAAATCGCAAAACTCGTAATATCAACAGGGACTTGGCGCATCTCCGCGCAGGCGAGCGGTATCTTCTGGGGCTGCCGCTCAACACGATTCCGGACCAGCGCCTCAAGCGCGTCGGCCTCGGCGCACATCCAGCAAATGGCACCCGCGTGCTGCCGCCGGCAAGCGGCGGTGCTGCCAGCCGCCGCAACGCGAACGGGTTCGACATCATTCATCGCGACCAACCGAAGGAAACGCGGTACCGCCAAATCAGTTGGACCTGGACGGAACACCACGGCCGCGACACCGTCGAGAAGACGGACGTGAAAGACGTACCGTATCTGCGCTACCCCCGCACTTCGGTGTCTCCGTACGCGGTCGAACTTCAGGTTCAGACGCGCTCCGACGGCATGTCGTTCGTGGTGGCCGGGCCGTTCACTGTCGGCAGCGGACTCGACGCGACCGCGACCAATACCGCGAATGTCTTCGTAGAGCAGTTCGGGGGCTTCGAAGTGCTGACGTTGGCTCTGGGCGCTTGGGTGGCGGCGCCTGTTCGCCGCGTGAACTGGGAACTGCTGCCGCCTGGTCGCAATCCCTGGCTCAGCGCAAAACCGGCGCTGGACCGCATCGTGTCGAGCGCACCTGCTGGTAATCGCAACGTCATCGCCGCACGGTTCGCCGCCATCGGCGGCCACGCGCCGGACTTCGTCGCGGTTGGCGCAGCTGGATTCGACGGCTACGCCGTGTTCGGGTTTCCGCGCCAAGGCTTCTGTCTGCTCGAAAGCCGCCAGGTGAACAACGCGACCTACGTGCTTTCGGACACGGACTGGGAGCGCGTGTCGCAGATGTCGAAAGCGGAAATTCTCTCTGCCGGAGCCCACCAACGTCGCCTTATCCACACGCGCAACTGGTTTGACGAACTCGAACTGATGTTTACGACGAGCCCGGGGCGTCGCGCGGCCTAAAAGCGAGCTGCTCCGCACTTTTTGCGGAACCGTGACAGGCGGTGGCGCCGCGCTCCCAACGTGGTGCCTCGCCCGAATTTAAAGGGAATCTACATGGCGAGCCCACGCGAGCGCGACGACCAGCAAAAGTTGCTTTTTGAAATCACCAAGCGGTTTGACTCGTACATCAACTCGAGCAACTCGAAGATTGCAATCATACTGTCCTACTGCATGGCTTACATCGACGGGTTGGGCTTCAGACTCGTCGACGTTTCGGACAAGCGAATCCACGACGTCGCGTGGTGGGTGCTACTTCTCGTCTCTTTGCTCTCTGTCGTCGTCACGCTCTGGTCCGCACGATACGCCTATTTGGTCTTGCATCCACAAATTCCATCCTGTCGCGCTGGGCACGAAGTGCCGTCAGCCATTTTCTTCGGCGACGTCGCCCAGCATTTGGGTGGCCGCGATGGTTACGCGGCGTCGCTGCGTGCCATGGGCGACGAAGATATCGTTCGAGACCTAGCAGGGCAAGCTCATACTCTCGCCGGTATCGCTTCGCGGAAAGTACGCGCTCCTGGCCAAATCCACAACTTGCTTCGTCCGGGCGCAGTACCACTTTTCGGCGTAATTCTCGCCGTTCTGCTCACGGCGCTGCAGAAACTACCAACATAAGCGAGCACATCCACGATGAACCGCGAGATTGAACAGTTCCGGAAAAGTTTCGACGGTATCTTCGAGCATGTTAGTGATAGTCAGCTGCTTGCCAAATCTGCGTGGGCGCTCGACAGCATCAACGAGAAGTATGAGGTACGCGCGGACTCGGCTCTGCCGTCGCTGCAAGAGGAGTACGCCGTTCAGCTTCCTATTCGTCGCTGGTTCGGTAAGCAGCCACAGGTCAACGACGGCAGCATTGGCTGCCGCCGGGACTTCGCCCGTCTCTAAGGCACTGACGAAATCAAGTACCGCCGCGTCACGACGATGTTTATCGACGTGAAAGAATCGACGCGCCTCGGGCTGCGATATCCGCTCGACGTGGTTCAGCACATCAAGCACTCCATTCTGCGAGCCGCATCGGAAACAGTGCGTGCGATGGACGGTCACGTGCACCGGTTTATGGGTGATGCGTTAATGGCCTTCTTCGGCCGTCAATGGCGTCGAAGTATTCGGCCATGCTCGGCCAGAATTTGATGCAGTATCTCGACTTCCCTGAGGCTCTCATCAGCCGCAAGCGGAAAAACGCGGGGACGAGGTGGTCCCCGTGCCGTATTTGCGCCCTAACTACGAGAAGCCCGTCGGAAGCATCCGGCGTGTCGCGTCGGCGCTTGTCAGCCGGTGCCAGACTCGTCCCCGTCGCGAATATCTGCGACCCACGGTCGCGGGCGATGACTTCTGTCGCAGCCGCCATGCCCATCCCGTCTAGCGGAGACATTCTCCCCCTCGATGCTGCCCGCTTGGGTACAATTTGGAGGTTTTTGCAGTCTCGCGCCTACCGACCTTCCGGTACCCACCTCATGACAAATCGATTTCGTTGGACAAACGCTTCGGTTACCACTTTTGCTGCCGGATGCGACCCCGTTGAGATGATGGAGCGGAAGGCTCGGGAACTCGTACTTCAGGCAATGGATGAAGGCTGGGCCGGCCCGCCGTTCGACCCATTGGCGCTCGCCAAATGGCGAAACATGCGCGCGGAGGCTCGCGGCGATATACCTGACGCTCGCACCGTACCTGCGCCCGATGGTGAGTTGGTGCTGCAGTACAACCCGACGCGCCCACGAGGCCGACTTCGGTTCTCGATTGCTCACGAAATTGCTCATTCACTGTTCCCAGATTGCGCCGACGAAATTCGTCATCGCGACGGTGGTCCTTTACCCAACAAGGACAACTGGCAGCTCGAGGTTTTGTGCAATATCGGGGCGGCCGAACTGCTGATGCCTGTCGGCAGCTTCTCGCAGCTGACGGGGCTCGAACTCTCGATGCAATCCGTGAACGAGCTTCGTAAGAAGTTTGATGTGTCCGTCGAAGCCTGTCTGATTCGGCTCACCAAGCTTGCCACCATTCCATGCGCCGCCTTCTGCGCATCGCGTCACGAAGACGGCCAGTACCGGATTGACTACGTAATTCCGGCACCTGGTTGGAAACCGCCTGTGACGGCGGGGCACGCTATTCCGGAAGGTAGCGCAGTGACCGAGGCGAATGCCATCGGCTTCACCGCAATCGGGCATGAGCGATGGGCACCACACGCTCCAGTGATGAGAGTAGAGTGCATGGGGCTCGCGCCCTATCCGGGTGGCCTGGCACCACGCGTGGTTGGGCTCCTCGTCGTTGATGACGAAGCAAAGCTCGAAACGCCCCAAGTTGTAGAGATTACGGGCGACGTGCTGGCTCCTCGCGGCGAAGGCCCTAAAATTATTGCGCATGTGATTCCTGACCTCAACGTGCCTTGGGGCGGGGCCGGTTTCGCATCAAGTCTGCGCCGTAAACACCCGGCCGTATGGGAGCAGTTCCAGGCAGATGCGCTACGCAAGAGTCAGGGGCTGCAGTTGGGCCAGGTTTATACAGGGCAAATTGCGGAGCAGGTTTCGGTTGCCCACATGGTCGCCCAACATGGTATTGGACAGTCAAAGACGCAGCGTCTTCGCTATGCGGCCCTCGCCGATTGTCTGGTGAAGGTTCGCGACCTCGCCAAGGAAAGCGGCGCATCCGTGCATATGCCGCGCGTTGGAACTGGTCACGGTGGAGCAAACTGGGATATCGTTAAGGAACTAATTCAGGAAGTCTTGGTTGACCGAGGGGTTGCAACGACTGTTTATATGCTGCCGCGCTAAAAAGACTTTAAAGAAAAGACTGAGAGGGGCAAATGAAGCCCAGATTCATTGTTTTGTCCGGGCGCCTTAATGCCGGCAAATCGACGCTGGCGAGACTACTGTTTGAAAAAGCCGGTGCTAACGTGATACGGTCGAAAGACCTTCTTCGCGAAGCCTCCGGGGCTGATTCGGACGATGCGCTGGACAGTGCGTCACAGCAACTTGAACGAAGAACAGGTGGTCGGTGGCTCGCCGAAGCTATCAACAAGCAGCTGATGTATCAGCCACCGAAGGAGTCCACCTCCGTCATCGACTGGGTACGTACCGTAGACCAGGTTAAGCTTTTGCGCGCCAGCGGTTGGGCCGTCGTTCATGTCCATCTGAAAGCCAGCGATGCTGCGGTGAGTGAGCGACAAGCGAGTAGCGAGTCGAATAGCGGAAAGTCGCTGCAGCCATTGTCAAAACAAGCGCAAGAGCTTGAGGCCATAGCTGACGTGGTCATGGATACGGACCGCTGCAACGCGAACGATGTCTTTGCGCGTGTCGCCGCGCGATTGGAAGTGCGCCCTGTAACGGCCGAACCCCTGGTAGACGTGCTGATTGGCGGACAGTACGGTAGCGAAGGAAAAGGCAACATTGTTCACTATCTGGCGCCGGAGTATGACGTTCTGGTGCGCGTCGGTGGTCCCAACGCGGGCCACAAGGTGTTCCGGCCTGGCGAGTCTCCTTACACGTTTCATCAGCTACCGTCCGGCGCGCTTGCGAACCGCGATGCCATGCTCGTCATCGGAGCGGGTGCCGTTATCAACCTAGAACACCTACTTCGGGAAATCGGCGAACTCGACATCAACTTCAACAAGCTCATCATCGACCCACAAGCGATGATTATCGACAAGACCGTCGACATCCCGTGGGAAACCGAGTATCTTAAATCGGCAATTGGCTCAACAGCACAGGGTGTCGGCGCCGCGACTGCCCGGAAAATACTCTATCGCCGAACCGACTCGAATGTCCTCCTTGCGAAGGACGTGCCCGAACTCAAACACTACATTAACGACTCTATAGAGTTCTTCGCCTCGTGCTTGTCTAGCCGTCGCAAGATAATGCTGGAAGGTACGCAGGGCACCTCCCTTAGCCTGCACCACGGATTCTATCCGCATGTGACTTCACGAGTCACCTCCGCGACGGGCTGCCTGGCCGAAGCCGGTCTGTCGGCCCGTCATGTGCGACGCGTCGTGATGGTCTGCCGTACATATCCGATTCGTGTCGGCGATACGGATACCGGAAACACGTCGGGCTTCATGAGCCAAGAGATTTCCGTTGAGGAAATCTCCCGACGTTCCCGTATTCCCCTTGAGGAGTTGAAGAAAACGGAGACCACGTCTACTACGCATCGGCCTCGTCGCATTGCAGAGTTCGATTGGGCTCAGCTTCGGCGTTCGCTGCTTCTGAACGGCCCGACCGACATCGCGCTCACGTTTGCCGACTATTTCGGAATCGAGAATCGGAAGGCTTTCCGGTACGAGCAGTTGAACGCAGAGACTCTTCGTTTCATTGAAGAGACGGAAAAGGTCAGTGGTATCCCTGTTTCGATGATTTCAACTGCCTTCAATGAGCGCAACGTCATCGACCGGCGGATGTGGTGAACAACCAGAACGGCAATAAGAAAATGGATTTGAATGCATTTATTGAGCGTTATCCGACGCTGTACCACATGGCCGAGCAGGGAACCTGGCCATCAATCCGGGAACGAGGGCTTCTCAGCACGAGTGCAGCGCTCGACCATTACGAGATGACTGGCGACGAACGTGCGCTGCACGAGGTGCTGCATAGGCCGGAGAAGGTAGCGATTGGTCCCGACGACAACCAAATCATTCTTCGCGACCAGAAACCCATGGAGCCCGCCCGTCTGGAAAGAGCGCTTCAGGGAGTTACGCCGACCCAGTGGTATCAGTTTCTGAACAGCAAGGTTTTCATGTGGGCCCAAGAGCATCGTCTGTTCGGCTTGCTCAATGCGCGCGCCTATAAGGGGCTCGAGCATGATGTCCTGACCATCAACACCGCCGCTCTAATGGAGAGGCACGCGGACCGAGTCTGGCTGTGTCCGATGAACTCCGGCAACACGTTTCCAATGCCGCACATCCGTAGTCTGGACACATTCCAGCGCATCGCCGACTATCCCACGAAGAGCAATGGGTCCCCCCAAAAGGAAGTTGTAGAAGTGGTAGTCGACTACAGCATCCCTGATATCGCCGACTTCGTTACGGAAGTACGACGGATAAAAGGAAGAGAACTGCTTAGGGCGATTCCCATCCGATGACACAATGTCTCTCGACTTGCCCACTGTTGTTCCTGTTGTGTGGAAAGACGTTGGTGGTCCTCCGCTAGTCGCTCGATGCGATTAGCAAAGTGACCGAAGACTGCCCAGCGCAACGGATGAGCGTCCGTTGCGGCTGCTTTCGCAGCCTGAAGCAGTTCGTCGCGCACTTCCGCGATTGAAGCGGTGTTCAATGGACTCATGCGAAGGTGACCTCCGGATGAAAGTGGCATCAGCGCCAAATCTCCGTATAGGCACCCTCAAATTTCGAGACAGGGGTGAACTTTCAATGACTACGGCACCGCGTTTTCTTGTGTTGTTGAGTGGCCCACTGGCCGTTGGAAAAACTACACTCCGCGACTGTCTCGTGACGATGCATGACGTCGATTACGTCCGCTCCTCTGCCTTTCTCATCGAAAAAGCACAGCGCGAAGGTTTGCCGACGGACCGACGAGGTCTTCAGGAACTCGGAGACCGGCTCGACGCCGAAACCGACTATCGCTGGATAGTTGATGACGTAGCGCTTCCAAGCATGGAGGCATCTGCGGACAAGAGCCGCTGGCTCGTCGATGCGGTGCGAAAACCAAAACAGGTCGAGCACTTCAAGAGCCTAGAACGCATTAAGGTGGTACATGTGCACCTCACCGCGCCCGAAGACGCACTTCGATTTCGATACGAGACCCGACGAGCGGCAAGCGCATCGGGACCTCTGGTGCCGTCCTATGAGTCAGCGATATCGCATCCCAACGAGGTCGCGGCCCGTGGCCTTATTAAAATTGCGGATATCGTTGTTGACGCCATTGATGGAAGCACGGCAGAGCTCGCACAGCAGATTATCTCGCTCGAAGGCGAGTAGCATTTCGCTAGGTAGTCCGCGCGGAGCCTGTGCAGTCTCCATCGATAGCACCTCGCATTCCGTCGGCCACGGCTTTCGCACAGCGTGCGAGGACGAAGCGCAGATACGTCTTAGAATCGATCGCATTGAGTTTCGCGGTGCCAACGAGGCTGTAGGTTGCGGCGGCACGTTCGCCGCCGGAGTCTGCTCCAGCGAACAAATAATTATTGCGGTTACGCTTACTCAGCATAATCGACGCAACTGGATGTTCGACGGCTCGTTGCGAGCTGGCCGCCGCGCTGCCGCCGTCATAAGCCTGGTTCAGTCAGCCAAAATGAACGGCCACGATTCCTATGTCTATCTTAAGGACGTCCTCGAGCGGCTGCCGGTACAGCCGGTCGCGCGTCTCGACGAACGCTTGCCTCAGCATTAAAAGCCAGCGGCGGCGTAACCTGGGAACGGGTTCGCCAGCCGCCTACTGACCAGCCGCCTTTGAATGGGAAGCAAACTAACGTCACAACAGCTCATCGTGTCTTCGGGACGGGCATGTGCACCCTACGCGACAAGGGCACAGAAGATGTCTAGGTAGAGTGGTCAGCCGTCGAGTCGCTTCAGCGTCTCCCGAAAACCGCTGTTGCCTGCGACTGTCCGCATGATGACGGGATCTGACGATTAGGCATCAAGTGCTGCAGTAATCGCTCGGAAGCTATCGAGTCCGGCCTCGAGATTGTCGATGATCTCGGTGGCCAGTTCGTCCGGCTCGGGAAGATTGTCAAGGTCGGCAAGGCTTTTGTCCTTGAGCCAGAAAATATCAAGGCTGGTTTTGTCGCGAGCCAAGATTTGCTCATGGGTGAACTTGCGCCAACGGCCCTCGGGGTTGATCTTCTCGCTCCACGTCTCCTTGCGTGCAAAGCGGTTCTCCGCGTTGTAGCAAGTGATGAAATCCTCTAAGTCCTCAAAGCGGAGCGGCTTCTTTTTGAGGGTGTGATGAATGTTGGTGCGGTAGTCGTAGAGCCAGACCTCCCTGGTCCAAGGTTCCTTGCTGGCTGCATGGTTGTCGAAGAACAGCACGTTCGCCTTAACGCCATTTGCGTAGAAGATGCCGGTCGGCAGGCGCAAAATGGTGTGCAGATCGGTGTTCTCCATCAGCTTCTTGCGCACGGTTTCGCCCGCGCCGCCTTCAAACAACACGTTGTCAGGCACGACCACGGCGGCGCGCCCGGTAGTCTTGAGCATGGTGCGGATGTGTTGGACGAAGTTGAGCTGCTTGTTTGACGTGGTGGCCCAGAAATCTTGGCGGTTGTATGTCAGGTCGTCCTTTTCCTGTTCGCCTTCTTCATTCGTGAAGCTCATAGAGCTCTTCTTGCCGAAGGGTGGATTGGCGAGCACGTAGTCGTAAGTCAGCGACGAACTGGCGACCAGCGCATCGTTAGGGGAAATCATGCTGTCGCCGTCGATCTCGCCGATGTTATGCAGGAACATGTTCATCAAGGCGAGTCGGCGAGTACTTGCAACGATCTCGTTGCCGTAGAAGGTCTCGTGCTTGAGGAAGGCCTTCTGCGCCTTATTCATCTGGTGCGTCGCTACCAGAAAGTCATACGCGGCAAGAAAGAAGCCGCCGGTGCCGCAGGCAGGATCAGCAATCGTCTTGTTGGATTCAGGGCGAACACATTCGACCATGGCGCGAATCAGGGCCCGGGGCGTGAAGTATTGACCTGCGCCAGACTTGGTGTCTTCCGCATTGCGTTCGAGCAGGCCTTCGTAGATGTCGCCCTTGACATCCGCGCCCATGGTGACCCATTGCGTTTCATTCACCATGTCGATCAGGCGATACAGCTTGGCCGGGTCCTGAATCTTGTTCTGGGCCTTGATGAAGATCGCGCCGAGCATGCCGGGCTTGCTTCCCAGTTCGCGCAACAGCGTCACATAATGGACTTCCAGCTCGGCGCCGCGCTTCGCCTTAAGGCTCTGCCAATTGTATTCGGCCGGGATGCCAACCTCGCGGTTATGCGGCGGCTGGCTGTACTCGTCCGCCATCTTAAGGAAGATCAGATACGTGAGTTGTTCCAGATAGTCACCGTAGCCTACGCCGTCGTCGCGTAGCGTGGTGCAGAAACTCCAGACCTTGGAAACGATGGATGCGGTTGCGTTCATTTGCGGACTTTCTTGCCTTGAGAGTGGGCGGACTTCCCCGCCTTGATGCGAGCGAGCAGCGCCGAAGCGGGCTCGTCGTTTGGGTCTTGCGGCACCAACCGACCGGAGAAGGCTTCTTTCAAGATGGACTGACGTAAGGTTTCGGCTTGTCGCAGGGAGGTAGTAATGATCTGGTCGAGATGTTTTGCTTCACTGAATATCCGTTCCAATTCATTAGCCAAATACGACAGCTCGCTAAGGCTACATAACGGAATTGCATACTCCATCAATCTTGATTGATTGATGAACGGAATGTTCACGCCTCGCAACTCTGCTTTAAGTGAGCCGATGAAGATTGGTGACTGTAGATACCAATAGATCAGATCTTTAAACTCGGGTTCGTGAGGAGCAAACTTACCAACTCGCTGATAAAGAATCGATGGAGAGTCAGCTATGCGCAATCTACAAATTTTCAGGTCATCGCCTATTAGCGGACGGTTTAAAGCCATGACGATGTCGTCCGGAAATAGCCTCAGATCTTTAAACGATTCCCAATATTCATTAGGCAGAAAAACCTCTTTATCCCAAGAAACTTCCCCGAAAGATACGTTAGCGATTTGAAACAGTCTTACCCCAGAGTCGGCATATTCAGATTTTTCAAAGGCATATCCTGCAATGATTGATGCGACGTCTCCTAGCCTCACCCACGACCACCCGGTCGGTAGATCCGGCAATTTGCCCAGATCTTCAGCCGTCAGAGGCGGTAGAGCCTTCGGGGTTCTTGGTTTGCCGCCTCGTCTGTCACTAGCTTCCCAATCAGTGAGTTGTTGTTGGTAACGTCGTGCGCGCTCTAGCTGAATGCGCTTCAGCAACGCGTCGGCGGTTTCGAGCTCGTCGGGGTTGTCGGCGCGCCATTGAGCGGTGAGCTTGCCATCGAAGGCGTACTTTAGCAGGGCCTGGCGGTAAACCTTGAGTTGGGCCTGCGCGGTCCGCAGGCTTTCGGTGCCCTTGTCAAGCTCGGAGAACAGCTCCTCGATCTTGGCGACGATGCGCCTCTGCTCAAGAGTGGGGGGGAGAGGAAATTCACAGTTAGAAAGGTATGGGGTGGTCACACGCCGCTGGCCGACTGCACCGGACATATTGGCTTCGGCTTCGTGACGGAATGCAGCTGACGATGCGAAATAGTAAACGTACTCAGCAATAACTCCATCGCAGGGTCGTAAGACATGGAACTCTGTTGAGCCAAATCCAAGCCCATTTCTTACTGGGGGGACGACGGCCATCTTCCCGTTCTCCATGCAGGGTGTAATCTTGGCAAAGAGAACATCTCGCGCTTGGAATGGGGTGTATCCCTTCTTAACTGCAGAAAATTTCCGTGTCTCTGATACGTCTATAGACCCGGTCCCCGCTTCGACTGAAGACATGGGTACAAAGGAGACATCTAAGTCGTCATTTAGGACCGCTTTATCTAGCGTCGGATTAACCGCGCAGACTTCCGAGAATGTTGTTTTGCACCAGTTATCTGGCAGAGTTTCGGAGCAAACAGCCATCATGCCGCCAATACTTCATTCAATTCATCCAACAGCGCATCCATTCTCGTCCCAAACAGTTGATACATTTTACCCAACCCGCCTTGCCCATCGAAGGGCGACATTTCCAGATCGTCGCGCTCAATGTGAAATGAGTTGGCAACATGGTCGCGGATCATACGCAGCCAGTTCATTTGTTCCTCGTTAAATTTCTCGCTCCCGCCGGAATGGTGCTTCATCACCCAGTTCTGAAAGTTGCGGCGGACGGTGTTGTCGAAAGTAGATAGTTTTTCATCCATGCCGCAGACGCGGCGGATGAGCGCCACGAGTGCCGTGAGTTCGCTGATCGGCTGCTCGCCCTTGTAGTCGTCCAACTGGCTGTAAGCCTGCCACACCCGCAGTGGCGCGAGCTTGGGTTTGTCGATCTTCAGCTTGTCCAGTACTTGCCGGATAAGGTCGAAGCTGAGTTCGCGCCTTCTGTATGGCTGGCTGAAGAAGATGGTGAGGGCGCTGATGTCGTCCTGATTGGACTTCAGGTATTCGGCGAACTCATCGGTGAGGGCTTGAGCATTGTTCGCGGCTTCCGTGTCCCATTCCGCACGCAGAACAGTGTCGATGTTGTCGTGGTCGATGGTTTGCTCTTTGTCCCGGCGGATGGACTCCAGGAGTTCGATCAGCTCCCCGTTGAGGACACTGGAGGCGGCATTTATCAATTGCTCTTGCGCTTGCGTGCGCTTGGTATCGCCGGGGTCGCAGCCTGTGGGAAGGCCGGCAAGCTCCAACGCTTTGGCTTCGATGTTGTCAGCGTCGATGGCGCCGAACAGCCGGCCGACGATTTGGCTGAGCTCGACGCCGCCGGTGGCATCACGGATTTGTCGTTGCTCGTCGGCATCGAGTTGCTTGTTGAGGCGGGCCAGACGACCAGCTAGGGAAGAAACCGTATCTTCGTCGGTAGTGCCCATCATGACGGCCATGGCCAAATCCTTGAGTGGGACCGAAGGCTTGGTGATGAGGGGCTGGCTGGCAGTCTTAAGCGACTTGGTAACGCCGATGGCGTCGACGACGACATAGTGAGTCTTCGCGCTCCTGGCGGACGGCGTGACCTTCCTCAGATCGTCCATGTCCAGTGTTCGAGTGCCACGCCCCTTCATCTGCTCGAAATAGTTGCGGCTTTTGACATCGCGCATGAAGAGCAGGCATTCAAGTGGTTTGACGTCGGTGCCGGTGGCGATCATGTCCACGGTGACCGCGATGCGCGGATAGTAGTCATTGCGGAACTGGGCTAGGACAGACTTTGGGTCCTCATCGATCTTGTAGGTAAGCTTTTTGCAAAAGGCATTGCCCTCGCCAAATTCTTCACGGACGGTCTGGATGATGTCGTCGGTGTGGCTGTCAGTCTTGGCGAAAATGAGGGTCTTTGGCACTTCTTCGCGGCCGGGGAATATGTCGGGCAACTTGTCGCGGAAAGTACGGATGACGGTGCGAATTTGGTCCGGGTTGACGATATTGCGATCGAGCTGGGTGGCAGAGTAAGCCTCATCTTCATCCTGCTGTTCCCAGCGCTTCTTACGGGTGAGCTTTTCACGCCGCTCGACCTGCTGCTGTGCTTTGATTTCTCCTCCGGCTTTGGTGATCTGCGTTTCGATGACGTAGATTTCATTGCCAACGTTGACGCCATCGGCCACGGCTTTTTCGTGGCTGTAGTCGCTGACGACGTTTTTCTTGAAGAAACCGTAGGTCCGGTTATCAGGCGTGGCAGTGAGGCCGATCAGGCTGGCATCGAAGTAGTCGATGACCTGTTGCCAGAGGTTGTAGATCGAGCGGTGGCATTCGTCAATATAAATGAAGTCGAAGAATTCCGGAGGGATATTGGCGTTATAGACAACGGGCATCGGCGCCTTGGGCTGAACGAGCTCGGCTGGATTGGTTTCTTCGGCTGCTGCGTCGAGCTCAGTTCCCTTGAGGATGGAGTAGAGGCGCTGGATGGTACTGATGCATACCTGGCAATCTTTGGCGATATACGAGGATTTGAGCCGCTGGACGTTGTAAAGCTCAGTGAATTTACGGTTATCGTCAAGCGGAACGTAAGACATCATTTCCTGCTCGGCCTGCTCGCCAAGATTCTTGGTGTCGACGAGAAAGAGGATGCGCTTCCCCTCGGCGTACTTGAGCAGCCGATATATAGAGGTGATTGCGGTGTAAGTTTTGCCGGCACCGGTGGCCATCTGGATCAGGGCGCGAGGTCGGCCTGCCTTGAAAGATTTCTCTAGGTTGGTGATGGCAATTTCCTGGCAGTCGCGCAGGTGCAGTTCCTTGGCGGGCAAATGGCTCGGATTCAGAGCAGGGATGGTCTGCAAGCGCTGGCGCAGGCTCGCGCCTTGGGACAGCCATTCCTTGATGGTTTCCGGGCGATGGAAGTTAAACACCTCGCGGGAGCGGGGTTTGGGGTCACGGCTATCGGTGAAACGGGTGATGATGCCGGTGCTCTCGTAGAGAAAGGGCAAGGGCTTTTTGTTGTTCACCCACTTTAGCTTGGCAGCAGCGTAACCTTCGGTCTGGTCTTCGACTTCGGTGATTTTGTGGCCAAGATCTTCCTTCTTTGCTTCGATAACTCCCACTGCCTTTTTGTCGACCAGTAAGACATAATCCGCCGGACCGACATCGGTTTGGTATTCCCTGACAGCGATGCCGACCCCCGCGCCGAAGTCAATCCTCTTGGCTGACTGAACGACCCAACCGGCCTGCTTGAGCAGCGTGTCGATATTGTCTCGAGCTTTTTGTTCTGGGTTCTGGTTTTCGGTCATACGCGAGGTCGCCCTTGGCCCTAGTTGGCGTCAGGCGAATGATAAAGGAAGTAGCGTGGATAGGCGGAACGCATTGACTACATCTCTTCGTGAGTTGGCGTCGTCCCGTAATGACCGTGACTTTGAGCTGCCCAGACTCGACTTCCGGCATGATCGCACGCACCGATCGGCAAACGAACTTCATTCTCTTCTAAGCCGTTGAATAATTGGCAAAACACGCCTAGGATGGCGGGAGCGCCCTCAGCCGCTAGGTTCCAATCAACGCGCAATTGTGGAACCTCGGCGGCACACGACATCCGTAGGGTTAACCGGGCGCTTTCGCGCCGACCCAGTTGCCAACTTTCAGCAAGTGAGCCGTGTGGCCGGGCCACCTCGTTATCTGGCTTTGGCCTGGTGACGACGAAGACCGGCGGTAGTCGGTCGCTCAGAGTCACTCGCCGATCCCAGCTCCGGCCGCAGGCGACATCAGAGCTGTTCTAAGTCGCCACCTCGGCACAATTACTCTCCGCTCACGTGTCTCCACGTCTCGACACATAACAGTGCTCGGAACGGCTTTGGAATGGGTGGCGACACCGCCAGGTCCGGACCTTTATCCGAGCACACATGAAGCAACGGCGCCCAGGCCTTCGGGCAATGGCGTACCGTATGCGCCGCCTCGCTCGGCGATCAAGCTCGATCGGACGATTGACGGGGCGCGTTACCTGCGGCGCGTCGCCGGGTCGCGCGTGTTGTCTGTATCGGGTTTCGGCGCTCGGTTCTCTTTGTCGCCAGGAGACTCGACTGCACGTCGACCCGCGGGTTATGACCGATCGCTTGTGGAGTCGAAGAACGGTTTGGGATATGCTTTCTCCAGCGGGCTGCGGCGCTATCGCAACAATAGGCGGTGCAAATGTCAATTCAGTCGAAAGGGTCGGGGGTTTGATTGCACGTTTGAGCGAGTTCGCGCCAAGCTCTCCCGTGGGGGCATATTCGAGGTCGTGGCGGGCCTTTGCGTCCCACCTGGCGGCCTTCGGCAAGATTGTTCGATCCTCCTCCTCCCACCAGGAATACGTCTGCAAGAATCCGAGAAAGTCCAGAAAACCCCGTGAGCTCAAGGCTCCCGGGGTTTTTTGTTGCCAATACAGTCCATGTTCATCCGTTGACATCCAGCGCTGGAAAGGGAAAAACTCTTGGGGCTACTCTCCACTCTGCAAAGCAGTATTCCCCAAATGGCCCTAACCGATATTGCGATGAGGCGCGCCAATGGCCCGAAAAGCCGACAGAGCTGTTTAACGGCGGGGGCCCTTTGCCTGCTGGTCACTTCGGACCAAGGGAAGTACTCGAGGCGCAAATACCGGTTAGGCGGCGAGGAGAAAAGCCCGTCTTCCGGCGCTTACCAGCAGGTGACACTGGCGGCCGTGCGGAATGTGAGAATTGAGGCTCGTGCGTCCTTCGCCGCTGGCGTCGCTGGCGAGGTTCGGAAGGAGCAGCGCGCCGCCCGTCAGAACGAAGCCGGCCGGGTGAAGGTCTCGATGCGCGTTTCCGTGGACAGCGAAGGTGAATTGTCCATTCGACCCGGTACGCGCCGGATGAACTTGAATCCGTCGGAGACGGTTCAACCTCGCGCCTTTCTCGATGCAGCGCGCAACGTGTCCCACAGGATTGGTAAGCATGGCACTGACTGACGTCGCCATTCGCGCCCCAAAGCCGACGGGGAAGCTCTATCGTCTATTCGATGAAAGGGGCATGTATCTGGAGGTTTCGGCTACTGGAGGTAAGTGGTGGCGCTTCAAATACCGATTCGCGGGTAAAGAGAAGCGTCTATCACTTCGCGTCTACCCTTAACACTAAATCATTTGACGGAAGCGATTGCGTTATATCGAATGCACCAAGCGATCAATCGTTTAGCAATCTCGGATGTCGATGGGTTGGTGCCCTCTCGACATTGCCGTTGCTGTTGCCGCTTAGCGGTAGATCTGGTCAAGCGCGCATTTGAAGGCTGAACGGCAAAATCCCGGGATTGCTCAAACTCGAAATCGGTACCGATATCAGCCATATTGACTATGCCTGCGACGTCGTACTGTATTCGGACTTCGACAGCGCGGAGTCTGTCGCGGCCTATGCTATGCATCCGAACATTTGCGCGTGCGGGACGAACTTGCTGGTGTCCGCATCAGTCGCCACCAGGTGGACTACATCTGAATGACGAGGGCTCTCCGTGGAAACGGCCGTCGAGGAGCCCTCAAATCCACGACTTGAAACAGCGTCCGTTTGGACGTACAGGCACTGCCGCCGCGACCGTCGCGGGCCGGTCGCGGTCGAACAGCCGGTAGCCGGGTTCAATCTGCGCCGTGCGCATACCTGGCAAGCCCGCGCTTTACGGCCTTGTAAAGCGTAGTGCTCAGCTCACTCTCCAGTTCTTTCTCAGTCTGCTCGAGCGCTGCATGGAAGTTTTCGAGCCAGTCCCGGCCTTTCTCGGTGAACAGGACGACTTTGGCTCGTCCATCAGTCGGGTCCGGCACTCGCGTCACAATGCCAAGCGCTTCGAGTTGCGTTACTAGTTCGCCCAGTGACTGCTTCGTCATCGAAGCGCGGCGAGCAAGCTCGACGGCCCGAGTGCCTTCAACATCCAGGTTGCGAGTCACATTAATGTGGCTGAGCGTGCACTCGCCGTGACCGGCGGCGGCCATCTTCTCCAGCACGCTTTTCTCAAATCTATGCACTGCTTCGTTGAGCAGTCTCCCGATGTTGGATGTGCGCCATGCGTTGCTTTTCCCAGCAATCGCAACTTCATCAAACGCTTCTGTCTGCGGCGTTATCTTCTTCCGGACGCCGGCGGTGTTGCGTGTCGCTGCCATGTTAGTTGCTTTCGAGACTCAGTAGCGGCTGAACGTCATTATCGAGGACGTCGGCCGTAAGGAAGTATATCGCCGCGTCGCGCCTGCCTGAAAACCTTGACTTGCCGATATGGTCAGGTAGTCTTACTATAAATAAAGACAGGCAGACTTACCATAAAGCACATCGTCAGGCTTTGCCGAAAATCAATTTTGACAGCAAACGCGAACATGGAACCGATTGAAGTTGACGTGATGATCTGCGGCGGAGGGCCGTGCGGCCTGATGCTGGCCAACGAGCTGGGCCGCCGTGGAGTTTCGGTGTTTCTGGCAGATGAGAAGGAGGGTACCGCGTTCAGTCCTCAGGCGAATGCGACCCAGGCTCGTACCATGGAGCATTTTCGCCGACTGGGCTTTGTCGATGAGCTTCGCGCCCAGGGGTTGCCAGCCGATTTTCCCACGGACATTGCTTACTTCACCCGCTACGCCGGGCACGAACTTGCGCGTTTCAAGCTGCCTTCCGCGCAGGAGGCTAGGCAAAAGGCCCGGGAACTGAAGGGATCGTGGAGCGCCGCCGAATTACCGCACCGGATTTCGCAAAAGTATGTGGAGGCTGAGCTCCGTCGGCAGGCCGAGAAGCTGCCGGATGTCACGATTCGGTATGGGCACCGGGTTACCGATTTTGAAGAGCGTGCCGATGGCGTGTGGACCACGATCGAGAGTCGCCGCAGTGGGGAATCCTTCGTTGTCCAGAGCCGGTATCTAGTCGGCGCGGATGGACCCAGAAGTTTCGTTCGTGATCGGCTGGGTTACCGGTATACCGGCGAGACCGGCGTTGCCCGCGATTTCATGGGCGGTCGCATGTTCGCAGTCTATCTGCGATGCCCGGACTTCTACAGGCACGTTCCGCATGCTGCCGCCTGGATGAACGTGACTTTCAACCGCGATCGTCGTGCATTTATGGCAGCGGTGGACGGCAAAGGCGAGTTTGCATTTCATACCCAGCTGCGGGCGCATGAGAAGGAAGACGCGATCACGGACGAAGATGCGCGTGACCTGTTCAGGGCGGCTGTCGGCATCGACCTCGATGCGGAAGTGCTCTCCAAGGGTGGCTGGACGGCAGGCCATTCGCTGGTCGCCGATCACTTTCAGCGAGGGCGCGTGTTGCTCGGTGGTGATGCGGTTCATCTCTTCACGCCGACTGGCGGCCTCGGATACAACACGGCGGTGGAAGACGCTGTGAATCTGGGCTGGAAGCTGGCCGCAGTGCTGAAGGGGCGCGCTGGC
The DNA here is from genome assembly GCF_001865575.2 of Paraburkholderia sprentiae WSM5005. Lineage (NCBI taxonomy): Bacteria > Pseudomonadati > Pseudomonadota > Betaproteobacteria > Burkholderiales > Burkholderiaceae > Paraburkholderia > Paraburkholderia sprentiae. Next base: position 172,281 of record NZ_CP017561.2, read on the forward strand.
GCCAGTCTGCTCGATACCTACGAGCTTGAGCGTCGTCCGCTGGCAGTCAGAAATACGGGCTACGCGCGTGGATTCGCGGACTCCCTCGGATTATTCACCCCTGTCGACGAAATCGAAGAGGACGGTCCGCGCGGCGAGGCCGCCCGAATCGAAGCGGGAATGTATCTGGGACACCACGGCCGTTTCGAATTCAACATCCCCGGCATCACGTTCGGCGGCCGCTATGATGGCTCCCCGGCCATCGTCTCCGATGGATCGCATCCGCCGGAGGACGCGGCGAATGTCTATACGCCCACGGCTTGTCCGGGTGGTCGGCCGCCCCATGCATGGCTCGATGACGGTTCGTCGATCTTCGACAGGTTTGGATTCGACTGGACGCTTCTGGTGCTGGGGGCAACGACTCAGAATACCACCGCCTTCAGCGAAGTCATGAACCGGTTCAATGTGGAGCTGCGCGTCGTGCGAATTTCCGATCCCGAGATACTTGCACTGTACGAAGCGCCTCTTGTCCTGATTCGTCCGGACCAGATCGTCGCATGGCGCGGAAGCTCGAGCGTAGGGGCCATTGATATCGCGAGCCGACTGCTGGGGCATCAGGGCGGCGGACAGAAAGGCGGTCTTGCTGTTTTGCCGACGTAACGGCCTCAACCGAGGATGCAATGATCTCCGGCTTTTCCTATGACATCAACCCCGGCCGGATTCTGTTCGGTGCGGGAACGTTCGACGCCGTGGCTGGCGAGATCGAGCGGGTAGGCGCACAACGTGCGCTGATTCTGTCGACGCCGTTCCAGCGAGCGGACGTCGAGCAACTGGCCGGGCGCCTGGGTCCTCTGGCGGCAGGCATATTCAGCGAGGCCGCCATGCACACCCCGGTGGCGGTGACGCTCAAGGCGCTGGCGGCGTTCGAGGCGACCAGGGCGGATTGCGTGGTGTCGCTCGGCGGTGGCTCGACCATCGGTTTAGGCAAGGCCATCGCGTGGCGCAACGACGCGCCGCAGATTGTTATCGCCACGACGTATGCCGGCTCGGAAGTCACGCCCATTCTCGGGCAGACGGAAAACGGCATCAAGACGACGGTCCGTGATCCAAAGATCCTTCCCGAAGTGGTGATCTATGACCCGACCTTGACCACCGGGCTTCCGGTGCTGATGAGCGTGACGAGTGGTCTCAACGCAATGGCGCATGCAGTAGAGGCCGTCTATGCGCGCGACCGTAACCCAGTGTCCTCGTTGATGGCGCTCGAAGGCGTGCGTGCGTTGCGCGATGCGCTGCGTGTCATCGTCGAGCAACCGCACAATCTGCCGGCTCGAACCAGCGCGCTATACGGCTCCTGGCTCTGCGGCTCGGTGCTCGGGACGGTCGGCATGGCGCTGCATCACAAGCTGTGCCACACGCTGGGCGGAAGTTTTGATCTGCCCCATGCGGAAACCCATGCGATCGTGTTGCCGCACTCGGCCGCTTACAACGCCCAGGCGGCAGCTCGAGAGTTGCAACCGCTGGCCGACCTGTTTGGGAGCTCGATCGGCGGTGGCCTGTATGATTTCGCCAGATCGCTCGGTGCGCCACTGGCCCTGAAGGATCTGGGTCTCAAGGAATCCGAGCTCGACGAGGCGGCAGACCTGGCGGTGAAAAATCCGTACTGGAATCCGCGCCCGATCGAATGGGAAGCTGTGCGCGCGCTGCTCCAGCGCGCTTGGGCGGGTGCCCGGCCGGAATGACGAAAGGAACAGAGAAGATGTCCAGATTCTTTACCGAGGCCGATTCGGTCAACGTGGTCAATGCCAGGATGGGGTCGGATATCAATCCGCGCCTGAAGGAAATCATGACCTCGTTGGTCAGGCATCTGCACGCATTCGTCAAGGATGTGCATCTCACCCAGCAGGAATGGGAAGTGGCCATTGATTTCCTCACGCGGACCGGCCAGATCTGCAGCAATGAACGACAGGAATTCATTCTGTTGAGCGACACGCTGGGCGTTTCAATGCTAGTGGATGCCATCAACAACCGGCGTTCGATCGGCGCGACCGAAAACACGGTACTCGGTCCGTTCCACGTTGCAGGCGCCCCGCAGCGGGGCATGGGCGAGCACATTTCGTTCGACGGCAAGGGCGAGCGCTGTCTCTTCGAGGGACGCGTGACGGATCTGCATGGCAATCCGGTTGCCGATGCACGTATCGATGTCTGGTCGGACAACGCCGACGGCTACTACGATGTGCAGCAGCCTGGCATTCAGCCGAAATGGAACAACCGCGGGATCTTTACGACTGGCGTGGAGGGAAAGTACAGCTTCGTGGGCATCAAGCCCGTGTCCTATCCGATTCCACACGATGGTCCCGTCGGCGGGATGCTTGATGCGCTGGGCCGGCATCCCTATCGGCCAGCACATATGCACTTCATTGTGACGGCTGACGGTTTCCAGAAGGTGGTGACTCATACCTTCGTTGGCGACGATCATTACATGACCTCCGATGCCGTGTTCGGTGTGAAAGAGACGCTGGTGGCGCCGTTCGAGCGTGTCGACGACGGTGTGACAGTCTGGCGATCGTCGTTCGATTTCATCCTCACGCCGGCCGGCGAGTGAATTCAAATTTTGACTGACAGAAACCACGAGACGCAGTTCGTGAATACTCAGACCTCGAGAGCCGATCAACATCCTGCCGCTTCCAGCGAGCTCGTTACCGTACGCGAGGCCACCATTTATCTCATGAGACGCCTCGGCCTCACGAAGATTTTTGGAAATCCGGGCTCTACCGAGTTGCCGATGCTTCGGGATTTTCCTTCGGACTTCAGTTATGTCGTGGGATTACAGGAGGCAGTGGTTGTGGGCATGGCGGATGGTTACGCGCAGGCCACCGGCAGCGCGACGCTCGTCAACCTGCATTCCGCCGCAGGGTCGGGAACGCATAGATCCAGGCCTTCTCGAAGATGTGCTCCATCTCGAGTGAGAACAGCTCGGGCTCCATGAACATTTCGCGGGCGATCCGGTAGACGCCTTCCGCCGGGCGGAAGTCCAGGCAGCCGCTAACGAATTCGCGCCATTCGGAGGCGCTGCGCTTGTCGCTCATGATGGGTCTCTCTCCTTGTGTCCAATCGTTTGATCGTGACAGGCTCGATTGAATACCCAAGTGGCGATGCGAAGTATCCAGCCAATATGCATTCGCTATCCGAATAATTGGGGGGGGCGCCGCACACCTTGACGATCAGGCGCAGACGCCCGACCGACAGCCGTTTCCTTGGCATGGGCTGGCGCACCGTTTTCGGGAAAGGGGCGAAAACTGGCCTGTTTCGCGGATTGCCGCGGCACGGGGTCTGCTAACCTACCGTTTCGTAGGTTGCGTTTTCGAGGGTTATTACCGAGGCGCGACCGCTTTTTCACGCGCGACCTTCAGCGCACGTCAGAACGAAAAACGCATGGTGACGCGCCGACCGAATACCGTGATTGCGATCAGCGTCGTGCTGGCCGGTGCGATCCTCGCGATCGCCGTGGCGCTGCTCGCGCAGATGCGCGCGGACGCGTTGCGGCGCGCGCAGGATTCCGCCGCCAACATCTCCCTGCTGGTCGAGCGCGACGTGTCGCGCAATCTCGAGATATACGACCTGTCGCTGCGCGCGGTGATCGACGGATTGAAGCAGCCGGGCGTGCTCGATCTGCCGCCGCAGATCCGCCAGAGGGTGCTGTTCGACGGCTCGATCAGCGCAAAGGACATGGGCTCGGTGTTCGTGCTCGACGAAAACGGCAACGTGCGTTTCGATTCACGCGCGTGGCCGCCGCACACGGGTAACCATGCCGACCGCGACTACTTCAAGGTGCAGCGCGCCTCGCCCGGCGCCGGCCTCTATATCAGCGGCCCGTTTAGCCCGGGCGGCACCGACGAGGATCTGAGCATCGCGCTGAGCCGGCGCATCTCGAGGCCGGACGGCAGCTTCGGCGGCGTGGTGGTCGGTACGCTGCGCCTCACGTATTTCCATCGGCTGTTTGACGGCATGAAGCTCGGGCCGAGCGGCTCGATGGCGCTGATGCGCAGCGACGGCACGATGTTGATGCGTCGTCCTTACGATCCGAAAACGATCGGCATCAACCTGACCGGCACCGCCAACTACTCTCGCTTCATCACGCAGCCGAGCGGCGACTTTTTCGGCACTGCGGCGATCGACGGCGTCGAGCGCTGGTACGCGTTCCGCCATATCGACGGCTATCCGCTGATCCTCGACGTCGCGCTGTCGACGCACGACATCTACGTCGAATGGCGGCGGCGCGCATGGATCATCGGCACGCTGATCGGCGCGCTCGATGCGACGATCATCGCGCTGGCGTTCCTGTTTTCGTATCAGTTGCGCCGGCGCCGCGCGGCCGAGGAAGAATTGCGCGAACTGGCGCGCACCGACGGGCTGACCGGCCTGAACAACCGTCGCGCGTTCGAGGAGCTGGTGAACGACGAATGGCGACGCGCGCAGCGCAACGGCCGGCCGCTGTCGCTGCTTCTGATCGACGTCGACAACTTCAAGGGCTTCAACGACCTGTACGGCCATTCGGCCGGCGACGAAGCGCTGATCGGCGTCGCGCGCTGCATCGCGCAGAACGTGCGGCGTCCGGGGGACACGGCCGCGCGCTTCGGCGGCGAGGAGTTCGCGGTGCTGCTGCCGGACACCGATGCGACGGGCGCGCAGCGCATCGCCGAGCAGATCCGCGCGGCGGTACAGGCGCTGCAATGCCGCCATGTGGCGAGCGCCCATCACGTGCTGACGGTGAGCGCCGGCGTGGCGACCGCGCAGGGCGCGGCGATCGCGACGAGCCGCGCGCTGGTCGATGCCGCCGACCAGGCGCTGTATCGCGCGAAGGATGCCGGCCGAAATCGGGTGATCGCTGATGGCGCGACGACGGACACCGCCTCGCGCGACGGCGGCACGGTGACGCCCGACACGGATGCTCGCGGCGCGAATTGACGCGCGTTCAGGTCGCGCTTTTCGGCCTGCTTCACCGACTGCTTCTCGGCCCGCTTGCCAGCCCGCTTGCCAGCCCGCTTCTCGGCCCGCTTCTCGGCCTGCTTCTTAGCCCGCTTGCCAGCCCTTATTGCTCTCCGTAAACTCGCGCGTGACTTTGCCGGACCCACGCCGCAGCGCGTGATCGGCACCCAACCTCGCCGCATACACCACGCCGACCCTGAGGAGAATTCCCGCGATGGCCGCATCCTATTTCCCACGCTGGCGCCGCCAGCCTGCCGCCGCCCAGGGCGGCATCGTCGGCATCGACGAACGGCTCGCGTGGCCGCAGATGTTCGCGATGGGCATCCAGCACGTCGTCGCGATGTTCGGCTCGACCGTGCTCGCGCCGCTGCTGATGGGCTTCGATCCGAACCTGTGCATCTTCATGTCGGGGATCGGCACATTGCTGTTCTTCGTGCTGGTCGGCGGCCGCGTGCCGAGCTATCTTGGCTCGAGCTTCGCGTTCATCGGCCTCGTCATTGCGGTGACCGGCTACGGCGGACACGGCGCGAATCCCAACATTCCGGTTGCGTTGGGCGGCATCATCGCGTGCGGCATCGCGTATGGGGTGATCGGCCTGATCGTGTCGGCGGTTGGCACCGGGTGGATCGAAACGCTGATGCCGCCGGTCGTGACCGGCGCGATCGTCTGCGTGATCGGCCTGAACCTCGCGCCGATCGCCGTGCATGGCGTGAGCGGCAGCAATTTCGAATCCTGGATGGCGCTCGTGACGGTGCTGTGCGTCGGCGCGGTCGCGGTGTTCACGCGTGGCATGCTGCAGCGGCTGCTGATCCTGGTCGGCTTGCTGCTCGCCTACGTCATCTACGCAATCGTCACGAACGGCCTCGGCATGGGCAAGCCGATCGATTTCTCGATCGTCGCGAATGCCGCATGGTTCGGCATGCCGCACTTCATGTCGCCGGTGTTCGACCCGCACGCGATGACGCTGCTCGCGCCGGTCGCGGTGATTCTGGTGGCCGAAAATCTCGGCCACATCAAGGCCGTGAGCGCGATGACGGGCCAGAACCTCGACCGTTACATCGGCCGTGCGTTCATCGGCGACGCGCTCGCGACGATCGTGTCGGGCTTCGCGGGCGGCACCGGCGTGACCACGTACGCGGAGAACATCGGCGTAATGGCGGTCACGAAAATCTATTCGACGCTGGTGTTCGTGATCGCCGCGGTGATCGCGCTCGTGCTCGGCTTCTCGCCGAAGTTCGGCGCGGTGATCCAGACGATTCCGGGACCCGTGCTGGGCGGCGTGTCGATCGTCGTGTTCGGGCTGATCGCGGTGACGGGCGCGCGCATCTGGGTCGTCAACAAGGTCGACTTCTCAGACAACCGCAATCTGATCGTCGCGGCCGTCACGCTCGTGCTCGGCGCCGGCGATTTCTCGCTGAAGCTCGGCGACTTCGGGCTGGGCGGCATCGGTACTGCGACGTTCGGCGCGATCATCCTATACGCGCTGTTGAGAAGAAAGCCGACGCAAGGGCCGGTGGCCTGAGTGTCGATCGGCACCGGCGTTTCATGCGCCGGTGCCGATGTTGATGCCGTTATTGACGCAGCAGCCAGCCTCCTACCTTTTGCGCGCGGTCAGCGCCGTCTCCGACAGATCCACCTCCCGCATCAGCTTGTTCAACGTCTCGTCGTTGATCCGCTGGGTGTCGCGCAAATCGAGCAGCGTCTTGCGCTCGGCACGCATCGCCGCGAGCTTCATGCGGAATTCGAGCGCATCGGCGCGGCGCGCGAGTTCGCGCGGCGCGCGCTCGTCGTCGAGCGTCGCGAGGCGGCGGCGGTACAGATCCATCACGCGCGCGGTCACGTCGGTCGCATACGCCTGAGCGGATTCATCGAGATCCGCGCACTCGGTGTCGTGCAGACGGTCGACCGCGCGAATCGCCGACTGCGCGGCGAGCGTGCGCGCGAGCGCTTCCTCGGCCGCGTGGGGGTCCTTGCCGCGGCGCCAGCCGCGCAGCAGCAGCGGCAACGCGGCCACCGCCACCAGCAGCGACAGCAGGATCACGCCCGACGCGATGAAGATCGCGAGATCGCGTCCTGGCAGCGGCGTGCCGTTCGGCAGCAGTTCCGGTAGCGACAGCACGCCCGCGAGCGTCACCGCGCCGCGCACACCCGCCACCGTCGTCACCGACACCATGCGCAGCCCCGGCACCGCGTTCGCGACGCCGTGCTTTGCCGCGCCCCGGCTCGCGAACCAGCGCAGCAGCCAGACCCACACGAAGCGTATCGCATACAGCGCGATCGCCACCGCGACGATATAGCCGATCAGCCGCGCGGCCTGCGCGTCGTTGGTTTCGTGCGCGTCGAGCAGTGCCCGCCCGAGGATGTGCGGAAACTGCAGCCCGAGCATGATGAACACCATGCCGTTGAACACGAACTCGATCATCGTCCACGTGCTCGTGGTCCGCACGCGCGAGGCGACCTGCCACTTCTCCGTGATGCTCGCGAAGTTCATCGTCATGCCGGCAGAGACCGCGGCGAGAATGCCCGATAGCTCGAAGCGCTCGGCGCTCAGATAGGCGGCGAACGGAATCAGCAGCGTCATTACGACGCCGGGCGCGGGATCGCCTTCCTCGGTGAGATTGAGGAAATGCGCGGACACGAAGCTGAACACCGCGCTCACCGCCGCGCCGACCGCGAGGCCGCCAAGCGCGATGATCACGAAGCTCACCGACGCTTCACGCAGGGAAAACGCGCCGGTCAGCGCCGCGGCGACCGCGAACTTCAGCGCGACGAGACCCGACGCGTCGTTCATCAGCGCCTCGCCTTCGAGAATATGCATTAGCTGCCCCGGAATCTTGCCCTTGCCGGCGATGCCGGACAGCGCGACCGCGTCGGTCGGCGACAGCACCGCGGCAAGCGCGAACGCAACGGGCAGCGACATCTGCGGCACCAGCGCATGCACGAAGTGGCCGACCACCAGCACAGTCATGAACACGAGGCCGAGCGCGAGCATCAGAATCGCGCGGCGCGCCATGAAGAACTCGCGCTTTGGAATGCGCCAGCCATCCGCGAACAGTAGCGGCGGAATGAACAGCAACATGAAGATTTCCGGATTGAACACGACGTGCAATTCGAGGCGCGGCCACGCGAGCATCGCGCCGATCGCGATCTGCACGAGCGGCAGCGGCAGCCTGAACGGCAGCGCACGGGTCAGCATGCCGGAAGCGGCGACGGCGAGCAGCAGGATCAGGACGGTGAAGACGATTTCCATCGGGTGTTCCGGGCGGATGAAGGGTTGTCCTGGAAGGGCGCGATGCGCAGCGTCGAGTGTAGCCCGGCGGCGCGCGCACTTGCCGCGAGCTTGACAGCGAGACTCACTGCGAAGCGGTGCACTGCACAGGTGCACGCGACGCCCCTAGGCGGCGCACGAGCGCTGTCGCCGGTGCAATCGTTCGGGCGAGTTACAGCCTAATGTGCGCCAGCGTGCGCATGGACCTTGCTTAACCGGTAACGATGACGCACATTTTTAGAATCGGCGGGGGTCTCCGCGCTTTTCGCGTTCGGACCCGCCGGCTCTCGCGTAAGAGGATTGCATGACGATTGCGCAACAGGACAGGGCGGCGAGCGTGCCGCACGGTTTCGAGGTCGAGGTGACTTCGGGCCTTCAACGCTATTCGGTGCAACACGGCGAATTGACACTAACGAGCGTGTTCCAGCCGATTTTCAGTTTGTCGCACCTGCGCGCGGTCGGCTACGAGGGACTGCTGCGCGCGCACGACCCGCTCGATCGCGCGGTCTCACCGCTCGACGTGTTCGGCGAAGCCGCGCGCGTCGGCGACGCGCTGCAGATCGACCGGCTTGCGCAGACGTTGCATCTGGAGAACTTCAAGGTGCTCGGCGCCGAGCGCGAATGGCTGTTCCTCAACGTGCACCCCGGCGTGCTGACCGACCCGTATCTCGCGGCGTCTTTGCTGGCCAATCTGCGGCGGCTCGAGTTGTCGCCGCGACGCGTCGTGCTCGAAGTGCTCGAACAGAGCGCCGAAGATCTCGAGCGACTCGCCGACGCGGTGCGCGAGTTCCGCGAGCGCGGCTTCCTGATCGCGCTCGACGATTTCGGCGCCGGTCATTCGAATATCGAGCGGATCTGGCAACTGAATCCCGACATCGTGAAGCTCGACCGCCTGATGCTGTCGCACGCCGCGCATCGCGCCGACATGGCGACGATCCTGCCGGGACTCGTGGCGCTGCTGCATGAGGCGGGCAAGCTCGTGCTGATCGAAGGCGTCGAAACCGAGCACGAAGCGCAGATGGCGCTCGCCTGCAATGCCGACTTCGTGCAGGGCTTTTTCTTCGGCCGGCCGAATCCGGGTGTCGCCGATGCGGTCCACGCGGCCGCTTGCATCGGCGAAGTCATCGAACGTCATCGCGAGCAGGCCGAGGCGCGCGAGCGGCGCAGCGCGATCCGGCTCGCACCGTATTTGCGTGCGTTCGAGCGCGCCGCGGAGCGCCTCGCCGCCGGTGAGCCGCTCGACGAGGTGTGCTGGAATTTCCTCGCGCTCGATCACGCGGCGCGCTGTTTTCTGCTCGATGCGCAAGGCCGCCAGGCAGGCCGCAACGTCGTGCTACGCGCCGATCGCGCGGCGCACGAAACGCGCTTTCTGCCGCTTGCCGACGCGCAGGGCGCGAACTGGTTGCGTCGGCCGTACTTCAGCGTCGCGATCCATGCGCCGGAGCGCGTGCATGTGACGCGGCCGTATCTGTCGATCAACGAGGCGTTGCCGTGCGTGACGCTGTCGGTGGCGACGCGCGTCGGCAGCGAGACCTGCGTGCTGTGCGGCGATATCGATTGGGTCGAGGACGAGCGCGACGCGCGCATCTGACATGATGTCGTTTTCAACGACACCAGGTTGCGCTCATGTCCGTTCTGCTCGAGGTGATTGCTACGACCGTCGCCGATGCGCGCGCCGCCGCCCACGCCGGTGCCGACCGTCTCGAACTCGTGACCGCGATGGGCGAGGGCGGTCTGACGCCGAGTGTGGGACTGATCGAGGCGGTGGTGTCTGCGGCCGGCGTACCCGTCAACGTGATCGTGCGGCCGCATAGCCGCTCGTTCGTCTACGACGCCGACGACTATGCGGTGATGCTGCGCGACATCCGTGCGGTGAAGGCGGCCGGTGCGAACGGCATCGTGGTCGGCATGCTCGATGCCGAGCGCGCGATCGACCGCGAAGGTCTCGCGCGCGTATGCGAGGCCGCCGATGGACTCGCAATCACGTTCCACCGTGCGTTCGACGAAGCGCGCGATCTGCGCGAAGCGCTCGATGTATTGCTCGGTGTCGAGGCGGTGACGAACGTGCTGACGTCGGGCGGAAAGCCGTCGGTGCTGCAGGCGCGAGCCGTGGTCCGCGAACTGGTGCGGCAAGCGTCGGGATCGCATTGCACGGTGCTCGCGGGCGCCGGTTTGACGGTCGATGCGGTCGCGGACTTCGTCAACCGAACGCACGTCGAGGCCGTGCATTTCGGCTCGGGCGTGCGCGTGAACGGCAACGGCCTCGCGCCGGTCGATCCGGCGAAGGTCGCGCAGGTAAGGGCGCTGCTCGATGCGGCGTAACCCCGAGCAGCGCAACGAACGACTTACTTCGCGACCACCACCGGAATGCCGCGCAACTGCCCGGCGCCCTTCATCTCGTCGAGCGACTTCTTCACCGCCGCACCGGTCGCCGCATCGATGCCGAGGCGCGCAGCGAGGTCGCGCTCGGCACGCTTGACCCCCGCCAGATTCGCCAGCTTCACGTGCCCATATCCGCGCACGCGTGCATGCAGTTCGGCGAGTTTCGCGACGTCGTCGAGATGGCTCGCGTCGAGTTTCGCGAGCGCACGTTGCAGCGTAGTTTCGTAATCGCTCGCGAGCTCGCGCTCCATCTTGCGCTCGAGCGTGCGGCTGAACGGATCGAGCGCCGAGCCGCGCAGACCACGCCATTTCGCGAGCACGCCGAGCACGGACCACATCCACTGACCATAAGTTTTCTTCGTGGGCACGGCGCCGGGTCGTGCGCGCGTGAGCGTCGGCGGCGCGAGGTTGAAGCTGACCGTGAAGTCCTTGCCGGCGACGCCCTCGAACTGCGCTTCGAGCGCTTCACGGAATGCGACATCCGTATGCAGACGCGCGACTTCGTATTCGTCCTTCACCGCGAGCAGCCGATAGAACGTCGTCGCGACCGCGCGCGTTACGCGCTCGCTCGTCGCGTCGACGGTGGTTTCCGCGCGCCGCGCCGCATCGACGAGCGCACGATAGCGCTTCACATACGCCGCGCCGCCATACGCGAGCAAGCGTCCATCGCGATGCGCGATCAACTCGTCCAGCGTGTCGACGCGTACGCTCGGCTTCGCCGCGTGACGCGCCTGCCACAGCGATTCGAGCGCGGCGGGATCGGCCGCGGCCAGGCGGCCGATCGAGAACGCGAGCTGGTTCATCTGCACCGCGACGTTGTTCAGTTCGATCGCGCGCATCATCGCGGCGAACGACACCGGCACGAGACCGAGCTGCCACGCGAAACCGAGCATCAGAATGTTCGCGCCGATCGTATCGCCGAGAAAACGCGTCGCGAGCGCTTGCGCGTCGCACGTCGACATGCGCTCCGCGCCCGCCGCGTGACGCATCTTGTCGATCAGCGCGTCCGCATGCAGCGTCGCGTCCGGGTTCTGTACGAAGCTCGCGTTCGGAATCGCATGGGTGTTGACGACGATGCGGGTGCGGCCGTGCCGGACCGTTTGCAGCGCATCGGCGCTGGCGCCGACCACCATGTCGCAGGCGAGCAGCACATCGGCCTGCTGCGTGTCGATGCGGACCTGGTTCAGCCATTCGTCACGAGCGGCAAAGCGCACGAACGACAGCACCGCGCCGCCCTTCTGCGCGAAGCCCATGAAGTCGAGCACCGACGCGCTCTTGCCTTCGAGATGCGCGGCCATGCTGATCAATGCGCCGACCGTCACGACGCCGGTGCCGCCCACGCCGGTGACGAGGATGTCGTACGGCGCGGCATCGAGTTGCGTCGCGGGAATCGGTAACGCGTCGACGTGCGTGGCCAGCGCCTGCGGATCGAACGCGGCGCCCGCGGCCTTTTTCAGCGTACCGCCTTCGATGGTGACGAAGCTCGGGCAAAAGCCGTTCACGCACGAGTAGTCCTTGTTGCACGATGACTGATCGATGCGGCGCTTGCGACCGAGTGCGGTTTCCACCGGTTCCACCGACAGGCAATTGGACTGCACGCCGCAATCGCCGCAGCCTTCGCAGACTTCCTCGTTGATGAAAAGCCGCTTGTTCGGATCGGGGAATTCGCCTTTCTTGCGGCGCCGGCGTTTCTCGGCCGCGCAGGTCTGGTCGTAGATCAGCACGGTCACGCCGTCGGTGTCGCGCAACTCGCGCTGCACGGCGTCCATCTCGCTGCGATGGTGGAACGTCGTGCCCGGCGGAAACTGGCTGTGATGGCCGTCGTATTTCTCGGGCTCGTCGCTGACCACGACGAAGCGCGACACGCCTTCGGCTTCGACCTGACGCGCGATCTGCGGCACCGAGATGCTGCCGTCGACGGGCTGGCCGCCCGTCATCGCGACCGCGTCGTTATAGAGGATCTTGTAGGTGATCGTCGCTTTCGCGGCGACCGCCTGGCGGATCGCGAGAATGCCCGAGTGAAAGTAGGTGCCGTCGCCGAGATTCTGAAATACATGGCGGGTTTTCGTGAACATCGAATGCGCCGCCCAGTCGACGCCTTCGCCGCCCATCTGGATCAGGCCGGTCGTATCGCGTTCCATCCACGACGCCATGAAATGACAGCCGATGCCCGCCTGCGCGATCGAGCCGTCCGGCACTTTCGTCGACGTGTTGTGCGGACAGCCGGAGCAGAAGTACGGCGTGCGCTTCACGCTGTCCGCCGCGTTCGACAGGATCTGCGGCGCGACCAGATCGACGACGCGTTCGCGGCGATCGAGCGCCGGCTTGTGCTTCGCGAGCCAGTTCGCGAACACGGGCAGGATGCGCGACGGCCGCAATTCGCCGAGCGACGACAGCAGCAACGTGCCATCTTCGGCGTGCTTGCCGATCACGACCGGCCGTGTGCCCTCCGTGCGGTTGTACAGAGAGTCCTTGATCTGTTGCTCGATGACGGGGCCCTTCTCTTCGATCACGAGCACTTCGGATAGACCCGACACGAACGCATCGATGCGGGTCATTTCCAACGGAAACGACAGCCCGACCTTGTAGATCCGCACGCCTGCCGCGTCGAGATCGGCGAGCGTCAGATCGAGCCGGCGCAGCGCTTCCATCAGATCGAGATGCGCCTTGCCGCAGGTGACGATGCCGACGTTCGCGTGCGGGCTCGGCGCAATCCATTTATCGATGCTGTTCACGCGCGCGAAGTGACGCACCGCGTCGAGCTTCGCATGCAGACGGGCTTCGATCGTCAGGCTCGGCAAATCGGGCCAGCGGTTATGCAGACCGCCGGCTGGCGCCTCGAACGCTTGGGGCGCTGTCCATTCGGTTTGCAGCGCGTCGAGATCGACCGTCGAGCCCGATTCGACGGTTTCCGAAATGGCCTTGTAGCCGACCCACGCGCCCGAGAAGCGCGATAACGCCCAGCCGTACAAGCCGAATTCGAGCATGTCCGCGATGTTCGACGGATTCACGATCGGCATGTGCCACGCGATCATCGCGAAGTCGCTCTGATGCGGCATCGACGACGACACGCAGCCGTGATCGTCGCCGGCGACCACCAGCACGCCGCCGTGCGGCGATGCGCCATAGGCGTTGCCGTGCTTCAGCGCATCGCCCGCGCGGTCGACGCCCGGGCCTTTGCCGTACCACATGGCGAACACGCCATCGACGGTGCGCTCGGGATCGGCTTCGACGCGCTGCGTGCCGAGCACGGCCGTGCCGCCGAGTTCTTCGTTGATCGCGGGCAGAAAGCGGATGTCACTCGCGGCGAGCAGTTTGTTGGCCTTCCACAACTGCTGATCGACCATGCCGAGCGGCGAGCCGCGGTAGCCGCTGACGAAGCCGGCCGTGTTCAGGCCGCGGGTTTTGTCGAGCGAGCGCTGCATCAGCGCGAGGCGCACGAGCGCCTGGGTGCCGGTCAGAAAGATCCGGCCGCGCGTCGCGGTGAGATTGTCGGACAGCTTGTAGTCGGCGAGAGCGGGCGTGCCGTCGATGGGCTGGCGGGCGGTCATGGGCGGGTCTCCAATGTTCTGGCTCCGCGCGCGGCAGATCGGGCACCGAGACCGCGCAGCGAAAGAGACTCTATTTTTTAGCGCTCGCGCGAGTGAATTATTTCTTCTTTAATCGGGCGTGCGCGAATGGGCGCCAAGAGTCGCGCGTTTGGGCCCGCTTTTGAGCCGGATTTGCCACGCGGCGGCGCGCTGCGGGTATGCCCTGGGGTGCCGCCGGGAAGGATGGGACGGCGAATGGGACGAGGGCTATCGCTATAGCGCCGTGTTTGCCGCGATGTCCGGTTCGAGCGGTGCGGCATCTAGCGGCACGATCTCGTGGAAGTGCGCATAGTCGATGTGGCTCACGCCGTCGCGCTCGCTCATGATGTCGACGAACCGGTGCTGCCAGACGATCTGGTCGCACGTCCACATGTGGCGCGCCTGCATGGTTTGCGACGTCGATTCGTCGATGCCTTCGAGCGTCAGCAGCAGCGACACGTCGCGGCCCTTCAACGATTCGGCGTCGTCGCCGAACAGCGGACTTGCTTCGTCGATGACGTGCATCAGCGTCCAGCCGAGCTTGAACACCGGGTGCTGGTCGCGCACCAGCGCGAGGTCGTAGAGCTTGCGCAGTGTATAGCCTTCGATCGACGTCTCCTGACGCATGATGCGCAGCCGCGCGCGCGCCTCGGCGATCACGTTCTGACGCGCGTTGGCCGAGCGCACCATCAGCGTCATCCGGCCGTCGATCGGCCGGATCACCGCGTAGCGCGCGAACATGATCTTCGCGTGCGGGCGCGAAAAGCGCGCGAAAATCAGCCCGGTCGCCAACGCGATGCTCGACATGCCGACGAAGATTTCGAGCGTCGCGATCCAGTGCGCGTAGACGGTTTGCGGATGCATGTCGCCGTAGCCGACGGTCGCAAGGGTTTCGACGCTGAAGAAGAACGCGCCGGCGAAGCCCTTCGGAAACTGATTCGCGATCGGCGCGTCGCCGAGCATGTAGAGCGTGGCGAAGACGGTGTTGAGGAGCAGGAACAGCAGCGCGAGCGACACGAAAAATACCGGCCAGCGCACGCCGAGCGCACGGTGGTACAGGTCCTGCCACAACGGCGTCGGCATGCCGTGTGCGATCACCACGCGATCGTCGAGACGCAATTCGCGGCTGCCACGAGCGCGGCGCTGCCGCGCTCGCGCGCGGGTGTCGGCATCGTCGAGCGTGGAAAAACGGTTTGACGGTTCGCTTGCCATCACGCGCTCGTGGGGATGAAAACGAGCACAGCGTAGCATGGCGCGTTGCGCGCGCCGTGGGACTTTCCGCGCGGTGCGAAGAGCGGGCGGCGCGGGGTATCGGGTCTGTTCGAACGGCGCGCTTCACTCACGAACGATGGTCACGGAAACACGTGCGGCTTTGGAATCCCCGCGCCATGCTCGATATCGTCGACCGCCTGCCGGTGCGCGCTATCTACCGCTTCCGCCTGATCGGCATAGCCGCTGTCGCCGCCGACCGTGGTCCACGGCTTGACCGCTTTCTCGCGATGACGGATTTCGTACTCCGCGTCCCAGCGCGCGCCGCTGAGTTCGAGCGGACGAACGTGAATCGAATACACGCCGTATTGGAATAGCTGTTCAGCCATGATCGCCTCCAGCCGGTCGAGCCGGCAGCGGCGCGCCGATTGGGAGCACGCGCGCGCCGCCCTTGGTTCGGCCTACAGTTCGATTTCCCCGAGGATACGATGAGCGAGCGCCTTGGCTTCTTCGAGCGCTTCTAGCGGCGTCGACGAGGTCGAGTCGACTTCGTAGACCGTGGTTTCCTGTTCGTCGCGGGCTTCGCCTTCGTCGCGCGCGAGAGTGACGACCCCTTGCCAGGCGTCCTGTCCGACTTCTCTGATCGACGCAGTAGCCGTGTAGAGCCCTTTGGTGTAGGTGACGTCCTCCATGGCCTCGCTCCTTTTCGCAAAGGTTTCGATGATTTTCATCCTAGCACGGCGCGGCGAGATCGGTTCCCGGCCGGGACGGTTTCGCGCGACGCGATGTGCCAGACATCCGTCACGCTACGCACGCCTCAAGGCAGCAGAATTACAGCGACGCGTTTTACAGCAGCGCGACCACTTCGTCGAGCGTCGGCGCGTGCGCGCCGGCGTGGCCGCACGCCGCCGCGCCGGCCGCCAGCGCGAACGCGAGATGCTCCGGCCACGCGCGCCGCGGCGCACTCATCAGGCTGAACAGCAGGCCGCCGATCGATGCATCGCCCGCGCCGACGGTATCGACCACTTCGACGCGCGGCGGCTTCGCCTCGATCAGCGCGGCGCCGTCGAGCAGCATCGCCGCTTCGGGGCCGCGCGTGACGAGTACGGTGGCGGCCGGATTCAGCGCGCGCAATTGCGCGAGTGCGGCGGCTTCGTCGCGGGTCTTGAAGATCATGCGCAGGTCTTCGTCCGAGACCTTGATCAGGTCCGCGAGCGCAGCCATCTTGCGCAGCGTCGGCTCGTAGCCGTGCTCCATCAGGTTGCGATAGTTCGGATCGAAGCTGATCTTCACGCCGTGCGAGCGCAACTCGGCGGCGAGCGCCGCGAGCGTATCGCCGAGCGGCTGACGCACGAGGCTGATGCAGCCGAAGTGCGCCCACTTCACCGCGTTCATCCAGCCGGCGGGCAGCTTCGCCGGGTCGAACGCGAGATCGGCGCCGTTCTCGCCCATGAAGAAGTATGCGGGCGGATGCGTCTGATGCACGATCGCGAGCAGCGGCGGCCGCTCGACACGCTGCAGGAAGCGCATGTCGAGACCGGCCGCAACGCTCGCGTCCCACAGCTCGTCGGAGAAGTTATCGACGCCGAGCGAGCCCGCGCTCGCGGTCGGCAGGCCGAGCCGCGCGACGCAGCGCGCGACGTTCCAGCCCGCGCCGCCCGGACGCGACAGCCAGTGCGATGCGCCGGTGCGCACGAGGTCGGTGAGGATGTCGCCGGCGGACACGAAAACGGGGAGGTCGGTGGTCGCGCTCATTGTGCTTTCTCCGCGGAAGCCGCTGCGGCGGGCGCGGCCGATTCAGCCGCGTTCTCGCCGAGCGCATGGGCGAGCACTTCGTAGCACGCGCCCATCGTGTGATAGTCGGTCTTGCCGGCCGGGCTCTTTTCGTCGCTGTACTTGCGGTTGTCACAGGTGAGGATGCGATACCAGGCGCCGAACCGATGGTCGACGAAATGCGTCCAGCTATAGCGCCAGATCTCGTCGTACCAGTCCCAGAAGCGCTCGTTGCCGGTGCGCTTGCCGAGCAGCGCCGCCGCGGCGAACGTCTCGGCCTGCACCCAGAAGTACTTGTCGTGATCGCACACGGTGCCGTCGGGGCCGAAGCCATAGTAGAGGCCGCCGTGGTCCTCGTCCCACGCGTGCGTCATCGCGGCGTCGAACAGTTCGATCGCGCGCGGCAGCAGCCACGGCAGCGGCCGGAAGCGTTCGAGAATCAGCAGCAGCTTCGCCCATTCGGTCTGATGGCCGGGCTGGAAGCCCCACGGACGGAAGATATTCGAACTGTCCTCTTCGTTGTAGTGCCAGTCGACCGACCAGTCCGCGTGAAAGTGCTCCCACACGAGCCCTTGCGACAGCTTCGCCTGGCGCAGCGTGATGTTCGATGCGACGCGCTCGGCGCGGTCGAGGTACACCAGATGACCGGTCGCCTCGTGCGCGGCGAGCAGCGCCTCGGTGGTATGCATATTCGCGTTCTGCCCGCGATAGGTGCTGACGTGCCATTCGGGCGATGCGTCGTCGGCATAGAGGCCGGCGGCGGCGTCCCAGAAGCGGCGCTCCAGCAGCTCGAAGGTCGCGCCGATCATCGGCTTGGCTTCCTCGATGCCGGCCATCGCCGCATGCGAGTAGGCGAGCAGCACGAACGCGAGACCGTAGCAGTGGCGCGTTGCGTCGACCGTGCGCTTCCTGCCGTCGCGCCATTCGATTTCCCAGTCGTAGCCCTCGTGCTGCGAGTCCCAGTGCGCGTCGCGCACAAAGCGCAGGCCGTGACGCGCGTATTCGAGGTGCTGCGGGTTGCCGAACTGCCGGTACGCCATCGCGTAGTTGAACACGTAGCGGCAACTGCTGACCAGGTGGCGCGTGGCGCGGTTGTAGATCGAACCGTCGTCGCGGAAGAAATGGTAGAAGCCGCCGCTCGGGTCGAGCACATTCGGCGCGTAAAAGCGCAGGGTGTCCTCGATATGCGCGAGCAGGAACTCGCGGTTGCGGAAACTGGCGACAGGCGGCGCCTTCGCGGCGTCGACGGAAGAGTTGAGCGGATCGGTTAGCGTCATGGCGTTTTCACCAAAGTACTGGCACGGGCAACGAGTTGAACGGGCAAGCGGACTTCGAGCTCAGCGGGAGAGTCTTCCAGCAGCAGTTCGACGCCGCGTCGGCCGAGCGCTTCCTTGTCGACCGCGATGGTCGAGAGCGGCGGCGTGGCGTGGGCGGCGGCGGGGATGTCGTCGAAACCGATGATCGCGATGTCGTCGGGCACGCTGAGGCCGCGCGCGAGGCACACGCGCAGCGCGGCGAGCGCGGCGGCGTCGTTGAACGCGAACACGGCGTCGGGGCGCGGGCCCGGCGCGTCGAGCAGGCGCTGCATCGCGCGGGCGGCGCCGGTGTCGGGATCGAGCCCGGCGCCGATATTCATCTCGAGCGACGGATCGAACAGCAGCCCCGCTTCGAAGAACGCGCGCCGGTAGCCGAGCGCGCGCTCGGCGATGCTGAAATGCGCAAGCGAGCCGCCGATGAACGCGATGCGCTTGCGCTGCTGCTCGAACAGATGGCGCATCGCGAGCGCGGCGCCGGCGGCGTTGTCGAGATTGACCGAGCGCAGGCCCGGCGACCAGAGGTCGATCAGCACCAGCGGGCGCTGCATCGCGACCAGCGTGGCGAGCGTTTCGGGCTCGACGAAGCCGGCAATCGCGACCGCGTCGGGCGCATGCAGGCGCATCTGGTGAATCACGTCCTCGGTCGGCCCGGCGGTCAGCACCGACGGCACGATACCGCGCTCGCGGCACGCGTCTTCGACGCCGTGCAGCACGTGCGAGAAGAACGGACTAGCGGCGAAGTTGTTGTGCTGACGATGCAGCAGGAAAGTCAGGCGGCGGATGCGCGGACGCAACTGCGCCGAATCGTAGCCGAGTCGGCGCGCCGCTTCGACCACGCGTTCGCGCGTGGCCTCGGAAAGGCCTGGCTGATTCTTGAGCGCGCGCGACACGGTGCCGATCGAAACGCTGGCCGCGCGGGCGACGTCGCGGATGGTGGTGGCCATCTGATAAAGCTGCCGCGCAAGGCGGGGCAGCAGGGTTCAGGTCGGGCGATTGTATAGTAAAACGCTGAGAAAACAGCTAGGAAAACGCCCGGGTGGCACCGGTAAATACCCGCATCCTATAGGATTGTTGCCAATCAATGTGTTTAGTAAAAACGACTAAACAATCGACGGCTCGCCGTTTCGAGACCTATCGGGAACCGTCCTATGCCATCCGGCCGAGGCGACAGCGCGAGCGTTTGCGCGTGAAATAACGCTGAGGTCAATGAAGAAAGAGCCAGGAAAAAACAAAGCCGCCGTAAGGCGGCTCGCTTCGGATGATCAAAACGACGCTCAGGGAGGGCGCTTATGAATGTCCTGTTCGCATTGCGGGTGTTTTCAACGGCGTGCGACCGCGGTTGCGGGTTGCCGCGCCGCAGCCGCGCTCTCGCCGCTGAGGTCGCGCGCGCCCCAGCGTTGCGCGAGCGCGGCGCAGACCATCAGCTGGATCTGGTGGAACAGCATGAGCGGCAGCACCACGGCGCCGACCGCGTGCGACGCGAAGATCACCTTGGCCATCGGCACGCCGGCGGCAAGGCTCTTCTTCGAGCCGCAGAAGATGATCGTGATCTGGTCCGCGCGACTGAAGCCGAGCCGCTTGCTCGCGAAGATCGTCACGCCCAGCGCGAGCGCGAGCAGCACCGCGCTCACCACGACGAGGCCGCCGAGCGCCGACAGCGGAATCGTGTGCCACAGGCCTTCGGTGACGGCCTCGCTGAAGGCGCCGTACACGACGAGCAGGATCGAGCCCTGGTCGACGAACTTCAGCACGCCGCGGTTGCGCTCGATCCACTTGCCGATCAGCGGGCGCAGCAACTGGCCGGCGACGAACGGCACCAGCAGCTGCAACACGATGTTGCCGACCGTATGCCACGGCGACGCGCCGCCGCTCGCGGCCTGATTCGTGACGATGACGCTGACGAGTGCTGGGGTGACGAAGATGCCGAGCAGGCTCGAGGCGGACGCGCTGCATACCGCGGCCGGCACGTTGCCCTTGGCGATGGACGTGAACGCAATCGACGACTGAACCGTCGATGGCAGCGTGCAGAGGAACAGGACGCCGGCGTAGAGCGACGGCGTGACCAGCGGCGAAAGGACCGGTTTCAGCGCGAGGCCGAGCAGCGGAAACAGCGCGAACGTGCTAAGCAACACCACGAGGTGAAGGCGCCAGTGCGTCGCGCCCGCAATGATCGCCTCGCGTGACAGTTTGGCGCCGTGCAGGAAGAACAGCAGGCCGACCGCGATGTTCGTCACCCAGTCGAACCCCGCGGCGGCTTGTCCATGAACGGGCAGGAAGCTGGCGAGGATGACCGTGCCCACGAGGGACAGGGTGAAGTTATCGGGCAGGAATTTCGGGCGAGCCATGACGGAATCTCGATTCAGTGACGCGATGTAAGCACGGGACGCGCCTGTTCGGGCGCGGTCGACGGCAATGGAAAACGGCTATTGTTGTCGAAAGTCGATTGAAAAGGCAAATTCATTTGCCGAATCGATTAATGCGCGGCGCGCATTGAGTGGCCCGACGGCGGGGCCACGCGGCCCACACACTAGGTTTCAGTATTGGCGACGCGCTTCCTCGCGACAAACCGTTTAATCATTGAGGTGACAAGGGGCGTTATTTGCAGCAACCAGCGCTTGCCCGGCGTAGCAAAAACGGCCGCGAGCGAGCCGCCGCGACCCGCCCACGCAACGGCTCCATTGCCGAAAAACGTCGCAGTAACAAGGTGTTACATCCGCCGACGAGGCCTAACACTTTTTGGCTCGACACCCTCTGCCGCCGACCATAAATTAGCCGTTCAAGGCCGCAGGGATGCCTTGCGCCGCGAGACGAACGCGGCGCTTTTCTTCCTCCCGCTACAGGTCCATCGCAGCTCGAACGGTGGATTTCAGGCAAGTCTTCGGGCGTGAGAGTCACAAGGTGGACGGGTTGTCGAGAAGGAGGCGCTTGGCGTGGGGCGCGGTCATCGCCGTGCTGTGCTCGTTCGCCTATGCAAAGGGGGCGGGCGTGCCGCATGGCGGCGGTGCAGCCGCGGGTGGCTTTGATTCGCACGCCGGTGCGGGGCGCGCGCAGCGCGGCAACCCGAATATCGCGGACGCCAATTTCGGCTATGGCTTCGGCGGCTACCGGTCCGGCATGCACCGTGTCGGCAATCCATCCGTCTATGCCGCCGTGATTACGCCGGTCAGCGCGGAGTCGCGTCCGGTGCCGCATCCCCCGCCCAATATGCCGGTGCGCAACGGCTCCATCCGCGCCGACGTCGCCCGCTACAACGAAGAGCGCGGCGCCGCGCGTCCGATACAACGCCCAGCGGACGATCCGCGGCAGCCGGGAGGCTCGCCGTACCGGAATTAGCTGGGCGCGATTGACCTCATCGTCTTGCGTCGTCTGGGGCCGTTCGCCGCTACGTGAACGGTGAGCGTGCCGGCTTTACACTTCCACTTCCCCGCGAACCACCACACCGCACCGCCACGATCGCGGTCGCGAAATCCGTTCTCCAGCGCCCCTTCCCGATCCCGCGCGCGGCTTCGTGTGCGTTCCTCCGCGCTCAAGTCCCGAATCTGACGTTTCGACGCCACACTTTTTTGAAAACACTCGGCATCGAAATATCGGTCAGCGTCAAATCTTGGCAAGCTGCCGCGTCGTGTCATTGGCCCGTCATTTGAGGCGTTCACGCACGCTGTGGCGCGCCGCTCGCCGTATGCCGCATTGCGTTCGAGTGGCCGGCGGCAGGCTGGCCAATAGCGCCGTACCAAGCCGATAACCCACCAAACTAATCAGACCGATATACCGGCAATAAGCAGCGATGTTTTTGTCGATAAAAATGGTCCGCAAAGATGGACCAGCCCCGATCGACTCGACGGTCGAACGGATAACAACGACGTCTCGCGCGAGCGCCCCTTCGCGCAGCCATACCCCTTTTGACAAGACTGGAGAACCCATGAACAAAAGCCTCAGCAGCGCGCTGAAGACTACTCTGAAGGCCACCGGATGTGTCGCCGCGCTCGCGAGCGCATCGTCGGCGTTCGCGCAATCGAGTGTGCAGCTCTACGGCCAGGTCGACGAATGGGTCGGCTCGCAGAAGTTTCCCGGCGGCAAGACCGCGGTGGTGGTGTCGGGCGGCGGCATGTCGACGTCGTACTGGGGCTTCAAGGGCACCGAGGATCTGGGCAACGGCTACAAGGCGATCTTCACGATTGAAGGCTTCTTCCGCGCGCAGAACGGCCAGTATGGCCGCTTCACCGGCGACACGACGTTTTCGCGCAACGCGTACGTCGGCATCGAATCGCCGTACGGCACGGTGACCGCCGGCCGTCTGACCACGCCGCTGTTCGTGTCGACGATTCTGTTCAACCCGTTCGTCGATTCGTACTGGTTCTCGCCGATGGTCTATCACGTGTACCTCGGCCTCGGCACGTTCCCGACCTACACGACCGA
The DNA here is from genome assembly GCF_001865575.2 of Paraburkholderia sprentiae WSM5005. Taxonomy (NCBI): domain Bacteria; kingdom Pseudomonadati; phylum Pseudomonadota; class Betaproteobacteria; order Burkholderiales; family Burkholderiaceae; genus Paraburkholderia; species Paraburkholderia sprentiae. Next base: position 195,179 of record NZ_CP017561.2, read on the forward strand.
CCAGGGCGTGACCGGGGACTCAGGCTGGAACAACGCGGTGTCGTATGCGACGCCGAACTTCAACGGTCTGTCGGCGACGGCGATGTACGCGCTCGGCAACACGACCCAGAACGGCGCGAAGAAGTGGAGCGGCCAGGTGCTGTACTTCCACGGCCCGTTCGCGGCGACCGCGGTGTACCAGTACGTGAACTTCAACAACGTGCCGGGCGACCTCGGCAGCTTCGAAACGTCGGGCGTGCCGGGCCTGCGCAGCCAGAGCGTCGCGCAGGCGGGCGTGACGTACGACCTGAAGTTCGTCAAGCTGTACGGCCAGTACATGTACACGTACAACAACCAGCAGGTCACGAGCTGGCACGTGAATACGGGCCAAGGCGGCGTCACGGTGCCGTTCGGGCCAGGCTCGGTGATGGCGTCGTACGCGTATTCCCGTAACGGCGGCGGTTCGAACCAGACGCGCCAGACAGCGGCGGTCGGCTACGACTATCCGCTGTCCAAGCGCACCGATGTCTATGCCGCCTACCTGTATGACCACATCACCGGGCAGTCGAGCGGCAATACGTACGGTGCGGGGTTGCGCGCGAAGTTCTGATCCCGGCTCACGGTCTCACCGCAAAGCCCGCGTTCCACTCGGAACGCGGGCTTTGTCGTTTTCGGGTGCCATCGAAAGCGGCGCGTTTGCTGCCGTTCCTTTGATAAACCCGGCAAAATACTGTCGATTGATTCCTCAAGCGAGCGACTGAGATGGACACCCTCGTCAGCATGAAAGTGTTTCGCCACGTGGTCGAAGCCGGCAGTTTCGTCGGTGCGGCGGAAAAGATGGAAATGTCGGCGGCGATGGCAAGCAAGCACGTGATGCATCTGGAGCAGCAGCTCGGCGCGCGGCTCTTGAACCGCACCACGCGCCGCGTGGCGCCGACCGAGGCGGGCCGCGAATACTACGAGCGGCTGAGCCAGGCGCTGACCGAGCTCGACGAAGCCGGCCAGGCGGTCGGTGCGGCGAGCGTCGTGCCGCACGGGCGGCTACGGGTGTCGTCGCTATCGGCGTTCGGTCTGAATCACGTGATGGCTGCGGTCGCGGACTACGCCGCGCAGTATCCGCAAGTGACAGTCGACATGACGCTATCCGACCGCGTCGTCGAGTTGATCGACGAGGGCTTCGACGTTGCGATTCGCGCGTCGCCGGGCGGCCTCAAGTCGTCGTCGCTGATCGCGCGGCAGATCGCGACCGCGCATCTGGTGCTGTGCGCGTCGCCCGGCTATCTGCGCAAGCATGGCACGCCCAAGCGCGTCGCCGATCTCGCGCGCCACAACTATCTGCAGTACGCGGGCGTGTCGGCGCTCGAGGTCGCGACCGGCGACGCGGGCTCGCGCGTGCGTCTGTCGGGCAACCTGATCGTCAACCAGCTCGAGGCGCAGCGCGTGGTCGTGCTGCACGGCGCGGGCATCGCGATGCTGGGCACCGAGGTGATCGGCAGCGATCTCGCCGAGGGTCGGCTGGTGCCGCTGCTGGTCGACGAAGTGCCGCCGCGCGAGCTGCCGATCCACGTGGTCTACACGAGCCGGCGGCATCTATCGGCCAAGGTGCGCTCGTTCGTCGATTTTCTGGCGGCGCGGTTCGCGAACGAGTCGCTGTGGCCGTCGCTCGATGAGATCAAGGCGTTGGCGGGGCGCTAACGTTTCGCGAAGCACCGAACAAAGGCCGCCAATCGCCCGCCCCGCGCGCCGCCGCCGTCCTACCCCGTTTCTATATACTGACTGTCAATACCCGTCAGTCGAATGATCTGGGGGAGACATGACCGATCTGTCCACGCCGCAGCGTGCCGGCAGCCACGAGCTGCCCGCGGGCCGGCGCCTGCGCTTCGTCACCGCCGCCGCGCTGTTCGACGGCCACGACGCGTCGATCAACATCATGCGGCGCATCCTGCAGGCAAGCGGCGTCGAGGTGATTCACCTCGGCCACAACCGCTCCGTCGCTGAAGTCGCGACCGCCGCGCTGGACGAGGACGCCGACGGCGTCGCCGTGTCGAGCTACCAGGGCGGCCACAACGAATACTTCCGCTACCTCGTCGAGTTGCTGCGCGCGCGCGGCGGCGAGCGCATCAAGGTGTTCGGCGGCGGCGGCGGCGTGATCGTCCCCGAAGAAATTGCCGCGCTCGAACGCGACGGCGTCGAAAAAATCTACTCGCCTCACGACGGCCAGCGGCTCGGTCTGCAAGGCATGATCGACGACATGATCGCGCGCTGCGTCGAAGCCGCGCGCGCGACCGACGCGGCGCGGCCGGCGCCGGTGCGCGAATGGCTCGCCGAACTGACCGCGCGGCCGTTGCCGCGTGGCGATGAGGCCAACGCACCGCGCGCCGGCACGGCGCCCGGTGCGCACCCCGCCGATCTTGTCGCGCCGATCTTCCGCCGCCTCGCGCAATTGATCAGCGCGTTCGAAACGAATACCGTCGACGCCGCCGCGCGCGACCAGCTATCGACGCTCGCGCAAGCGCCGCGCGTGCCCGTGCTCGGCATTACCGGCACCGGCGGCGCGGGCAAGTCGTCGCTGACCGACGAGCTGATCCGCCGCTTCCGGCTCGACTACGGCGACACGCTGACGATCGCCGTGCTCGCGATCGATCCGTCGCGCCGCAAATCCGGCGGCGCACTGCTCGGCGACCGGATCCGCATGAACGCGATCGGCGATTGGCGAGGCGGCGCCCGCATCTATATGCGCTCGATGGCGACGCGCGAGGCATCGAGCGAAATTTCCGACTCGCTGCCCGCCGCGCTAATGCTGTGCAAGGTCGCGGGCTTCGATCTGATCGTCGTCGAAACCTCGGGGATCGGCCAGGGCGATGCGGCGATCGTGCCGTTCGTCGACGAATCGCTGTACGTGATGACACCCGAGTTCGGCGCCGCGAGTCAGCTCGAGAAGATCGACATGCTCGACTTTGCGAGCTTCGTTGCGATCAACAAGTTCGATCGCAACGGGGCGCAGGATGCGCTGCGCGACGTCGCGAAGCAGGTGCAGCGCAACCGCGGCGACTTCGCGACACCGCCCGACGCGATGCCGGTGTTCGGCACGATCGCGTCGCGCTTCAACGACGACGGCGTGACCGCACTTTACCGGCACATCGCTAATGCACTGCGCACGCACGGCCTGCGCGAAGGCGGCGCGCGGCTCGGTGGGTCCGAAGGTCTGCGCTTCTCGAGCAATCTGCACGCGATCGTGCCGCCCGCGCGCGTGCGCTATCTGGCCGACATTGCGCAGACGGTACGCGGCTATCGCGAGCGGGCCGACGCACAGGCGCAAATCGCGCGCGAGCGCTGGCAACTCGTCGAGACGCGCCGCATGCTCGGCGAGGCAGGCGGCGACGTTGCGTCGCTCGATGCGCTGATCGACCAACGCGGCGCCGGGCTCGGCGAGCGCGAACGCAAGCTGCTCGACGCGTGGCCGCAAACGGTGGCCGCGTATTCCGGCGACGAACATGTGGTGCGCATCCGCGAACGTGAGATCCACACCGCGCTAACGGTCACGACGCTGTCCGGCTCCGCAGTCCGCAAAGTGTCGCTGCCGAAATTCGTCGATCACGGCGAGATTCTGCGCTGGCTGATGCTCGACAATCTGCCCGGCTATTTCCCGTTCACCGCCGGCGTGTTTCCGTTTCGCCGCGAGAATGAAGACCCGACGCGCATGTTCGCGGGCGAGGGCGATCCGCAGCGGACGAATCGCCGCTTCAAGCTGCTGTCGGAAGGCATGCCGGCCAAGCGGCTATCCACCGCGTTCGACTCGGTGACGCTGTACGGCGAAGAGCCGCACGAGCGCCCGGATATCTATGGCAAGGTCGGCAATTCGGGCGTGTCGGTCGCGACGCTCGACGACATGAAGACGCTGTACGACGGCTTCGACCTGTGCTCGCCGGATACGTCGGTCTCGATGACGATCAACGGCCCTGCGCCGACGATCCTCGCGATGTTCTTCAACGTCGCGATCGACCAGCAGATCGCGCGCAAAGAAGCGGAACAAGGCCGGGCGCTGACCGAGGCGGAACTCGCCGCAACGCGCCGCGCCGCGCTCGAAAACGTGCGCGGCACCGTACAGGCCGACATCCTGAAGGAAGACCAGGGGCAGAACACCTGCATCTTCTCGACCGAATTCAGCCTGAAGGTGATGGGCGACATTCAGGCGTATTTCGTCGAGCACGGCGTGCGCAACTTCTATTCGGTGTCGATTTCCGGCTATCACATCGCCGAGGCTGGCGCGAACCCGATCTCGCAGCTCGCGTACACGCTCGCGAACGGCTTCACGTACGTGGAGGCGTATCTCGCGCGCGGCATGTCGATCGACGACTTCGCACCGAATCTGTCGTTCTTCTTCTCGAACGGCATGGACCCGGAGTACACGGTGCTCGGCCGCGTCGCAAGGCGCATCTGGGCGATCGCGATGCGCGAGCGCTATGGCGCGAACGAGCGCAGCCAGAAGCTCAAGTATCACGTGCAGACGTCGGGCCGCAGCCTGCACGCGCAGGAGATCGATTTCAACGATATCCGCACGACGCTGCAGGCACTGATCGCGATCTACGACAACTGCAACTCGCTGCACACCAATGCGTTCGACGAAGCGATCACGACGCCGACCGAGGAATCGGTGCGTCGTGCGGTCGCGATCCAGCTGATCATCAATCGCGAATGGGGGCTCGCGAAGAATCAGAATCCGCATCAGGGCAGCTTCGTGATCGACGAGCTGACCGATCTGGTCGAGGAAGCGGTGCTCGCCGAGTTCGAGCGGCTCACCGAGCGCGGCGGCGTGCTCGGCGCAATGGAAACCGGCTATCAACGCGGACGGATTCAGGACGAGTCGATGCTGTACGAGCATCGCAAGCATGACGGCTCGTATCCGATCGTCGGCGTGAATACGTTCGTGAGCGCGCATCCGCATGAAGCGCCGCGGCCGCTGGTGCTCGCGCGTTCCACCGACGCGGAAAAGCAGAGTCAGCTGCAGCGGTTGCGCGACTTCCAGGCGCGCCACCGCGACGCCGCGCCGCCGGCGCTCGAACGCCTCAAGCGCGCGGTGATCGACGACGGCAACGTGTTCGCCGCGCTGATGGACGTGGTGCGCGTGTGTTCGCTCGGACAGATCACCCACGCGCTATTTGAGGTGGGCGGGCAGTATCGGCGGAACATGTAGGTCAGCGAGCTGGCTGGCCGGCTCCGTTCGACACTTCAGCGCGCGATGCCGAGCCGCGCCTTCGCGTCGTTGTATTCCTTCTTCAGACGCTGCACGAGTTCGGCGACGTTCGGCACGTCGTCCATCAGGCCGACGCCCTGACCCGCGCCCCAAATGTCCTTCCACGCCTTCGCCTTGTCGCCGCCGAAGTTCATCTTGCTCTTGTCCGATTCGGGCAGCGCGTCGGGATCGAGCCCCGCGTTCCTGATGCTCTCGCGGATGTAGTTGCCGTGCACGCCCGTGAACAGATTCGTGTAGATGATGTCCGACGCCTTCGCATTGACGATCGCCTGCTTATAGCTGTCGACCGCGTGCGCTTCTTGGGTCGCGATGAAGCGGGTGCCCATGTACGCGAGGTCCGCGCCCATCGCCTGTGCGGCGAGAATCGAACCGCCGTTCGCGATCGAGCCCGACAGCACGATCGGCCCGTCGAAAATGCGTCGCACTTCACCCACCAGTGCGAACGGCGAGGTGGTGCCCGCGTGGCCGCCCGCGCCCGACGCGACGAGAATCAGCCCGTCGACACCGGCTTCCAGCGCCTTCTGCGCATGACGCAGATTGATCACGTCGTGCAGCACGACGCCGCCATAGCTATGCACCGCATCGACGATCTCGCGTGCCGGCGCACGCAGGCTCGTGATGAAAATCGGCACCTTGTGCTCGACACAGACGCGCACGTCGTGTTCGAGCCGCGCATTCGACTGATGGACGATCTGATTGACCGCGATCGGCCCGATGACCGCATCCGGGTTCGCGGCCTTGTGTTCTGCGAGTTGCGCCTGGATCTGCGTCAGCCAGTCGTCGAGCAGCTCTGCCGGGCGCGCGTTCAGAGCCGGGAACGAGCCGACGATACCGGCCTTGCACTGCGCCAGCACGAGTTCGGGATAGCTGACGATGAACATCGGCGATGCGACGACGGGCAGCGTGAGGTTTTGCAGAACAGCGGGCAATGCCATGGTGCGAGTCTCCAGATTGGGACAACCGGTGCGACGCGCGCGCCCGGCCTGAGATGAGTTTAGCGGCACGCGGCTTGCGGCGGATGCATGTTGCATTCGCATGAAACGCATGCCGAAGCCGCCAAGAACATTTTATGAACGATCGTTCGATTATAGGCGAGACGTGCAGCGGGACGTGGGGAACGGTTCGAAGGAGTATTCAGGTTCGACGTCAGCGTGGGCTATCCCACCCGCGAGGAGCTCTCGGCCTTCTACAATGCACGGACCCTGAAACGACCAACGAGACGTCATGGCCTTCGAGAATTTCACGCCTTTTCGCGTCGCCGTGGGCGATGCCGATATCTTTGGAGTGAAGGGCGGCGTGGGGCCGCCGCTGCTGCTGCTGCATGGCCATCCTCAATCGCATCTGATCTGGGAGCGCTGTGCCACGCCGCTCGCGCAGCACTTCACCGTGATCGCGACCGATCTGCGCGGCTACGGCGCGTCGGGTAAACCGCCGAGCGATGCGGCGCACACGCCGTATTCGAAACGCGCGATGGCCGCCGACCAGGTCGCGGTGATGCGCCACTTCGGCTTCGAGCGCTTCCTCGTTTGCGCGCACGACCGCGGCGCGCGCGTCGCGCACCGCATGGCGCTCGATCACGCCGACGCGGTCGAGCGTCTGATGCTGCTCGATATCGCGCCGACGCTCGCGATGTACGAAGCCACCGACCGCACCTTCGCGACGCATTACTTCCATTGGTTCTTCCTGATTCAACCGGAGCCGCTGCCCGAAACGTTGATTGGGGCAAATCCAACGGCTTATGTCGACGCGGTGATGGGCGGCCGTCATGCGGGCCTCGCACCGTTCGCTCCCGCCGCGCTCGACGCCTACCGTGCGGCACTCGCACAACCCGGCGCGGTGCACGCAATGTGCGAGGACTATCGTGCGTCGGCGAGCATCGATCTCGAGCATGATCGCGCCGATATCGAGCGCGGCAACAAGATCGGCTGTCCGCTGCGGGTGCTGTGGGGCGACAAGGGCGTGATCGAAAAATGCTTCGTTCCGCTCGACGAATGGCGCCATGTGGCGCGTGACGTGAGTGGCCGCGCGCTATCGTGCGGGCACTATCTGCCCGAGGAAGCGCCGGACGAACTGGTCGCCGAGATGCTGTCGTTTTTCGAACCGGTCGAACGATGAGCGACGGGCCGCTTCGCGCGGCCTTCGTTGGACCTTCGATGGACCTTCGCTAGCCGAGCGGCGGCAGCCGCCGCGCAACCGGCGTCGACTTGACGATCGCGGTGCTGGTCTCCGCGCGCTCGGTCACTTTCGACAGGATCTCGTCGAGCTGCTCGATCGAATGCAGGTACAGGCGGCAGATGAAACAGTCGTCACCGGTCACCTTGTCGCATTCGACGAACTCAGGAATGCGCCGGATCACCTCCTCCACCAGATGCAGCTGGCCGGGTAGCGGCTTCACACGCACGATCGCCTGCAGCGCGAAGCCGAGCGCGCGCGCATCGATTTGCACGGTGAAGCGCTCGATCACGCCTTGCGCTTCGAGCCGTCGCACGCGTTCGGCCGTGCTGGGCGCCGATAGACCGACGATGCGCGCGAGTTCGCTGACCGGTTGGCGCGCGTCCTGCGCGAGCGCGGCGAGCAGCGCGCGGTCGGTGTCGTCGAGGGCGATCGGTGCAGTCAATGCAAGGCGTTTGCTCATGATGGCCTTCGTTTATCAGGTGAAAACGCGGAAACGCTTAAGTTTAGCCATGTATTCGCGCGGGCGGATTAATTACACTGCCAGTCATGCAGGCATCAATCCCGGATCGAATCATGGCTTCGAACAAGGCTTCCGCGCCTACCGCAAGCGGTACGTCCAGCGACATCCGCCGCGGCGCGGCGGAGATGAGCATCGCGATGCTGATGTCGGGCACGATCGGCTGGCTCGTCGTGTCGTCACAGCAAAGCCCTTTCAACGTGGTGTTTTTCCGCTGCATCTTCGGTGGCGCGACGCTTGCGCTCGTGTGCGCGGCGCTCGGACTGTTTCGCCGCGAGCTGTTCTCGTGGAAGATGCTCGGTCTCGCGTTACTCGGCGGCGCGGCGATCGTCATGAACTGGGTGTTGCTATTCGCCGCGTATTCACGCGCGTCGATTTCGATGGCGACGGCCGTCTACAACACGCAGCCGTTCATGCTGGTCGGGCTCGGCGCGCTGGTGTTTCGCGAGCGCATCAGCGCCTCGACGATCGTGTGGCTCGTGGTCGCGTTCGTCGGGCTCGTGTTCGTCGTGAAGGTCGAGCCGGCCGTGCTCGCGGTGCCGGGGCAGTATCTGGCCGGCGTCGCCTACGCGGTCGGTGCGGCGGCGATGTACGCCGTGTCGTCGATCATCACGAAGCGGCTGAAGGGCACGCCGCCGCATCTGCTCGCGCTGATCCAGGTCTCACTCGGCGTGCTGTTGCTCGCGCCGTTCGTGCGCTTCGATGCGTTGCCGGCAAGCGGCGCGCAGTGGCTCGAACTGGTCGTGCTCGGCGTCGTCCACACCGGGCTCATGTACGTGCTGCTGTATGGCGCGATTCAGAAGCTGCCGACGTCGATGACGGGCGCGTTGTCGTTCATCTATCCGGTGGTCGCGATCATTGTCGACCGGCTTGCGTTCGGACAGACGCTCGCATGGATTCAGGTGTTCGGCGCCGCGCTGATTCTGCTGGCGGCGGCGGGCGTCAATCTCGGGTGGCGGATCGTGCCGCAGAAAAAGCGCTTACCGTCCACGTGATGCCGAATCGGAAATTGCTACGGATTCCGGAATAACGCACAAACATTCAAGCGCCTAACGCCGTTTGATGACAGATCATGTATGCATTGGTAAACGTGGCGTCAAATTGCCGTAGGGAAATCACCGATGCGATGCAAAAACCCGCGCGCGTATCATTGATAGCGACGCTGATCACGTCCAACAGATGTTCCGCCGCTCGCTTCGTCGAGCGGTTTTCTTTTTGGGGGCTCGGTTTTGCGTTCCGGTGCGCTTCTTCGCCGCGCCGGCCGAACCGGTCGCATCGTAGTTCAACGCCGCGCAAGAATACGCGTGCCGTCCACTTCGAGCGGGCCACCGTTCGCCGCGAGCTCCCCGATCATTCCCTTCAGCAACACCGGCCATTCGCCGCGCGGCTTCAGCATCGACGCGGCCGCGCGCATCGCGGCCGCGTCGTCGAGCATGCGCAGCAGCGCATCCACACTCATCTCGCGGACGTCGAGCAGCTTGAATGCGATCAGCACCTTCAGGGCGTTCTTTGCGTTGCGCGCGGGATCGGCGCGCAGCCAGGCGAGGCGCGACATCGCGCGTTCGAGCGCCGCGTCGACATGCGTGAACGGCGCGCCGTGGCCTGGGATGACGACGCGCACGTCGAGCGTCGCGATCAGGTCGAGCACGGCCTGCTGCTCGGCGAAGCCGCTTTCGCCTTGGAGCTCGGGAAATATCACGCCAAAGCCATGTTCCCATAGCGCGTCTGCGCTAATCAGCAAGCGTTCGTCCGCGCAATAGAGCATCAATGAATGCGGGTCGTGGCCGGGCGCGCCGAGCACTTGCCAGTCGAGCGCGCCTAGCCGCAAGTGCGCACCGGGTGCGAGCGTGCCGGTGAAACCGAAGCGCTCGCAGGTTTGACCGGTCGCGCGAAAGCTAAGGCGCGCTGGGTCCCAGTCGCGCACGGCATCGGCTTCGGGTGAAGGGATCAGCGTGCGGCATGGCCACGTGGCCTGCAACAGCGCGTTGCCGCCGCAATGATCCGAATGCAGGTGCGTGTTGACGATCAGATCGAGCGGCCGCGTGCGCAACGCGTTGCGTACCAGCGCGACCGTTTGCGATGCGTGCGTCGCATAGCCGGTGTCGACGAGCGTCGCGCATGTGTCGTCGACCAGCAGCACGTTGTTCGACGACAGCCAGCCGCGCTCGAAAACCCGGATCGATGCGGGCAGCGCGATCATGGCGTGGCCGTGCTCGCGTGCGCGTCCGCGGCTGCGTCGGGCTTCGGCATCACGAGGATCGTCGAGGTGCCCGTCAACATCAGTTCGCCGCGCTGATTGACCACCGAACCTTCGAGGAAGGTCAGGTCGCCGTTCAAGCTCGGCTTCCAGTGCGCGTCGCGCACGCGCCATGTGATTGTCAGCGTGTCGTGCGCGTGCACCGCCTTCTTCAGCTTGATATCGAATTCGAGGCCCAGCGGCTGCGCGTAGGTCGAGAAATGCGTGGCGAGCAGCGCCATGAAATACGCGGTGGGTTGCGTGCCCGACGCGATCAAGCCGCCAAAGCGGCTTTGCGCGGCATACGCTTCATCGTGATGCAGCGGGTTCAGATCCACGACGAGCGTCGCGAACGATTTGATCGAATCCACCGACAACTCGAGCGTCGAACTGAATGTCTCACCGGGCGTCACGACGCGCGGCGCGGCGTTCATGGCTTGTCCCTCGCCGTCGATGGTGTGCGCGTCGCCATGAACTCCGCGTGACGCGCTTCGATCGCGTCCCACACCGCGCGCTTCGCGTCGTCGTCGAGCGTCGACCAGCCGGCGATTTCGTCGATCGTGCGCAGGCATCCTTCACACCAGCCCGTCGATGCATCCATCCTGCACACGCTGATGCACGGCGACGGCACGCCACCGCCGTCGTCGTTGTGATCGTATTCGTTGCCGCTCGCCATCGTATTCAGGCCGGCTCGCGCAACGCGACCTCGACGACCGGCGCGCCCGTCAGCGCGATCAGCTCCTGCGCGGTCAAATTGAACACCGCGTGGGGATGACCGGCGGCGGCCCACAGACTCTCCAACTCGAGCAGATCGGCATCGATCAGCGTGACCGGCTCGGTCGCATGACCGACCGGGCACACGCCACCGATCGCATAGCCGGTTTTTTCGCGCACGAACTTCGCGTCCGCGCGGCCGATCTCGCCGACCTGCGCGGCCACTTTCTTTTCGTCGACGCGATTCGCACCGCTCGCGATCACGAGCACCGGCGCGTCGTCTTCGCGGCGCCGGAACAGGATCGACTTCGCGATCTGCGCGACCGAGCAGCCGAGTCCGGCGGCCGCTTCGGCGGAAGTCTTGCCGGTTTCCGGCAGCATCACGATTCGCCCGGCGTGACCGCGTTCGCGCAGCAGCAGCGCGACGCGGCGTGCCGAGTCGGGCAGCGCGGCGAGATCGTCGGAGTCGAAGGACGTGAGGTCGTTCATCGTTTGGGACCCTGAATGAAAATGGATGCTGTGGTTATACGCAGGTGTTCGCTTCGCTGCGCGCCTTCGCGAGCAGCGCTTTGCCGGCGCGTGACACGTTGGGCCGGCCGATCGCATTCGACATGAAGTCGCCGATTTCGACCACTTGCGCGAGGTCGATGCCAGTCTCGATGCCGAGGCCGTTCATCAGGTACAGCACGTCTTCGGTCGCGACGTTGCCGGTCGCGCCCTTCGCATACGGACAGCCGCCGAGCCCCGCGACCGATGCATGAAAGATCTCGACGCCTTCGAGCAGCGCCGCATAGATGTTGGCAAGCGCCTGGCCATAGGTATCGTGAAAGTGCCCCGACAGGTGCTCGCGCGGAAACACCTGGGCCACCGCCTCGAATACTTCGCGGGTGCGCCTGGGTGTGCCGACGCCGATCGTGTCGGCGATATCGATCTCGTCGCAGCCGAGCGCCGCGAAGCGCTTGACGACGTCGACGACCGACGCGACCGGCACCTCGCCCTGATACGGACAGCCGAGCGCGCACGACACGCTGCCGCGAATACGCAGCTGATGTTCTTTCGCCGCTGCGGCAACCGGCGCGAAGCGCTCGATGCTCTGCGCGATGCTGCAGTTGATGTTCTTCTGCGAGAACGCCTCGCTCGCCGCGCCGAAGATCACGATCTCGTCGGCGTGGGCGGCGAGCGCGCCTTCGAAGCCGCGCAGGTTCGGCGTCAGTACCGAGTAGATCGTACCCGCGCGACGCTCAATGCCGGCCATCACGTCGGCGCCGTCGGCCATCTGCGGGACCCATTTGGGCGAGACGAACGATGCCGCTTCGACGTTGCGCAAGCCCGCCGCCGATAGTCGGTTGATCAGCTCGATCTTGGTCGCGGTCGGCACGAATTCCTTCTCGTTCTGCAGCCCGTCGCGCGGACCCACTTCGACGATTTTCACTTGCTTCGGTAAGGCCATGATGTGTCTCCGATCCGATGCGGTTTATCGCTGTCCCATCGAGAATGGGGGCTGCCGCGTTGCGGCAATTCAATTCAGCCCGCGCGCCTGCGACGCGCGCGAGCGGTTTTCCCTCAGTAGCCGCGCGCCAGCTGCACTGCGCCGCTCACCTGCTCACCGCGCATCATCGCGCCGATCTTGTCCGCAACCTGCGCGACGCTGTCCTCGCGCAACGTCAGCGCCGACGTGTGCGGCGTGATCGTGATGCGCGGCTCGCGCCAGAACGGATGATCGGCGGGCAGCGGTTCCTCGCGGAACACGTCGAGCGTCGCGGCGGCGAGCTGGCCGCTCGCGAGCGCAGCGAGCAGGTCCGCTTCGACCAGATGCGCGCCGCGCGCGACGTTGATCAGATAGGCGCCGCGCGCGAGCTTCGCGAAGGTTTGCGCGTTGAGCACGCTTTCCGTGTCGGGCGTATGCGGCAGCAGATTGACGAGCACCTTCAGGCCGTCGAGGAAACGATCGAACTGCGCGTTGCCGGCGAACGTCGCGATGCCGTCGATCTGCTTGGCCCCGCGGCTATAGCCGCGCACCGGCAGGCCGAACGAAGCGAGCGTTTGCGCGACCTGCGTGCCGAGCACGCCGAGGCCGAGCACGCCCACCGTGAAACTTGCGCGCGGATGCGGCTCGAGCACTTTCCAGCGGCGCTCACCTTGCAGCATCTGGTATTCGTCGAAGCGGCGCAGATAGCGCAGCACCGCATGCGTCACGTACTCGGCCATCTGCGCGCCCATGCCGGTGTCTTCGAGGCGGATCAGCGGCACCTCGGGCGGCAACGTGCCCGGGTGCGCGCGTTCGAGCGCGAGAATCGCATCGACGCCCGCGCCGAGATTGAAGATCGCGCGCAGCGTATTGCGGCCGGCCAGCATCTCGCGCGGCGGACGCCAGACCACCGCGAAATCGGCCGGCGCGGTGTCGCCGGGCTGCCATTCGCGCAGTTCGGCCGCGGGCAACGCGCGCGCGAAGTCGTGGAGCCACCCGGCGGCTTCGGTGTGCGGTGCGTAGAAGAGTATTTTCATGCGGTCCGGAATGCTTTGGCGTCGATATGAGCATGCGCGGGGCGGACCCGGAGCGCGTCACGGCAATGGGGCGACGCGTTTGACATCGGGTCTCCTCCCGTTACGAATAGGCTTCATTCTACTTTTTCGACGCCGATCGCGCGCATTCGTGCACGGACGTGCGCTTTGAGATGCATGCCGTCGTGGGCGTCGGGCTCGCGCGTACCGGCCGCGCTGTTTGTTGGCCCGATAACGAAAGCATAAAAACTTGGTTCATCGACGCGCCGTTGAGCGGGACAATGAATGCCCGGATTCCCTGCGCAGCGAGGCACGCCCATGCTTTCATGCACCCGATCGAGCTGGCCGCCGCGGCTCGTCACCGTTCCCGGCCTGCACGGCAGCGAAGGCGCGCATTGGCAAACATGGCTGGAGCGGCAGTTCGCACGCTCGTTGCGCGTCGACCAGGCCAATTGGGACGCGCCCGATCTCGCGCTATGGGCGAAGTCGTTGCGCGATCTGCTCGCGCGTGAACGCGGTCCGTTCGTGCTGGCCGCGCATAGCTTCGGCTGCCTCGCGACCGCGCATGCGTTGCAGCAAGGCGCGCTCGCCAGCGACGTGGTGGGCGTGCTGTTCGTTGCGCCCGCGAGTCCGCGCAAGTTCGAATTCGCGGGACCGTTCGACGCGCGACGGCTGGGCGTGCCGTCGATCCTGATCGGCAGCGAAACCGATCCGTGGATGACGCTCGCCGACGCGCGCGATCTCGCGCAGCGCTTCGGCAGCGCGTTCATCAATCTCGGCGACGCGGGGCATATCAATACGGCGGCGGGATTCGGGCCGTGGCCGCGCGCGAAGTACTTCGTCGATACGCTCGTGCATTGCGCGGCGCCGCTGCGCTTTGGGGAAGAGGCCATCGAAACCCCGAAGCATGCGCTCGTGTGAGCACTTTCGGGGCGCCTGGCGCATGCGGGCTGGCGGCTCAGCGCTTCCGCGACTCAATTCGCCACGCCATGATCCTCATGCCCATGAGCACACCCATGCTCGCACCCACTCTGATCGACCGGCATCTGCTGCGCCGCTTCAGCGCGAATCCCCAGACGCGCGAGCAGCTTGCGATCCGCTTCCGCCTGCGGGTTGCTCGTGGTCAACAACTGATCGCCGTAGAAAATCGAATTCGCGCCTGCGAGGAAGCACATCGCCTGCAATGCCTCGTCCATTTGCTCGCGGCCGGCGGATAGACGCACCATGGCGCGCGGCATCGTGATGCGCGCGATCGCGATCGTGCGCACGAATTCGAACGGATCGATCGCTTCGGTGCCTGTCAGCGGCGTGCCTTGCACCTGCACCAGATTGTTGATCGGCACCGATTCCGGATACGGCTCCATGTTCGCGAGCTGCGCGATCAGCCCCGCGCGTTCGCGGCGCGATTCGCCCATGCCCACGATGCCGCCGCAGCACACGTTGATACCCGCGTCGCGCACGCGCTCGAGCGTGTCGAGCCGATCCTGGTAGGTGCGCGTCGAAATAATCTGGCCGTAGAACTCCGGCGACGTATCGAGATTGTGGTTGTAGTAGTCGAGGCCCGCATCGCGCAGCGCGTGCGCCTGGTGCGTTTCGAGCATGCCGAGCGTCACGCAGGTTTCGAGGCCCATCGCCTTCACGCCGCGGATCATGTCCTTGATCGGCTCCAGGTGGCGGTCTTTCGGATTGCGCCACGCGGCGCCCATGCAGAAGCGCGTCGCGCCGTTCTGTTTGGCGACCTGCGCGGCGGCGAGCACGTCGTCGACGGCCATCAGCTTGTCGGCCGCGAGGCCGGTGTCGTGATGCACCGATTGCGGACAATACGCGCAATCTTCTTCGCAGCCACCCGTCTTGATCGACAGCAGCGTCGACAGTTGCACCGCATTCGCGTCGAAATGCTCGCGATGCGTTTGCTGCGCGCGAAACAGCAAGTCGTTGAACGGCAGTTCGTACAGCGCGACGATATCGGCGACGCGCCAGCGCGCGAGCGGCTTCGCTTCAGTGGCGGCTGCGGTCGGATTGCTGTTGGCGGCGCTCGCTTCGGCGGTGCCCGCTGCGATATTCAGTTGTGTCATGTGATCGATCCTCGTAAACGGATGAAATAGTTCGGCGCTGCGCAGCAGCGCTATGCCGCGCGCAAGTGGCGCAGCGTTTGCAAAAGCCGTCGAATGTCGAGCTGTTGCGCCGCAAGCTCCGGCGACAGCGGGCTGGTGTACGGCACGACGCCGAGCAACGGCGCGTCGTAAGCGTGAGCGAGATGCGCACGAATCGAGGCGATGTTTTCGTCGGGGAAAGTCATCTCCGGGTCGATGCGATTCGCGACCCAGCCCGCGAGCGTGAGACCGCGCGCGGCGATCGCTTCGGCAGTCAGCAGCGCATGGCTGATGCAGCCGAGCCGCATGCCGACCACCAGCACGACCGGTAGCTCGAGCGCGACGGCGAGGTCGGCGGTGTCCTGCGTCGCGGTCAAGGGCACGCGAAAACCGCCGACACCTTCGACCACGACAACCTCGGCAAGCTTCAGCGCCTGGCGGTGGCACGCAACGATGCGCTCGAGATCGAACGAGACGTTTTCCAGCGCGGCCGCGATGTGCGGCGCGGCCGGTTCCTTTAGCAGATACGGCGTGCGCATAGCAGGCGGCAGCAGCACGCTCGATGCGGCGTCGAGTTGATCCGCGTCCTCGTTGTGCAGCACGCCGTTCACTTCGAACGCGCCCGCCGCGATCGGCTTCATCGCGGCCGCCTGCAGACCTTCGCGCACGAAGCCGCGTAATAGCGCCGACGACACGAACGTCTTGCCGATTTCCGTATCGGTGCCGGTGACGAACAGCGACAGCGTGCCGTCATCGTTATTCAGGTTGCTCATGCCGCGCGCGCTCCAACCTGTTGCAGGCCGGCTTCGAGCCGGTCGAGATCCGCGTGCGAGTGCGCGGCCGACAGCGAAATGCGCAGGCGCGACGTGCCGGTCGGCACGGTCGGCGGACGGATGGCGGGCACCCACAACCCTGCGCGGTCGAGCGACGCGGCGATCTCGAGCGTCGCATCGTTCGCGCCGATGATCAGCGGCTGAACGGCCGTATGCGAATCGACGGGCAGCCACGGCGTCGCTTGCAGCATCGCGCGCGTGCGTTCGATCAGCTGCTGGAGATGCGCGCGGCGCGCATCCCCTTCCTCGCCACCGATGATGCGCAGACTCGCCGACACCGCATGCGCGGCCGCCGGCACCGACGCCGTCGTGAAGATATACGGACGCGCGCGCTGCACGAGCCATTCGATCACGGTCGCATGCGCGGCGACGAACGCGCCGGAGACACCCGCCGCCTTGCCGAGCGTGCCGATCGAGATCAGATGCGGCGAGCGCAGCGCGGCTTGCGCGATCGCGCCGCGGCCTTGCGGGCCGAGCACGCCGAAGCCGTGCGCATCGTCGACGATCAGCCATGCGCCGTGCCGCTGCGCGAGCTCGAGCAGACGCGGCAGCGGCGCGATGTCGCCGTCCATGCTGAACACCGTGTCGGACACGATCACCTTGACGTCCGCCTCCGACGCTTCGAGCATCGCGCTCAATGCATCCATGTCGCAGTGCGGATAGATCTGCACGTCCGCGCGCGACAGCCGCGCGCCGTCGATCAGCGAAGCGTGATTGAGCGCATCGGAGAACAGCGTCGTGCCGCGGCCCGCGAGTGCGGTCAGCGTCGCGAGATTCGCCATATAGCCGGTGCTGAAATACAGCGCGCGGGCGTTGTCGACGAAGCCGCCGGCAAATTCGGCGAGATCGTCTTCGAGTTGCGCATGCGCGCGCGAATGACCGCCGAGCAGATGCGAGCCGCCGCTGCCCGCGCCGTACAGGCGCGCGCCTTCAGCGATCGCGTCGATCAATTGTGGATGCGCGGCGAGGCCCAGATAGTCGTTGCTGGCGAAGCCGATGATGTCGCGGCCGTCGACGCGCATGTGCGCGGCGCACGGCGTATCCGCGGTGCGGCGGCGGCGGCGCAGACCGCGGGCGTCGAGTTCCTTGAGCGCTTCGGCGAGCGTGTCGAGCAGATGCATCAGCGGGCCTCCGCGAGGGTGGCGTCGAAGGTGTCGCGCGTGCGCGCGGCGAGCAGCGCGAGTTCTTCGTCATCGAGGATGTACGGCGGCATCAGGTACACGGTGGTGCCGATCGGGCGGAGCAACAGCTCGCGCTGCAGCGCGTTTTCGAAGAAGCGGCGCGAGAATGTTTTGGCTTGCTCGGGGTCATCGATCACCGCGTCGAATGCGAAGATCGTGCCGCGCTGACGCAGATTGCGCACGTGCGGGTGCTCGGCGAGCGGCGCAAGCGCGGCCGCGAGCGTCGCCGATTTGCGCGCGTTGGCGGCAAGCACGTCGTCCCTCGTGAACAGATCGAGCGTGGCGAGCGCGGCGCGGCACGCGAGCGGATTGCCGGTGTACGAGTGCGAGTGCAGGAAGCCGCGCGCGGTGTCGTCGTGATAGAAGGCCGCGAAGATCTCGTCGCGCGACAGCACGATCGACAGCGGCAGATAGCCGCCGCTGATGCCTTTCGACAAACACAGGAAGTCGGGCCACACGCCCGCCTGTTCGCACGCGAAGAACGTGCCGGTGCGGCCGCAGCCGACTGCGATTTCGTCGGCGATCAGATGCACGCCGTACTGGTCGCACAACGCGCGCAATCCGGCGAGGTACGACGCGTCGTGCATCGCCATGCCGGCCGCGCATTGCACGAGCGGCTCGACGATCAGCGCAGCGATGCGGTTCGCGCGCGCCTCGAACAGCGCGCGCACAGGGTCGAGCGCGCGGCGTGCGACGTCGGCGGCGGTTTCGCCCGCTTGCGCGAGCCGCGCATCGGGCGAGGCGACGACGTGCGCGTGGCGGATCAGCGAGTCGTATGCGTCCTTGAACAGTGCGACGTCGGTCACGCCGAGCGCGCCGATCGTCTCGCCGTGGTAGCTGTTGGCGATACAGACGAATTCCTGCTTGTCGGCGTAGCCCCGGTTGCGCCAGCTGTGAAAGCTCATCTTCAGCGCGATCTCGACGGCGGACGCGCCATCCGATGCGAAAAACGCGTGGCCGAGCGTGTTGCCGGTCAACGCGTGCAGACGTTCGGCGAGTTCGATGGCGGGCTCGTGCGTGCAGCCGGCGAGCATCGCGTGTTCGAGCGTATCGAGCTGGTCTTTCAGCGCTGCGTTGATGCGCGGATTGGCGTGACCGAACAGATTGACCCACCACGAGCTGATCGCATCGAGATAGCGATGACCCGCGCGATCGAACAGCCATGCGCCTTGGCCGCGCGCGACGGGGATCAGCGGCAGACGTTCGTGGTGCTTCATCTGCGTGCACGGATGCCACACCGCGCGCAGGCTGCGGGCGACCCAATCTTGGGGGGCGACGGGGGGAACTGCTGACTTTTCCAAAGGGGTACTCCAGGATGCTTTTTTTCCACGCACGCAAGCCTCGGCGAGTGCGCGGGGTCGAGATTAGCGGTTTATTGGGTCGCGCGCATCAACCACGAAATGCCCGTTTTTTCACGGTGGCATCGAGGTTTGGCGCCGTTCGATGCAGCTCGTTCGACTTCGTGATGGAAGCTCGCCAATCGACGGAGTTAGCGACGTCAAAGTAATGGGCTATTACTGGCCAGAATCAGGGTTGCCCGGGTGTTTTTCGGGCGAATCGAGCGCCCAAGAAAAAGCCCGCCGAATACGGCGGGCTTGGGGCACGTCAGAATCAGGCGCGATTCACGGCTCTATGGGTGCTTCACTCGCGGCTCGCCATCGCTGGCCGGCCGTTGGCATCGGCATCACGCGCATCGGCCGTCTGCGAGTTCTGGTTGCCCCACACGACCGCGTTGTCCACCGCATACAGCCGGCACGGATCGGAGCTCTGCTTCTGGCAATTCGCCACCGCCACCGACATCGGATTGTCGCCGCCCTCGGCCCACGACCACGCGCCCGAATCCGACACCGCGAACGCGCGACTCGGATACTGATGCAGGAAGTTTCGATAGCCATTGCGGCCCTCGTTGTCGAGGTACGGCACCGCGTCGATCGCGTCGAGCGCGGCGAAGCCGGTTGCCTTCGGCGCGGCCGGATCGGCGACGTGATACTGCACCGCCGTCGGCATACCGGCGCGCGCGAGGAATGCTTCGACGATCGGCCACCACACGTGCACGCCGTCGCGGTCGCCGACCAGCCGATGCGCGTCGTTCTTGTACTTGCCGAAATCGACCATCTTGACGCTCGTGCCGTGCGCGCGATACGCGGCGTACATGCTCGCGACGAGCGGCGCGTTCCACACCGAATCGTTATCGCCATAGAGCCACAGCGACGGCACCGTGGTCTTCTCGCCGTACGCGCCGAATGCGCGTGTCAGATTGCCTTGCCAGTCTTCGCAGGCGTCCTGGCGCAGGCCGCCCGAGAAATTGATCAGCGCGCGCACGCCGGACGCCGCTTCGGTGCCGTACGCGATCGTCGCCAGACCGCCATGCGAGGTGCCGGCCACCGCGATGTGCGTCGCGTCGACATAAGGCTGCTTCGACATGTAATCGATCGTCGCGGCAACGTCGCCGGCCTGGCCGAGGCCATTGCGCTCGACGTCGCAGCCGTCCTGCTCGTACACGCCGTCCGAGTGACCGAAGCCCTGGCGGTTCGGCGCGACCACCACATAGCCGCGGCGCACGAATTCCCGCGCAAACGGCAGCGGGTCGCTGCGTTCCTGGGTGCGCGGGTCGCCTTGAATCTTGCCGTGGTTGAACACGATCATCGGGAACGGGCCGGGGCCGTCCGGCTTATAGATCGTGGTTTCGAGCGTGACTGTGCCGGCGGCGTCGACCGGCACGCGGATGACCTTTTCGTTCAGGTGCGCAGTGGGCAGGTAGACGTCGTCGTCGAGCGCGAGGCGCGGCACGCGGGCGCGCGACAGCGGCCCTTGCGTGTCGCTCTGCGGTGTCGCGTTCTGTGTCGAAGCGGATGTGTAGGTGAGCGGATCGGCGTGCGCGATCGCGACAGCGCACGTGGCCGCGGCGCAGATCGCCGCACACTTCGTCAGAACCTTGCTCAACACCATCGACGCACCTGCCTGAAAGACCTGTCCTGAACTCCGTGCTGTCCGGTGGCGAAAACGCTGCTGACGGTCAGCTTTCATTCGCGTTTTCGACACAAAAAGACTCACTCGCGTACGTTGTGCGGCAAGCGCACGCACGCAATCGGGATTGCACGGGATGAACCCAACGGCCGGCGCGACCCCACGCGCCGAGGATGAGCGCCACCTGATGTGGAGCAGGTGTGACCCGCTCTCGCAATGTGACGTCATGAAACTACGGGCTCATCCTGGCACGACAATTTTGTTTTGTGCAATCAAGGAGAACCCGCGGCGAAAAAATTGCGAGATCCGCGAGCGAGGCTTCAAAGCCTTGCGGGGCAAGGGCTGCCGACGGGTGGCGGGAAGCGGCGAGCCAAGGTCGCATAAGTGCTGTGGCGCGAGGCCAACAAATGAAGCTTATTCGTCGACGTCTCCATCGACATAACACCAGCGGCCATCATCGCCGCGCAGGAAGCGGCTCGATTCGTGCAACCGATGCGCACGTCCCCCCACTTTGTAGCGGGCGATGAATTCGACAGTCGCGTGATCGGCATCGCTTTCGGCGAACGCTTTGATCTGCAGTCCGAGCCAACGGGGCGCGTCGGGCGCGGCCGGGTCGGCGTCGAGATCGGCGGGGCAGGTGCGGGCGTCCCACGTTGCGCGCAGGTAGTCGGTCGCGCCGAGCACGTACGCGCTGTAACGCGAGCGCATCAGTTCGAGCGCGCGGGGCGCCGCTTCGCCGCCGTCGATATAGCGGCCGCAGCATTGCGCGAAACGCGGCGCTTGAGTCGCGGGGCCCCCGCGTGCGTCGGGCGTGGCGCCGCCGCACGGACAGTCGACAGGTCTTTGCAGTGGCAACAATGGCTTGTTCATTGAAATTTCAGTTGAGCGCGCGAGCGATCAGAATCTTCTGGATGTCGCTCGTGCCTTCGTAGATCTGGCACACGCGCACGTCGCGGTAAATCCGCTCGACCGGGAAGTCGCTCAGATAGCCGTAGCCGCCGTGAATCTGCAAGGCGGCCGAGCAGATGCGCTCGGCCGCTTCGGAGGCGAACAGTTTTGCCATCGCGGCTTCGGTCAGACACGGCAGGCCTGCGTCCTTCAGTGACGCCGCATGCCAGATCAATTGACGCGCGGCTTCGAGCTGCGTCGCCATCTCGGCGAGACGGAACTGCACCGCCTGGTGTGAAAACAGCGGCGCCCCGAAGCTTTCGCGTTCTTTCGCGTAACTCAATGCGGCCTCGAACGCGGCGCGCGCCATGCCGACGCTTTGCGCGGCGATGCCGATGCGCCCGCCTTCGAGACCCGACAAAGCGATCCGGTAGCCTTCGCCTGGCGCGCCGATCAGGTTCGAGGCCGGCACGCGGCACGCGTCGAACACGATCTGCGCGGTATCCGACGAATGCTGTCCGAGCTTGTCCTCGACACGCGCGACCACGTAGCCCGGCGTGCCGGTGGGCACGATGAACGCGCTGATGCCGCGCTTGCCGGCTGCCTTGTCGGTGACGGCCATCACGATCGCGACGTCGCCGTTCTTGCCGCTGGTGATGAACTGCTTGACGCCGTTCAGCACGTACACGTCGCCGTCGCGCGTCGCGGTGGTGCGCAGCGCCGACGCATCCGAGCCCGCCTGCGGCTCGGTCAGGCAGAACGCGCCGAGCATCTCGCCGCGCGCGAGCGGCGTGAGCCAGTCGCGCTTCTGCGCGTCGTTGCCGTAAGTCAGCAGGATGCTGCACACCGGGCAGTTGTTCACCGAGATCGCGGTCGACGTGCCGCCGTCGCCTGCCGCGATTTCTTCGAGGATCAAGGCGAGCGCGAGCGCGTCCATGCCGGCGCCGCCATACGCTTCGGGCACCAGCACGCCATAGGCGCCCAGTTCGGCGAGCTGCCGGTGCACGTCGCGCGGAAAAATGCGCTCGCGGTCCCATTGCGCCGCGTACGGCGTGATCGCTTCGCGCACGAAGGTGCGCAGTGCGTCGCGCACCATCAAGTGATCCTGATCAAGCACCATGAACGTCTCTCCTACCAGTCGAGCTGCGTGCCGTCGTGCTGAAAGAAGCGGCCGTGGAACGCGTCGCGCGATGCGGCCGCCTGCGCCAGCACCTCGCGCATGCCGGCGACGCTGCGCGCCGGATCGAGCGCGGCTTGCGCGCCGCCCATGTCGGTGCGCACCCAGCCGGGATGCAGCGACACGCAGGTCGCTCGCTGCGCGTCGAGCGACGCGAGCTTCAGCACGTCGTTCAGCGCCGCCTTGCTCGCGCGATATAGCCAGCCGGTCGTGCCGCTCGCATCGGCGATGCTGCCCATGCGACTCGATATCACCGCGAGCACGCCGTCCGTTTCCTCGACGAGCGGCAGCAGGATCGGCAGCAACTGCATCGGGCCGCGTACGTTCGTGTGCATCACGTGATCGAAGTCCTCGGCGCTGACCGTTTCGATGCCGTCGGTGCGCGGGCCGTACACGCCCGATACCAGGATCGCCGCATCGAGCCGTTCGCCGTCGAGCTTCCAGCCGAACGCCGAGACCTGCTCGGGCACGGTGACGTCGAGCGCGAAGGTCTCGGCGCCGAGTGCGTTGAGCCCGTCGAGCGCGGCGCCGTCGCGCGCGGTCGCGAGCACGCGCCAGCCGCTCCTCAGGTATTGCCGTACGAATTCCTGGCCGATGCCGCGCGACGCACCGACGATCAACACTGTTTTCATCGTATTCCTCGCAGTTTTGCCGACGCTTCAGATCAGTTCGATACCCATCGCGGTCGCTTCGCCGCCGCCGATACACAGCGCCGCGACGCCGCGCTTCAGACCGCGCTTTCTGAGCGCGCCGATCAGCGTCACGAGAATGCGTGCGCCCGAGGCGCCGATCGGATGGCCGAGCGCGCACGCGCCGCCGTTCACGTTGACCTTGCCGTGCGGTAACTCGTGCTCTCTCATCGCGGCCATGGTGACGACCGCGAACGCTTCGTTGATTTCGTACAGATCGACGTCGCCGGCGCGCCAGCCATTCTTGCCGAACAGCTTGCGGATCGCGCCGACCGGCGCGGTGGTGAACTTCGCGGGCTCCTGCGCGAACGTCGAATGACCGACGACGCGCGCGAGCGGCGTGACGCCCAGCCGTTTCGCGGTGGACTCGCGCATCATCACGAGCGCGGCGGCGCCGTCCGAGATCGACGACGAGTTCGCCGCCGTCACGGTGCCTGTCTTGCTGAATGCGGGCTTCAGCGTAGGGATCTTGTCGAGGTTGGCCTTGAACGGCTGCTCGTCGCGCGCGATCGTGAGGTCGCCTTTGCGGCCCGGTACCGTGACCGGCGCGATTTCCCAGTCGAACGAGCCGTCCTCGTTCGCGCGCTTCGCGCGGTTCAGCGACTCGACCGCGAACGCGTCCTGCGCCTCGCGCGTGAAGTCGAACGACGCCGCGCATTCCTCGGCGAACGTCCCCATCAGACGGCCTTTGTCGTAGGCATCTTCGAGGCCGTCGTGGAACATGTGGTCGAGCACCTGGCCGTGGCCCATGCGCATGCCGCCGCGCGCCTTGGGCAGCAGATACGGCGCGTTCGTCATGCTCTCCATGCCGCCCGCGACGATCACGTCGAGTGAGCCCGCGGCCAGCATGTCGTGCGCGAACATCGCCGCGCGCATGCCGGAGCCGCACATCTTGTTGACCGTCGTGCAGCCGGTGGCGAGCGGCAGACCGGCGCCGAGCGCGGCCTGGCGTGCGGGCGCCTGACCGAGGCCGGCGGGCAGCACGCAGCCGATCACCGCTTCGTCGATCTGCTCGGGCTTCAGACCCGCCCGCTCCACGGCCGCCTTGATCGCGACCGCGCCGAGTTGCGGCGCGCTCAGCGACGCGAAGTCGCCCTGAAAGCCGGCCATCGGCGTGCGCGCCGCGCTGACGATCACGATCGGATCGGCATGGATACCACTGTGGTTTGCGTCACTCATGTTCGAGCTCCTTGGTGATAGCTTGGATGGCTACTGCCGCGCGTGGCCTGATGCGAACCCTCGTGGGATTCATCAAGCCACGCGCACATCTGGTTCGTCCGCCCGCGCATCGGGCGCTTCGGCGAACCGCTCCGGATAACGCACGCAAAAGCGCACGCTCCGGTCGTATGGGAAAAAATCGGGCAGCTCGCCCTTCAACAGAGAATCCTTGTGCCGTTGCCACAGCTCGGGCTCGAAGAAATCCGCGTGATGCCGCATGAACGAGCGGCGCACGCGCGGATCGCCGAGCAGGAACGCGCCGTACGTCTCGGGAAAAATATCGTGCGGACCGACCGCGTACCATGGCTCGTCCGACATTTCGTCTTCCTCGTTGCGCGGCGGCGGCACCGCGCGCACGTTGCAGTCGGTCAGGTATTCGATCTCGTCGTAGTCGTAGAACACGACGCGGCCATGCCGCGTGACACCGAAGTTCTTGTACAGCAAGTCACCTGGGAAGATGTTCGCCTGCATCAGTTCCTTCACCGCGTTGCCATATTCCTTGATGCCCTGCTCGATGTCGTCGTCGTTGCCGTTCTGCAGGAACAGATTGAGCGGCACCATGCGTCGCTCGATGTACAGATGGCGAATCACGAGGTTCTCGCCGTCGTACTCGATCAGCGACGGGGCTTCCTTTTCGAGTTCGCGCAACAGCGTTTCGTCGAGGCGCGCGAGCGGCAGCGCGACGCTCGAATATTCGAGCGTGTCGGCCATGCGGCCGAGCCGGTCGTGGCGTTTGACGAGCAGGTACTTCTGCTGGATCTGCGCGCGCGTGGTGTCCTTCGGTGGCGGAAAGTTGTCCTTGATCAGCTTGAACACGTACGGAAACGACGGCAACGTGAACACCAGCATCACGAGGCCCTTGATGCCGGGCGCGACGATGAAGCGGTCGCTCGAATGCGATAGGTGATGCAACAGGTCGCGATAGAACAGATTCTTGCCCTGCTTCTGCAAACCCACCGACGTATAGATTTCCGCCTTCGGCTTGCCCGGCATCACCGTGCGCAGAAACTCGACATACGCGGACGGCACTTCCATGTCGACCAGAAAATACGAGTGCGAGAAGCTGAAGATGATCAGCAACTGCTCGCGCTTGAGCAGCACCGCGTCGAGCGCGAGCAGGCCCGGCTTCACGTGGCGCAGCGGCACCGCGAACGGCAGCAGCGCGTCGCCGTTGATGATGCGCCCGACGATATACGCGGCCTTGTTGCGATAAAACAGCGACGACAACACGTGAATCTGGAAGTTCGGTGCTTCGTCGAATACGCCGAACGCTTCGCGAATCGACTGCATCATGCAGGCGACGTCGCGCGTCAGATCCTCGAACGGCGGATCGAGCTGGAAATTCGTGACGATTCGCTGCAGCGTCGCGGCAAGTCCATCAGTACCGGGGTAATACGCGCGAAAGGTCGGCTTCGCGGCCGGTTCGTCGTTCTCGAGGTATTCGGTCGAGATCGCCGGGCGCACGAAAATGAAATCGTTATTGAAATACGAGCGGTGCAGAATCTTGCAACACACCGAATTGAAAAACGTTTCCGCGCATTCGGGCTGGCGGTGCGTGGTCAGGAGACCGATGTAGTGCAGCTTGATCTGCTGCCACACTTCGCTGTCGATCTTCTCTGCGTCGTACTCGTCTTCGAGCAGCTGCACGCATTCCTGTACGCGATCGTCGTACGACGTGATGCGCTCGCGCGCGAGCTTTTGCAGGCCATGCCAATCGCCCGCTTCGAACAGCGTCTTCGCGTGGATCGCGGCGTCGCGAAAGATCCGATAGTGACGGTTGAACCCTTCGAGCATCGTCTGCGCGACGTCGAAACCGATTTGCGACGATAACAGCTTGGGGAAGTGATTCATCACGCGCGCTCCGCAAACGCCGGTCAGAGTCAGGCAAATCAGGCAGGCTTCGCGTCCTGCCTGGCACCATCGAGCAGCGCGCGCGCCTGCGCTTCGTACTGCGCGAGGTCTTCCAGCGTCGCATCGAGATCTTCGCGCTGGCGCTCGAGCACTTCGCGATGACGCGCGACCGTCGCGAGAAACGCATGCAACTGCGAGACGGTGTCGGTCGGCGACTCATAGACGTCGAGCAGGTCGCGGATCTCCGACAGCGTGAAGCCGAGCCGCTTGCCGCGTAGCGTGAGCTTCAGACGCGTGCGGTCGCGGCCCGAATAGACGCGCCGCAAGCCGCTCGAACCCTCGCGGCTCGGCGAGAGTAAACCCTGATCCTCGTAGAAACGAATCGCGCGTGGCGTGACGTCGAATTCGCGTGCGAGTTCGGTGATCGTGTATTGCGTATTCATCAGGACATCTCGTGGCCGTGTGGCCGGACACAAAACCGAATTGGACGATAGAATCAACGTTTACGTTATCGTCAACCTGAGCGGAAAGCAACCACAACCAGGCCGACCGGCATCGCACACCTTGCCATGCCGGAGGGTCGTCGGAGGAAGACAGCCCCATGAATGCACTCGAACATCAACTCCAATACCCGTTCAACGACACGATGCCCGACGCGGGCCGCACGATGGAAGTCGCGCCCGGCGTGCTATGGCTGCGCATGCCGCTGCCATTCGCGCTCGACCATATCAACCTGTGGCTGCTGCGCGATGAAATGGACGGACAGCGGGGGTGGACCGTGGTCGACTGCGGCATCACGTCGGACATCATCAAAGCGAATTGGGAAAGTGTGTTCGACTCGGTGCTCGACGGCCTGCCGGTGCTGCGCGTGATCGTCACGCATTGCCATCCCGATCACATCGGTCTGGCGCACTGGGTGTGCGGCGGCGGCGATAAGAAGCGCTGGAACGCGCGGCTGTGGATGACTGTCGGCGAATACATGCAGGCGCGCGTGATGGCGTCCGGCGACGGTTCGAACGCGGGCGGCGAGGCCGCGGCGCGGCACTTCGCGCGGCATGGTCTGAACGACGCCGAATCGCTCGACAAGCTGCGCAATCGCAACAGCTATTACTCGAGCCTCGTGCCGGCAATTCCGGCGCAGTACCGCCGTTTGCGCGAAGCCGAGGAGGTCAGGATCGGCGGCAGGACGTGGCGTGTGGTGACGGGCTTCGGCCACTCGCCGGAGCACTGCGCGCTGCACTGCGCGGAAACCGGCACGCTGATTTCCGGCGACATGGTGCTGCCGCGCATTTCGACCAACGTGTCGGTGTTCGACGTCGAGCCTGAGGGCTCACCGCTGGAACTGTATCTGGAGTCGCTCGGCCGCTACCAGACGATGCCCCAAGACACGCTGGTGCTGCCGTCGCATGGCAAGCCGTTTCGCGGCGTGGGCACACGGATCCGGCAATTGCGCGAGCATCACGACGCGCGGCTCGCCGAAGTGCGAGAAGCTTGTGCGGAAAAGCCGCGCAGCGCCGCCGATATCGTGCCGCTGATGTTCAAGCGCCAGCTCGATATCCATCAGATGACGTTCGCGATGGGTGAGGCGCTCGCGCATTTGCATCTGCTGTGGCGGGCGGGGGATTTGAAGCGGACGCAGGATGGGGATGGGGTGATTCGGTTTGGGGTGGTGTGATCCTGGCCGTCTGCTGCGGGCGTAGAAGCGCGGACGAATGATCCGCGCTACGCGACGGCACTGGGCGGCGCAACGGTGCTTGGTGTCTTCTCGTGCGAACTACTTCAACGGCAAATCAGAGGCAGCGTCGCGTAGTTGCTGGGCGCGCCGGTTGTTCAGTTCCGAAACGCAAGCCAAACGACCCATTTCGCGCGCACTGCCGGCCCCACCACCACTTAGCGAAGCTGCGAATTCGCATTGAGTCCCGCGGTACTCAGCGAATTTCGTGTTTGATGCGACGAGTTTTGCCTTGGCCTGGTTGACGTACTTGTTGTCTTCATCCCATTTGGAGAGGGTGCCAGCCATCTTCTGCTCGGCTCGTCTGAGGGCCTTCTGACTGGCCTCTGCTTTTTCCGCCAGACAGTCCCGCATTCCCGCTTGCGAGAACGCGCTGCATTCCTCGCGCAGAGCCTTCTCGCTTGCAACGGGAGCAGTTGCGGCCGCAGGGACCATTGTTGGCAGGCAGGCGGCCAGGCCGAAACAGATCAGTTTTATTGTGTGCATAGGGCTGCCTTTCCTTTACGCACCAATGACAACGCGTAATCAAGCTTTCTGGCGTAGTTTGGCTCACGACCTCCGTTATATCGCTGTGCTATCAATGTCGTGGAGACGGGGTGCCAGCCTGCAATCACGCTTTGAACTGAAGCTTTCCGGTACTTCAACACTTGTCCAGGGCGAAGAACAGTGGCCGTCGGGTTCAGTTTTCTCAACGTCTCGGTCGTGGTGCCTTGAGCCCTCGCCATCCTGTCCATGCTATCGCCTGGCTTGACACCGATTTCATAGACTTCAGGGTCGGCGCCAAATACGCTTCGGTACTCGAAACGTGCCATGCGCATGAGCAGGTAGCCAATCCCGGCGCGGACGTTATACGTCCGTATCGTTCTGACTGAGGCTACTGTCAGTTGTCCCTGTATTGCCATATCCATTCCTTCTGTCAAAGTGTGGGCGGCTACTTCGCAAGCAATTATCTACGTCGGAAAAAGGTTACGCAGTGTTAGATGCAACGAGCCAAACTCATGCGTTGAACGAAAAAAAGCCCGGACGAAACCGGGCTTTCTTGCAGAGCGGGCTGCGTCAGTCGCAGCACGAAATCACTGCACTACCACCGCCCCAAAGTTCTGCCGCCCAAACGGACTCACGTGATACCCGCTCACGTTCGTGCGCGTGATCGCGGCGGCGGTCGGATAGCCGAGCGGAATCCACAGCGCTTCGTCGTGGATGATCTGCTGCGCGGCTTCGTACGCTTTGGTGCGTTTGGCGATATCGGCCGTGGCTTTGCCGTCGGCGATCAGCTTGTCGAGATCCTGATCGCAGAAACGCGCGAAGTTGATGCCCGACTTCACCGCATTGCAACTGAACAGCGGCGACAGATAGTTGTCCGGATCGCCGTTGTCGCCAGCCCAGCCCATGAACAGCGTGTCATGCTGTCCTTGCTTCGCCTGCTTGATCAACTCGCCCCATTCGATAATCTTGACTTCCGCCTTCACGCCGATCTTCGCAAAGTCGGCCTGCAGCATTTCGGCACCGGCCTTCGGATCCGGATTCAGCACGCTGCCATTCGGACGCACCCAGATCGTCGTTTCGAACCCGTTCGGATAGCCTGCGTCGGCGAGCAACTGCTTCGCCTTCGCCGGATCGTACGGCCAGCCCTTGATCGACCGGTTGTAGCTCCACGTATTCGGCGGATACGGGTTCACGGCCGGCGTCGCGGTATTGTCGAACACGGTCTTTAGATACGAGGTGCGGTCGAATGCCATGTTCAGCGCCGCGCGCACCTTCTGGTTGTCGAGCGGCTTCTTCTGCGTGTTCAGCGCGACGAAGGCCGTCATGAACGCGGGCGTCTGCACGATCGCGAGCGACTTGTCGCGCTTCGCGTCGGCGAGATCCTGCGGCTTCGGCGACAGCGCGATCTGGCATTCGCCAGCCTTCACCTTTTGCGCACGCACCGTCGCGTCCGGCGTGATCGCGTAGATCAGGCGCTCGATCTTCGGCTTCGGCCCCCAGTAGCTCGGGTTCACGTCGTAGCGGATCACCGCGTCTTTCGTATAGCTCTTCAGCGTGAACGGCCCGGTGCCGATCGGCTTCGCGTTCAGGTCGACCTGCTTGCCGGCCTTCAGCAACTGATCCGCATACTCGGACGAATAGATCGACGCGAAGCCCATCGTCAGGATCGACACGAAGGTTGCGTTCGGCTCGTTAAGTTCGAACTTGACCGTGTTGTCGTCGAGCTTGGTGATCGACTTGATCAGCTTCGGCAGCCCCATCGACTGCGCGTGCGGGAAGCCGCTCGCGCCCGCCACCTTGTGCCACGGATTGCTGTCGTTGAGCATGCGGTCGAACGTGAAGATCACGTCGTCGGCATTTACCGCGCGGGTCGGCTTGAAGTAATCGGTAGTTTGGAACTGCACGTTCGGGCGCAGGTGGAACGTGTAGGTCAGGCCGTCGGCGCTTACTTCCCATTTGTCGGCGAGCGCGGGCACGACCTTCTTCGCGGCTTCGTCGAAAGACACCAGCGAGTTGAAAATGACGTCGGCCGATGCATTGGTCGTGACGAGCGAATTGAACTGCACCACGTCGAAGCCGTCGGGGCTCGATTCGGTACAGACGGTCAACGGCTTGGCGAGCACGAGCGTGGGCACCGTGAGCAGGAAGGCGGCCGCGAGCAGTTTGAAGCGCATAGGATCTCCGGTAACGAGCGCAGTCAGGCAGTGCGTCTGGTTGTGTTTGTGGCGGCGCCGCCCGTACAGGTCGGCAATCCCGGCCTGAGGCCTGCGGGGCTGAGCTTCGAGGCCTGGCGGGCGGCGCGCCTTCGCGAAAGCTTATCGAAGGGCCACTATAGCGACAACAATTTAATCGACATATCCATATGGGGCGGCGCGGCCGTGTTGCCGCCTCAGGCCGCCGCGGTCCGGCGCAGCAGATAGGCGATGCCGTGGATCGCGCGCACGCCGTACCACGACGTCATTTCGCCATCGATCAGCTCGATGCGCTTGCCGCGTAGACGCGGATCGCCCGCGAGCGCATCGCGATGCGCGGCTGTGAAGCGGTACGGCTCGCTCGACAGCAATACGCGGTCGACTCGCGCGAGCCACGGCGCGTCGTCGAAGTCGACCGTGGGGTAACGCGCGGCGCCCACGCTGCCGCCGTGCACGTCGGGCAGCGTGTGCCAGTTCACGAGACGCAGCATCGCGGCGATGTAAGTGTCGCGCGCGACGCTCATCCACGGTTCGCGCCAGATCAGGTACAGCACGTTCTGCGCGGCGAAGGTGTGAGCGGCGGCTTCGCGCAGACACGCATCGAGCGCGGTGCTCAAGCGCTGCGCTTCATCCTCGCGTCCGAAGATCGCGCCGAGCAACGCGTACAGCGCGAGATTGTCGCGCGGGGTCTGCGGATGGGTGACGACGATGTGCGGCACGAACGCGCGCAGTTGCTCGACGGTGTCGCGTTCGTTTTCGTCGATGTTGACGATCAGATGGGTGGGGCGCAGCGCGCGGAGCGCGTCGAGTTTGACGGCCTTCGTGCCGCCGACCTTCGGCACCGCGCGAACCTTGTTGCGCGGATGCACGCAAAAGCCGGTGCGCCCGACGATCTGCCGCTCGAGGCCGAGCGCGAACAGGGTTTCGGTGAGGCTCGGCACCAGCGACACGATGCGCGCATCGGCGCCTGCGTAATCGTGCGCGACGCCGGCTGCATCGACCGCACGGGGCTGCATGATTTACTCGGTGACGGCGCGCGGCTTGCGCGGCGCGCGTTCGAACACGCGGTCGTAGAGCCAGCGCGGCAGCACATGCAGCAGCATCGCGGCCACGCGCATCTGCCACGGAAACACCGCGAACGACGTCTGCCGTTCGACCGCCCGCGCGAGCTTCGCCGCGAAACGGTCGGCGTCCATCAGGAACGGCATGTTGTACGGATTGTGCTCGGTCATCGGCGTGCGGATATAGCCGGGCGCGATCGTGACGACGCCGACGCCGAACGGCCGCATCTCGACGCGCAACGCCTCGAGATACTTGAGCGCCGCCGACTTCGACGCGCTGTACGCGCCCGAACCCGGCAAGCCGCGCACGCCCGCGACGCTCGCAATCCCGACCAGCGTGCCGCGCTTCGACTCGGCCATCGCAGCGGCAAATGGCTCGAACGTCGCGACCATGCCGAAGTAGTTGATGTCCATTACCTCGCGGAAGGTGCGCAGATCGCCGTGACCTGTCAGCGCACCGCGGCTGATGCCGGCGTTGGCGATCACGATGTCGGGCAGGCCGTGCGCGGCGATGAAGCGCGCGGCCGCATCGGCGAGCGCTTCCGCGTCGCGCACGTCGACGGCATGGATCGAGACGGTGTTCTGGGGATGGGACTGCTGGAACGCGGCGAGCGCGTCGCCGCGGCGGGCAACGAGGCCGAGAATCGCGCCGCGCCGTGCGTATTCGCCGGCGAGCGCGAGGCCGATGCCGCTCGAAGCGCCGGTAATGAAAACCTTCAGCGGTGAAGTCATACCGGCGCCTCGTGCTTACATCTTCTTGGCGCGGACTTGCGAGACGAGGTAGTCGAGCACCTGGACCGTGCCCGGCAGGGTGCCGGTCGCGGCCGGGCCGGTTTCATACTTGCCCTGCACGGCGAGCGTCGGCACGCCGTCGATCTTGTAGTCGTCGAGCAGCTTCTTGTCCTTCTGCAGCGCGCTTTGCGTCGAGAACGAGTTATACGCTTCCATGTACTTCTTCGGATCGACGCCGAGCTTCGCGAGGAATTTGGTCTGGTCTTCCGGCGTCAGCAGGTAGTTCTTGTTGACGTGGATTTCGTTGAAGACCTTCGGCGTCAGTTCGTTCGCGACGCCGAGCGCGTCGAGCGCGTGGTACATCTTCGAGTGCGGGATGAAGTCGTCGCGGAAGGCGACCGGCACGCGGCGGAACACGACGTCCGGGCCCTGCTTCTTGATCCAAGCTTCGAGGAACGGCTCGAATTCATTGCAATGCGGGCAGCCGTACCAGAAGAATTCGGTGACTTCGATCTTGCCGGCCGGCACGTCGGTCGGCTGCGGCGAGGCCAGCACGGTGTAGTCCTTGCCGGCGACCGGCGCGGCCGGCGACGCATGCGCGCTGGCCGCGATCAGGCCCAGCGACAGAAACAGGATGCTCAGCAGTTTTTTCATGTTGTGTAGACCCAGATAAGGCGGGAGCGCGGTGACGCGATACGAAAGGCCCGTCACCGCGGGTCGGATTCGGCGGCCGCCCCATACGATACGGGTCGAAGCGGCCATCCTGCTTGTGACCCGCGCGCCGCGCCGATAGTTCGACGCGCCGCGCGAGCCGGCATTACCGTTTATTTATTGTTTGGTGAAGCGGATCACCGCGGTATCGACACCGGCGTCCGACAGACGCTGACGGCTCGAATTCATGTCCTCGAACTTCGAAAACGGGCCGATCCGCACGCGGTAGTACGTGACGCCGCCGGCATCGCGTTGCGTGACCTTCGATTCGAAGCCTTGGAACGCGAGACGGGCGCGCTGCTGTTCGGCGTCGGCGGCGGTCTTGTACGCGCCGACCTGCAGGAAGTAGCCGGTGTTCGCGTCGCCCGGCGCGGGCGCGGCGGCCGAGCCCGGCTTGGTGTTGGCCGCGGTGGTCGTGCTCGGGCCCTTCGGTGCGGAGCCTGCCGCGGTGGCGGTCGGCGCGCTCGACGTCTGTGGCTTCTTCGCCGGCGCCGGCGCGATGATGCCGCCGGTGCCGTTTTCCTGCGCGGGATTCGGCGCGACCGCGGTGCCGTTGTTGTTCGCGTTGCCGGCCGACGGCGGCACTTCGACGATCTGCGGTTCTTCGAGCATGCCCGACTGGGTCTGCGCGTTGGTCTGACCCGGCGCGGTGTTCGGCGGCGCGGGTTGCGCGGCTTGCGGCACCGGCTGGCCCGGCGTCTTGCCTTGTAGCGGACGGTTGGGATCGTATTGCGCCTGGCTCGCGCCGTTGTCCGTCGCCGCCGGCGGCGCGACCTTCGACACGAACGGCGTAGGTGCACGGGTGATATACAGCGCCACCACTACCGCGATCGCCAGGCCGACGATCAGGCCCAGCACGATACCGAGAAAAGTGCCCCCGGTTTGCTTCGACTGCTTTGTTGTGCGGCGTGGTGTTGCCATCGTACGAATCACCTGCAAAAAGAATCCAGGAACGGCCGTCGATTATAACGACGGCCGCGTGCATATTGCGCCGCAGGAGTTACATCTTGACGGGAGCGGAGACGCCGATCGTCGCGAGACCGTTGGCCAGCACCTGGCGCGTGGCCGCGAGCAGCGCGACGCGAGCATTGCGTTCGGCCGCATCGTCGACCAGCACGCGCTCGGCACGGTCATTGTAGAACGAGTGAAATTCTCCGGCGAGTTCGCGCAGGTAGAACGCGACCGCGTGCGGCGCGAGCTCGTCGGCGGCGTGCTGCAGCATGTCCGGGAATTCGGCGAGCTTGTTGAGCAGCGCCATCGAGCGCTCGCTCGCGAGCGGCGCGAGATCCACGTTCGCGAGCGCGCCTTCGTCCAGCCCGTAGCGCGCGTTGCACTCGGCGATCACCGAGCAGATGCGTGCATGCGCGTATTGCACGTAGTGCACCGGATTCTCGTCGTTCTGCTTCAGCGCGAGGTCGATGTCGAACACGAACTCGGTGTCCGCCTTGCGCGAGATCAGGAAGAAGCGCACCGCGTCGCGGCCGCGGCGAATGGTCTCCTCGTCGATCAGATCGACGGCCGCTTCCGAGCCCGGCGTCGCGCCGCCCGACCATTCGATCAGATCGCGCACCGTCACGTAGCTGCCCGCCCGCTTCGAGATTTTCACCTCTTCGCCGTTGCGCATGACCGTGACCATCTTGTGCAGGATGTAGTCGGGGTAGCCCTTCGGAATGCCGATGCCGAGACCCTGCAGGCCCGCGCGCACACGCGCGATCGTGCCGTGGTGGTCCGAGCCCTGCACGTTGATGACCTTCGTGAAGCCGCGCTCCCACTTGGCGACGTGATAGGCGACGTCCGGCACGAAGTACGTGTAGGTGCCGTCGGTTTTGCGCATCACGCGGTCCTTGTCGTCGCCGTCGTCGGTGGTGCGCAGCCAAAGCGCGCCTTCCTGCTCGTAGGTCTTGCCCGCGGCGATCAGCGCGTCGACCGTTTTCTCGACGCGACCTTCCGTGTACAGCGACGATTCGAGGTAGTACTGGTCGAACTTCACGCCGAACGCCTGCAGGTCCATGTCCTGCTCGCGACGCAGATACGCGACCGCGAAGCGGCGGATCGCTTCGAGGTCGTCGACGTCGCGCGCGCCGGTGACGGGCTCGCCGTCGCTCGCCTCGACCGTGATGCCGTTCAGATAGTCTTTCGCGATGTCGGCGATGTACTCGCCGTTGTAGGCCGACGCGGGCCAGCCTTCGTCGCCGGGCGCGAGGCCGCGTGCGCGTGCCTGGGTCGACAGCGCGAGCGTATGGATCTGCACGCCGGCGTCGTTGTAGTAGAACTCGCGATGCACGTCCCAGCCCTGCGACGCGAGCACGTTCGCGAGCGCGTCGCCGAGCGCGGCCTGGCGGCCGTGACCGACGTGCAGCGGGCCGGTCGGGTTGGCCGACACGAACTCGATCAACACGTGCTTGCCGGCGTCGCGCCGCGAGCGGCCGTACGCGTCCTGCTCGGCGAACACGGCGGCGATCACGCCTTGCTTGGCCGCGGCCGTGAGCCGCAGATTGATGAAGCCGGGGCCCGCCACTTCAGCGGTGTCGATCAGGCCTTTGGCCTGCGCATTGACGAGCAGCGCATCGACGATCTGTTGCGCGAGCTGGCGCGGGTTGGCGCGCAGCGGCTTGGCGAGCTGCATCGCGACGTTGCACGCGACGTCGCCGTGGGCGGCGACTTTCGGGCGCTCGAGCGCGATGGCGGGCGAGACGAAGGCGGCTTCGGTCGCGCCTTGCGTGGCAGTCGCGACCTGCTTCACCGTCTCGGCG
This sequence comes from Paraburkholderia sprentiae WSM5005, assembly GCF_001865575.2. Lineage (NCBI taxonomy): Bacteria > Pseudomonadati > Pseudomonadota > Betaproteobacteria > Burkholderiales > Burkholderiaceae > Paraburkholderia > Paraburkholderia sprentiae. The sequence goes on from NZ_CP017561.2 coordinate 231,120, forward strand.
AGCAGTGTTTCGAGTGTGTGTTTATGTGCGGGCAGCATGCTTGTGGCGAGTCCAGTGAGGCAATCCGGTAAGGCGGAAGAGGCGCCGGCCACGGCCGGTGTCGCAAGCGTGGAACGCGGCCCGCGCGCATGGCGGCGCTGACGGCGGCGGCACCGGCAGACTCTCCCCGAGGCGATGCGACGAAACGCAGCGCAAGCAGCGCAACGCGGCGGGCGCCGCATGGCGGCTCGCCGTTACGCTGGCTCGCGCCGCACGCGGCTAGCGGTCGATGGTTCGACGCCCCCGATCGCACACATGCGCGATGCTCGTCGAGCCTCGCCGTACATGGCGCTGGGCGGCGCGCTTTTCCGTTCAGACGGATTTTAGCAGGTGCTAATATGTTCAATGAGTTGCCCGCGAGAGGCAGTGGCCGCTGCGCCTTGCCGGCGCCACGTCAGGCGCGCGCTGTTGCCGCCCGTGGGACGCTCGTGCGTCGACCCGACATAACGAAAAAGGGAGCAGTCATGCTGATTACTTTCAAGTGCCACGCCTGCCCGGACGTCATGATGCTGGAGAATCTGGCGCAGTATCTGGTCGGCATTGTCGGCAAACGCCTTGGACAGCGGGGTGTCATTACTCACGAGGAGCTGGGCCCCGCCATCGAAAAACTAGAAGCGGCGATCAGCTTCGACAAGCAGGCGCGCGCCGAGCACGATGGCCATTTTCACGAGGGCGAGGACGGCCACGAGCGTCACGAGATTCCGCCCGGACTCGCGCAACGCGCCTACCCGTTCCTCGACATGCTGCGCTCGGCGCAGAAGGAAAACGCGGATATCGTTTGGGGGCTCTGATTGTTGCCGGGTCTCGAGCGCGGTGGCCCGTTCGGAGCAGTTAGTAGGCGTTTCTGGCGCAGACAAGAAAAGAGCCCGCTCGCCGCGGGCTCTTTGTGATTCGGAAGGCTCGTCCGCTAGGCCGCTTATTGGCTCGCGGAATCCGCCGACGCTGCCGCGCCTTTCGTCTTCTTGTGCTTCTTCGCCTTTTTGACGTGTGCCTCGGTCGGCGGCGAGTAAGAACTGACCGCGCTCGAGCCCGCCGGCGCGGCGGGTTGCGCGAGCGCCACGGCAGCGCCCGCGGCCAGCGAAACAGCGGTCAATAACAGCGTCAGCTTTTTCATACGATTTTCTCCGTTGACGGTTGCGATCTCGATGAGCCGGCGCGTCGTGCTCGCGCCTGACGGGATGAAAGCCGACTCAGTCTACAAAGCCGAAAATGCGGTGGCGCGAAATATTCAGTCTTTCGCACTCGATATAGTGGCGCGCGGCGCCGGCGGCATAGCCAGCGCCACGTATCGCTTCGCGCTCAAAGCAATGGCGCCAATGCGCGCTCGGCGTCCGCCTTCGTAAGCGACATCCGCTGCGCGTAGTCGTCGAGCTGATCCGCGCCGATCTTGCCGACCGAGAAATAGGTGCTGTCCGGGTGCGCGAGGTAGAAACCCGATACGCTCGCGGCCGGCAGCATCGCCAATGATTCGGTCACGCTCATGTTGATTTCGTTCGCCTGCAGCACCTCGAACATGTCGCGCTTGACGAGGTGGTCGGGGCAGGCCGGATAGCCTGGCGCCGGACGGATGCCGCGGTATTTTTCGGCGATCAGTTCGTCGTTGGACAGGGTTTCGCTGTTCGCGTAGCCCCACAGGTCGCGCCGCACACGCGCGTGCATCGCTTCGGCGAACGCTTCGGCGAGCCGGTCCGCGAGCGCCTTGAGCATGATCGCGCTGTAGTCGTCGTGATCCTTCTCGAACTGGCGCTCCTTCACGTCGACGCCAAGACCCGCCGTCACCGCGAACATGCCGATGTAGTCGGCGACGCCCGAGTCCTTCGGCGCGATGAAGTCGGCAAGCGAGCGATTCGGCCGCATCACGCCGTCGACCACCGGCCGCACGCTCTGTTGACGCAGATTGCGCCAGGTCAGCGCGACGTCGGTGCGCGATTCGTCCGTGTAGATTTCGATGTCGTCGTCATTGACCGTGTTGGCCGGCAGCAGCGCGATCACGCCGTTGGCCTGCAGCCAGCGGCCCTGGATCAGGCGCGCGAGCATCGACTTGGCGTCCGAAAACACGCGCCGCGCGGATTCGCCGACGATCTCGTCGTTGAGAATCGCCGGATACGGGCCGGCGAGATCCCACGTCTGGAAGAACGGACCCCAGTCGATATAGGTCGCGAGCTCGTTGAGATCGAAGTTCCTGAAGACGCGCCGGCCGATGAACTTCGGCTTGACCGGCTGATAGCCGGTCCAGTCGATTTTCGTTTTATTGGCGCGCGCTTCGGCGAGCGTGACCATCGGCTGCGCTTTTTTGTTCGCGTGCTGAGCGCGAATGCGGTTGTAATCGGCGTTCAGTTCATCGATGTACTTCGCGGCGCCCTCGTCGGACAGCAGGCTGGACGCGACCGATACCGAGCGCGACGCGTCCGGCACGTAGACCACCGGTCCTTCATAGTGCGGCGCGATCTTCACCGCCGTGTGCACACGCGAGGTCGTCGCGCCGCCGATCAGCAGCGGAATCTTCTTCACGCGGAAGTAGTCGTCGCGCTGCATTTCCGACGCGACGTAGGCCATCTCTTCGAGACTCGGCGTAATCAGGCCCGACAGCCCGACGATGTCCGCGCCCTCGACCTTCGCCTTCGCGAGGATCTCGCTGCACGGGACCATCACGCCCATGTTGACCACTTCGAAGTTGTTGCACTGGAGCACGACCGACACGATGTTCTTGCCGATGTCGTGTACGTCGCCCTTCACGGTCGCGATGACGATCTTGCCCTTCGCGCGCACGTCGCCGCCGGCCGCCGAGAGCTGGCGTTTTTCTTCCTCGATGAACGGGATCAGATGCGCGACTGCCTGTTTCATCACGCGCGCGGACTTCACGACCTGCGGCAGGAACATCTTGCCCTGGCCGAACAGGTCGCCGACGATGTTCATGCCGTCCATCAGCGGACCTTCGATCACGTTGATCGGGCGGCCGCCCGCGGCGGCGATCTTCGCGCGCACTTCCTCGGTGTCTTCGACGATAAACGTGTTGATGCCGCTGACGAGCGCATGCGCGAGACGCTTCTCGACCGGCTGGTTGCGCCATTCGAGGTTCTCTTCCTTCTTCGCGGCGCCGCTCTTGAACTTGTCGGCGATTTCGAGCAGGCGGTCGGTGCCGTCTTCGCGGCGGTTCAGCACGACGTCTTCGACGCGCTCGCGCAGTTCCGGGTCGAGTTCGGCATACACGCCAAGCTGGCCCGCGTTGACGATGCCCATGTCCATCCCCGCCTGGATCGCGTGATAGAGGAACACAGTGTGGATCGCCTCGCGCACCGGGTCGTTGCCGCGGAACGAGAACGACACATTCGACACGCCGCCGCTGATCTTCGCGTACGGCAGGTTCTGCTTGATCCAGCGGGTCGCCTCGATGAAGTCGACCGCATAGTTGTTGTGTTCCTCGATGCCCGTCGCGATCGCGAAAATGTTCGGATCGAAAATGATGTCTTCGGGCGGAAAGCCGACTTCGTTGACGAGCACGTCGTAAGAGCGCTTGCAAATCTCGGTCTTGCGCGTGAACGTGTCGGCCTGGCCCTGCTCGTCGAACGCCATGACGACGGCAGCCGCGCCATAGCGGCGAATCAGCTTCGCATGATGAACGAACGCTTCCTTGCCTTCCTTCAGCGAGATCGAGTTGACGATCGCCTTGCCCTGCACGCACTTCAGGCCCGCCTCGATCACCTCCCACTTCGACGAGTCGATCATGATCGGCACGCGCGCGATGTCCGGCTCCGACGCGATCAGATTCATGAAGCGCACCATCGCCGCTTTCGAATCGAGCATCGCCTCGTCCATGTTGATGTCGATCACCTGCGCGCCGTTCTCGACCTGGTGGCGTGCAACGGCCAATGCTTCGTCGAACTGATTGTTCAGGATCATTCGAGCGAACGCTTTCGAGCCGGTCACGTTGGTGCGTTCGCCAACATTGATGAAGAGCGTCCCGGACGTGACGTTGAACGGCTCGAGGCCGGCAAGGCGCATGGTGTGATCGGTCATGGCGTGTGTGCGAGTCGGGTGCGTGCGTTAAAGGACGTGCTGGACGTGCTGGACGTGCTGGACGTCGGGTGAAGTGCGTCGGGCCGGCTCAGGCCGCGTCACGATACTGGCTGGGCCACTTGCGCGGCTTCAGCTCGGCGAGCGCTTTCGCGATCGCCGCGATGTGCTCGGGCGTCGTGCCGCAGCAGCCGCCCGCGATATTCACGAGCCCCGCTTCCGCGAACTCCTTCAGCAGCCCCGAGGTATCCGCGGGCAATTCGTCGAAGCCCGTGTCGCTCATCGGATTCGGCAGGCCGGCGTTCGGGTAGCACGACACGTAGGTGTCGCACAGCTTCGCGAGCTCGGCGATGTACGGGCGCATCAGCGCCGCGCCGAGCGCGCAGTTCAGGCCGAACGTGAGCGGTTTCGCGTGACGCAGCGAGTTCCAGAAGGCCTCGACGGTCTGGCCCGACAGAATGCGGCCCGACGCATCGGTGACGGTGCCCGAGATCATGATCGGCAGCCGCTCGCCGGTGTTTTCGAACAGCTCGTCGAGCGCGAACAGCGCGGCCTTCGCGTTCAGCGTGTCGAAGATCGTTTCGACGAGGAACAGGTCGGCGCCACCGTCGAGCAGCGCTTTCGCCTGGTCGTAGTAGGCGGCGTGCAGTTCGTCGAAGGTCACGTTGCGCGCGCCCGGATCGTTGACGTCCGGCGAAATGCTCGCGGTTTTCGGCGTCGGGCCGATCGCGCCCGCGACGAAGCGCGGCTTGTCCGGCGTCGCGTATCTGTCACATGCGGCGCGCGCGAGTTTCGCCGATTCGAGGTTCATCTCGACGGCGAGCGACTCCATGCCGTAGTCGGCCTGCGCAACCGTGGTCGCACCGAACGTGTTGGTCTCGATGATGTCCGCGCCCGCCGCCAGATATTGCTCGTGAATCTCGGAGATGATCTGCGGCTGGGTGATCGACAGCAATTCGTTGTTGCCTTTGATGTCGCGCGTGTAGTCCTTGAAGCGCTCGCCGCGATAGCGGGCTTCGTCGAGCTTGTAGCGCTGGATCATCGTGCCCATCGCGCCGTCGAGGATCAGGATGCGCGAGTTCAGCAGCGCGGGCAGCGCTGCGCCGCGGGTATAGGCGGGCTCGGAACGGACTGGCGTGGCGGATTGAGCAGGCTGGGTCATGGCGGACGAGGGCTTGCGCCGGCGTTGGCGGAAAGCATGTCATTGTAGCCGCTGCTGGACCGATGCGCCCGGCGCCCACGGACGGTGCAAAGCGCGGCGGGCAAAATCGACCGACAAGAATGCAGAGCGCCAGCAGTTCAGAAACGCGCCAACAAACGAAGCAATGAAAAGGCGCAATAAAAAATGGCCCGGCAAGCCAAAGCCTGCCGGGCCTTTTCGCTGCCGCGGACCGCCTGATGGAACCCGCCGGCAAAGCCGCTTGGGGCGGTCGGTCGATGTCGCCAGAGCGTCAGCTAAACCCCTCCGGTCAATGCAGGATCACCGGTTGATGCATCAGACTGTCGAACTGGCCGAGGAATTCGTCGACCTCGTCGAGCGTCGGCTCGCCTTCGATCAGCTTTTGCACATGCTCGCGAAAACGCGCCGCCATTGCACCGTCGATGTAGATCTCGCGCTGCATGTTCTTGTCGACAATCTCGTAGCCGCCCGACTTCATGGCCAGCAGACCTTCCTGCGGAGGAAACTCGACGACGCAATAGTTAGGGCTGTTATAGATCATTTGCATGGCGACACTCCTTATTTCCGTTGGGCTCCTGCCCTTTTCTGCACCATAGGTGGAGCATGTGGGATGGAATTCAAGGGGTGGGTCCGGACGACGCAAGTAAACGCCGGACTTGAAGGTTAGACTCGCCGCTCCAGAAACGATTCAAGCAACGCGGCAAAACGGTGAGATTGCTCGATTGGCGCGAGATGCGCCGCGTCCAGCAACTCGAAGCGGGCGCCCTCGATCGCCTCCGCTATCGCCTGTGTAGCAGCAGGGGGCGTGCCAGTGTCGTGACGTCCGGCCACCGTCAGCGTCGGACAGCGGATCGCGCCGTGGTGCCCGCGCAGGTCGAAGTCGCGCAGCGCTTCGCAGGCCATCGCAAAACCCTCCGGCGGCGTGCGCACAAATGTTTCACGGATCGGCTCGACCGCTTCGGGATGCCCGGCATGAAAGTCGGGCGTGAGCCAACGCGCGAGCGTCGACGGCAACAGCGCCGCCATGCCGTCGCTGCGCGCGGCGTGGGCGCGCTGATCCCATAACGCACGGTTTTCGGGCGGGGTGCCGCCGGTGCTGTCGGCAATCGTCAGCGTGTCGATACGCGATGGATGGTCGAGCGCGAATTGCTGCGCGATCATGCCGCCGAGCGACAGGCCGACCAGGTGCGTCGTCCGCGCGCCGAGGGCATCGAGCAGTTTGGCCAGATCGTCGGCCAGATCGCGCATGCCGAACGGCTCGCGCGCGACCGCGCTGTGGCCGTGGCCGCGCACGTCGTAGCGCAGCACCGTGTAATCGTCGCGGAAATAGCCGGCCATCTGATCCCAGATAGAAAGATCACCGCCCAGCTGATGAATGAAGGTGAGCCACGGGCCGCCGCCTTCGTTGCTCAGCACATAGCGTGTTTCGATACCGTTGATGTTCACTTGCATGCGGACTCCTTTGAAGGAAACGCAGTGTAAAAACGCGGTGGGTCGCCTCGTTCGCGCGAACGGGGGCTCCATTGAGGTGCGAGTCAGCGTTGCAAAGGAAGTTTCGCCGATCTTGGGCAGATCTGCTGGTGACACTCTGTCACGAAACCTGTCACGGTTTGATGATTGCCGGAGCGGTCGAATCGACCGCTCCGGCGGGGGCGGCCTCGGGCGTTACTGCCGATGCGTCGGCCGGCGCCGGCGTGGCGGGTGCGGCCGGCGCGCCGTTGTCGCCAGCGTGATCCGGCGACGTTCCATCGACACTGAGCTCGCCACGCCATACCAGTTCGAACTGGGTACCGTTCGGCTCGGTCTGCAGGATGCGCGCGGGCAGCCAGCCGAGCGACGGCGCGAGCCACACGTCGATACGGCGCTGGTCGCCATCGCGCCGCGGCAGACGTTTGAAATGACGCGTCTGCAGATAGCCCTGCGCTGCACGGATCGTTTCGTCGCCGATCGTCTCGATCGGCCAGTTCTCGCCGCTATCGGTATCGACCACGAAAAACTGTCGTGCGACGCCTGGCTTATAGGCGTCGGGGTCACCGCGCACGAGGCTCGCGAGCTGCATCACGACGCTGAAGCGGTCCTGCGCGCCGTCGGGCAACGGCAACGTGGCCGGCGTGCGCGTGAAGCCGATTTTCCTGTCGTTGCGATTGAAGATCGCGATGTCTTCCGCGCGACGGCCACGCTTTTCGCTGTACTGCGCCGGCGCGAGGCCAAAGGCATCGATGCCGCCGTGGCTCGAAAACACAAACGGACCGACGAACGGCAGCGGCACCGACACGATCATTTCGTAGCCCTGCGCATTGCTCGCCCAATGGATCGTGCCGGGCGCGTTGCGCACACCGTTGTAGAACGTGTCGTATTCGAGTTCGGCCGACGGCGGTACCGAAAACTTCACGCCCTGCGACGCTTGCGGCGCGCTGGCCGCGGCGGGGGCGCTCGCGGCGTTGCCGCTGGCATTCGCATGGGGCGATGCGTTCGCGTTCGCGGCACCGGGCGGCGCGCTTGCCGCCACCTCCGATGCCGGCGTTGCCGCCGGCTCGTTCGGCTTGGCCGGCTGCAACGCGCTCAACACATGCTGCTCGCGCGGCTGACTCGCCGCGGGCTTACGTGCGGGCGGATGCGGTGCCAGCGCGGCCGGCTGCGGCGCTGGTTGACGCTCGACCTTCTCGGGCGTTAGCAGCGCGACCTGCACCGGCACATGATCGCGATCCGCCGGATTCAGATTCACGCGATTGCGCTCGAACCATTGCGCCGCGATCCAGTGCACGGTGGCCACCGCCACGAGCACCGCAATCCAGCGCCACGCGCGCGCGCCGCGTCCCCGCCCGTTGCCGAAAGCTGGCAGGCGATCACGACGGCGGGTGGCGGAAGCAAAATGCATCGGCGCTTGAATGGGTGAGTGCCTGGAAGGGCCGGTCCGTATCAACCCGGTTCGCTACGCGGCGTCGCACTATAGCCGAGTTCGTAGGACAGCTTGCGCGCGCATTCACGCAGCGCGGTATCGATCTCGCCGCCCCAGCGGATATCGAACGCGCCCTCATGGCCGAGCGCAACGAGACCGAGCGCGAGTTCTCCGGTCGAATCGAACACCGGCATCGAAAACGCGTGGATCGTCGGGAGCAGCATGCCTTCGACGCGCGCGGCCTCGTGTTCGCGCACCTCGGCGAGCACCTTGTCGACGTCTTCGCGGGTGCGCGGCGCGCCGCTATGCGACGAGCGCCGCGAGTCGGCCAGCTCGCGCTCGAGCATCGCGGCGGTCTTGCCGGACGGCAGGTAGGCGGCAAACAGCAGACCGGTCGCCGAGCTGAGCAAGGGCATCACGTCGCCGAGTTTCAGCGATGCCTTGGCCGGATAACTCGACTCCATCCAGTGCACCATCGTCGGTCCCTGATTGCCCCACACCGCGATGCCGACCGTCAGATCGAGCCGGTCGCGAAGCGCGGCGAGCGCGATGCGCGCGAGCTTCACACCGTCGACGCGCGCAAGCCGCGCGAGCCCCAGCTGCAAAGCGAAACCGCCGAGTTCGTAGCGGCCCGACAGCGGGTCCTGCGCGACCACGCCGAGGCGCAGAAAGCTGACCAGATAGCGATGCGCCTTCGCCGGACTCATGCCGGCGCGCTGCGCGAGATCGCGCAACATCATCGCGTGCGGCTCGTGGGTTAGAACGTCGAGCAGCCTGAAACCGACCTCGATCGACTGGATGCCCGAGCGTAGTTTTTCTTCGCCGGGTTCGCTGGTTTCGGCATCGGCCCTGGTTGCGTCGGTGAGATCGGCGTGGTCCAGCGGATCGTCGGCGGACGCGGGATCGGTGCGGGTGCGGATCGTGCCGGAGCGGGCGTTGGCGGACATGTGCAAAAGGCGCGGGCAGCGCGTTCGGGAAACGTAATGGCGGTAGCTACTGTGGGCCGGGCCGGTTCACCATCGTAGAATAGATTCCTTCCATCGTCACTAATACACGGTTCACAGCTCTATGAAACTTGCCTCGCTGAAGGACGGCACGCGCGACGGTCAACTGATCGTCGTGTCCCGCGACCTGCACACAGCGGCCATCGCCGACGCGATCGCGCCCACGCTGCAGCGCGTGCTCGACGACTGGGCCTTCTATGCGCCGCAACTGCACGAACTCTACGACGCGCTGAACCAGGGCCGCGCGCGCAACAGCTTTTCGTTCGACGCGAAGGAGTGCATGGCGCCGCTGCCGCGCGCGTTCCAGTGGGCCGATGGCTCGTCGTACGTGAACCACGTCGAGCTCGTGCGGCGCGCGCGCGGCGCGCAAATGCCGCCCGAGTTCTGGACCGACCCGCTCATGTACCAGGGCGGCAGCGATGACTTCATCGGCCCGCGCGACGATGTCATCTGCGCATCGGAAGAGTACGGCATCGACTTCGAGGCCGAAGTCGCGGTCATCACCGGCGACGTGCCGATGGGCGTGACGCCCGAGCAGGCGCTGCGCGGCGTGCGGCTGGTTGCGCTCGTCAACGACGTGTCGCTGCGCAATCTGATCCCCGCCGAACTCGCGAAGGGCTTCGGTTTTTTCCAGAGCAAGCCGGCCACGTCGTTCGCGCCGGTCGCGGTGACCCCGGACGAACTCGGCGAACACTGGCGCGAGGGGCGCGTGCACCGGCCGATGATCGTCCATTGGAACGGCAAGAAGGTCGGCCAGCCCGATGCGGGCACCGACATGGTGTTTCACTTCGGTCAGCTGATCTCGCATGCAGCGAAAACGCGCAATCTGCGTGCCGGTTCTATCGTCGGTTCGGGCACGGTGTCGAACAAGGACGCGAAGCGTGGTTACTGCTGTATCGCCGAGAAGCGCTGCCTCGAAACCATCGAGCACGGCGCGCCGCAAACGGAGTTCATGAAGTACGGCGACACGGTGAAGATCGAAATGTTCGACGAGGCGGGCAAATCGATTTTCGGTGCGATCGAGCAGAGCATCGCGCCGCTCGATTGAAGTGCGGCAGTGGCGCCGTCGTGCTGTGACGGAGCGGCACGCGCGAAAGGGTTTCGCCCGATGCCGCCGCCTGCGCGCGCGGCTACACTGACTGGCGCGCCGGCTGGGACGGCGCCAAATGCGCGAGTTCCGGATTGCGCGCAGCGACGCATCGGTCGCACATCGGCAATACATCACAATCAAAACCCGACGTGAGGAGACAGCATGCCGCGATTGGACTTTCCCGCAGCTGAACAGCGGCGCGCTCGCTCGTCGTCCATTCAAGCGCGTACGAGCGCGCCTGGCTTGCGTCAACGCGGCCGGCGCTTCGCGCGGTACGCCGCGACACTGTGCGCCACGCTCGCCTGCGCAGTGCCACTGACATCGTTCGCGCAGGTGAAGATCGGGCTCGTGCTGTCGCTGACCGGGCCGGCCGCGTCGCTCGGCATTCCCGCGCGCGACACGGTCGCGCTGCTGCCCAAACGGATCGGCGGGCAGAACGTCGACTACATCGTGCTCGACGATGCATCGGACACGACCCAGGCCGTGCAGGACACCAAGAAGCTCATCAGCGAAAACCACGTCGACGCGATCATCGGCTCGTCGATCACGCCGAATTCGCTGGCGATGATCGACGTGGTCGCCGAGGGCGAAACGCCGATGATTTCGCTCGCGTCGTCCGCAAAAATCATCGAACCGGTCGACGCCAAACGTCGCTGGGTCTTCAAGACGCCGCAGACCGACGCGATGATGGCCTCGGCGATCGCCGAGCATGCGAGCGGACACGGCGTGAAGACCATCGCGTTCATCGGCCAGGCCGACGCGCTCGGCGAGACGTTCTACGCCGAGGTCGCAAAGTTCGCGCAACTGCATCACATCGACGTGGTCGCGAGCGAGCGCTTTAACCGCACCGATCCGAGCGTGACGGGTCAGGTGCTGAAAATTCTCGCGAGCCACCCCGACGCGGTGGTGGTTGGCGCGGCCGGCACGCCAGCCGCGCTGCCGCCGAAGACGCTGCGCGAGCGCGGCTACAAGGGCGTCATCTATCACAACCACGGCGTCGGCAATAACGATTTCCTGCGCGTGTGCGGCGCCGACTGCAACGGCACGTTCCTGCCCGCGAGCCCGGTGCTGGTCGCCGCGCAATTGCCGGCCGACCATCCGGCCAGGCGTCTTGCGCTCGATTACATCGAGCGCTTCGAGGCACGGCACGGAGCAGGCAGCGTGTCGGCGTTCGGTTCGTACACGTGGGACGCGGGCGTATTGCTCGAGCACGCAATCCCGGTCGCGCTGAAGGCCGGCGCGCCAGGCACGCCGTCGTTTCGCCGCGCGCTGCGCGACGCGCTCGAAGCAACGCGCGGTCTCGCCGATACGAACGGCGTGGTCAATATGAGCGCGGCCGATCATCTCGGGCTCGATCAACGCGCCCGCGTGATGGTCGAAATCACTAATGGCAAGTGGCTTTATCAGCCGCATTGAACTGGTCGAGACGCGTTCCGCGCGCGACCGGATGCATCTTTCATGGACTGCTCATCATGTCTCAGCCATCCCAACCGAACGACGCGTACTACGCGCACTACCAGTCACTGCGTTTGCAGCGTCACCCGCACGGCGTGCTCGAAGTCGTGATGAGCGGCGAGGGCGCGAATAGGAGCGCTCTCGCGACCGCGAACGCGCGCATGCATTACGAGCTCGCGGAGATCTGGCGCGACATCGATCGCGATCCCGACACGCGCGTTGCGATCATTCGCGGCGAGGGCAAGGGCTTTTCGGCCGGCGGCGATCTGCAGCTCGTCGAGGACATGGCGAACGATTTCGAGGTGCGCGCGCGCGTGTGGCGTGAGGCACGCGACCTCGTCTACAACGTGATCAACTGCGGCAAGCCGATCGTCTCGGCGATGCACGGTCCGGCGGTCGGCGCGGGGCTCGTCGCGGGGCTGCTCGCCGATATCTCGATCGCGGCGAAGACGGCGCGCATCATCGACGGACACACGCGCCTCGGCGTCGCCGCGGGCGATCATGCGGCGATCGTGTGGCCGCTTCTGTGCGGCATGGCGAAGGCGAAGTACTACCTGCTGCTGTGCGAGCCGGTGAGTGGCGAGGAGGCTGAGCGCATCGGACTCGTGTCGCTTGCCGTCGAGGAAAGCGATCTGCTGCCGAAGGCGTTCGAAGTCGCGCGCAAGCTCACCGACGGTTCGCAGACCGCGATCCGCTGGACCAAGTACGCGCTGAACAACTGGCTGCGCACGGCGGGACCGGCGTTCGATACGTCGCTCGCGCTCGAATTCATGGGTTTCGCCGGGCCGGATGTGCGCGAGGGTCTGAGCTCGTTGCGAGAGCGGCGCGCGCCGGACTTTGGCGCGGGCGATCCACGCAACGATCAGCGATCCTGATGCCACACTCAGCACGGTATGATCGAATCAACGCGCGCGGCTGCGCGCACCCCACGTACCTTCAGCACCGAGGCGACAACCATGACCGACACCACTGGCTCCGCGCCGCCCTTTCCCGGCTTTCCCGGTTTTCCGCCCGCTGAAATGCTCGATCGCATGTGGGGCATGATTCGGCTGTCGCCGTTCGGCGCCGCCATGACGGGCGCGCAGCCGGGGGGCGGCACGAGCCCGTCGCTATCGATGATGTCCGACATGATGGCGCCGCTCACGAGCGTCGAGGAACTCGACAAGCGCATCACCGACATGCGCGCGGTCGAACAATGGCTGAAGCTGAATCTGAGCATGCTGCAGTCGGCGATCCAGGCGCTCGAAGTGCAACGCGCGACGCTAGCGACGCTGCGCGCGTTCGGCGCGTTCGCGCAGTCGTCGATGTCGCAGCCGGCGGCGGCTGCGTCGAGTTCTGCCGCGAGCCCGGCGCCGGCACCGAGTTGGGCGACGCCGGCCGCGCCCGCGCCCGAAAGCGCCGCCCAGGCCGATAGTGACGAAGAGGAAGCGCCCGGGGCGCCCGCTTTCGATGCATCCGCGTGGTGGAATCTGCTGCAATCACAGTTCAACCAGATCGCGCAGTTCGCGATGACGCAGCCGTCCGTCGCGGTCGCCGCGGCGGGCGGAGGCACGCAGGGCCAGCCGGAGCCGTCGAAGGCCGGGGATGCCACGCGCGCCGATGCGCCGGGCCCCGCCGCGCCGGGCGCGGCCGCGCAAAACGCGAAGCCCGCGGCCAAACGGCCGGCCGCGAAGCGCGCAGCGACGTCGGCCAAACGCGCGGCCGGCGAGGGGGCTAGCGCGGCAACGCCGAAAAAGTCGACCTGAGCGCACGGACGGCAACGCGCTCGGCCCTGATGCGACAGCGACGGCAACGACAAAAAGTTTTTGCGCGTATTCCAGCGCCGATGATTTCCACCCGCGCGAATCGCCGACTTTATTGAAAGAAGTCAATGCCACAGCGCGCTTGCGCCGCTTCTGTCACGGGTTTCGTGGGAGGCGCGTGCTATCATTATGTAAGCTTGATCTGGCTTTTGGGGTGTGCGCTGAAAGTAACCAATCCCGCCGCCTCGCGTCATTCGCCGCCGGCACTACCGGTGCCGGACTGGACCGCGCGGCTGTCGACCCGACTGGCTCGACCTCAGGCAAAGGGTATCCCTCACCCACGGTTGGCCGCGGCGCCTGATTCATGCTTCGGACGCCAATACAACAGCCCGGACTTCTTTGCTTCCCGATGCTTCTGGGCGGCCGGTTAACGCGTAAAATTGAATGCTTGGCCGATAGACGGCAGGTCCGCTCGTCGTAGGGAAAAACGGCTACACGTAGCAGCAACAGACACACACAGTATGTGCAGAACAGGGGTGGGACTATGAACACCATGCTTTATCCGGAACTTTATAAATCGCTCGAATCCGTTCGATGGGACATGGAGAAGGACATTCCCTGGGATAAATTCGATCCATCGCTGCTAACCGACGAGCAGGCCGCGACGATCAAGATGAACGCGATCACCGAATGGTCGGCGTTGCCCGCCACGGAAATGTTTCTGCGTGACAATCATCACGACAGCGATTTCTCCGCATTCATGAGCGTGTGGTTCTTCGAGGAGCAGAAACATTCGCTGGTGCTGATGGAGTACCTGCGCCGCTTCAAGCCGGAAATGGTCCCGACCGAAGAGGAACTGCACGCGGTGCGCTTCGAGTTCGATCCCGCGCCGCCGCTCGAAACGCTGATGCTGCACTTCTGCGGCGAAATCCGCCTCAATCACTGGTATCGCCGCGCTGCCGAATGGCACACCGAGCCGGTCATCAAGCACATCTACGAAACCATCTCGCGCGACGAAGCGCGCCACGGCGGCGCGTACCTGCGCTACATGAAGAAGGCGATGGCGCAAACCGGCGACATCGCGCGTGCCGCGTTCGCGAAGATCGGCGTGCTGATGGCGTCGGCGCGTCGCACCGAAAAGCCGCTGCACCCCACCAACCTGCACGTGAACCAGGCGCTGTTCCCGCGCGACACGATCCAGTCGCGTCTGCCGGATCCGGAATGGCTCGAACGCTGGCTCGACGAGCAGATCCGTTTCGACGACGGCTGGGAAAAGAAGGTCGTCGAGCGCATTCTGCACAATCTGTCGGTACTGTTCGAACGCACGTTCAATACCGCGCAGGAACTCAACCGTTATCGCAAGGAAGTGGTCGGGCGCCTGCAGGCCGCTGATCAAAACCCGGCGCATCAGCAGCCGGCGTAACGGCTTCGGCGGTTTCAGCACAGCTTCAAAAGGCGGTCCGGCAGGCGCGAGCTTGCCGGACCGTTTTGCTTCGCGCCGTCCAGCGTGTATCGTGACGGCACCTGGCTATTCCTCTTCCGATGACGCCGTAATTCCGCAACTCTGTGACTATGCGATGACCGCCATCTTTGAACGCAAGATTCTGACGCGCGATGCCCTCGCGGAACTGCGTCCTTCGCTGCGCGCCCCCGTCGTGTTGACGAACGGCGTGTTCGATATCCTGCATCGCGGTCACGTGACCTATCTGGCCGACGCGAAGGCGTTGGGTGCGTGCCTTATCGTCGGCGTCAATAGCGACGCGTCGGTTCGGATGCTAGGCAAGGGCGACGACCGGCCGATCAACAACGAGGCCGACCGCATGGCCTTGCTCGCGGCGCTGGAAAGCGTCGACTACGTGGTGGGCTTCGGCGAGAAGACGCCGGTCGAGCTGATTGCCGCGCTGCGCCCGGACATTCTCGTGAAGGGCGGCGACTACGACATGGACGCGCTGCCTGAATCGGCGCTCGTGCGTGGCTGGGGCGGCAAGGCGCTCGCCATAGCGTTCGAGCACGATCGCTCGACGACCGCGCTGTTGAAGAAGGTGCGCACGCCGGGTTGACGCTGCTTGACGCCACTGATTGGCGCGGCAAAGCGTGGCGGACGGCGGAAGCTCATCTCACTACTGCGGCAGCGCCGATATCGAAATCGGCGCCTCGGGCGCGGGTCCACCGACCACTGCCTGATCGGCCGCATCGGCGGCGCTGACCGGCTGCACCTTCAGCCAGTCCGGATGGATTTGGCGGTTCAGACGATTCGGCTCGCGTCCGCTGGCGGTGGGTGTCGGGCCGAAGGCCCCCCGCAGCGCGACGAAAGCCAGCACGTTGACAACAATCAGAATGGCGATCGGCCAGCGAAGCATTGTCGGTATTTCCAATCCAGAAACAAGTTGAGCTGGGGCGTGCGGGAAAAGCGCTGGCGCGACACCTGCCCGGCGATATGCGAGCGAGGCAATCAGACGCGCTGCCGCGCCGCATCCTCGGCGGCGATCAGTGCAAGCCCCGACAGCACCAGCGAATCGTGGCGAGTATGCGGTACTTTCAGCGCGCTCGCCACTGCGTCGGCGGCGCCGCCGCTGACCACGAGACGCACCGCCACCTGCCACTCATCCTGCAGATCCCGCCACATCCGCTCGATCAATCCCGCCTGCGCCAGCGTGCAGCCCGCCGACAGTGAGCGCGGCGTATCCGTCGCGAAGAACGGACCGCGGCGGGTCGCGTCGGCCGCGTCGAGCAGACTGCGTGCGTGCGCGGCGTCGAGTGCCGGCAGTTGCGCGGTATGCTCACCGAGCGAGCGCATCATCAGCGCCCAGCCCGGCGCAATCAATCCGCCGATGAACGCGCCGTCCGCGCGCAAGGCCTCGAGCGTCGTCGCGGTGCCGAAGGTCGCGAGCAGCAGATGCTCGCCGGGAAAGGTCGCGTGCGCGCCGATCATGCCGGCCCAGCGGTCGCTGCCGAGCGAGTGCGGTGTCGCGTAGCAATTGGTCACGCCGCATTGGCGAGCGCTCGCGCTGATCGTCGCAAGCGGCAGGCGCGGCCAGTGCGCATCGACGAGCGCCGCGATGCGCGTCCCGACCTCCGCGCCGGCGACGTTCGAGAGCCACGCGCCGCATGGCGCCGGCCGATCTGTCCAGGCCGGTTGCGCACCCGGCCGGGCGGGCGGACCGGCAAGCTCGTCATGCGCGAGCGCGCCGCTCGCCAACTGCGTCCCATCCGGCTGCACCAGCGCCCACTTGATCCGGCTATTGCCCGCGTCGATCAGCAGATAAGGCGCGCGCTGCGTCATGCCACACCGTCGGCGAGGCGCAGCGACACGTCGCCGGTCGCGATGCTTTGGCGGCCGGCGGCCGTATCGAGCAGCAACTGACCCCGTTCGTCGACACCCGCCGCCACGCCGCGCGCGAGTTCATCGCCTTGCTCGAGCAGGACGACTTCTCGACCCGCATAAGCATGCACCGCGTTCCAGCGCGGCTGGAACGGCGCGAAGCCATCGGCGCCGAAGCGCTGCAGCATCGGCTCCAGGGCGTTCAATTCGGCGGCGAGCGTGTCAGTCAGATTCGCATTCGGCAGCGCGCGCTGCAACGCGGTGGGTACGGTGCCGCGCGCCTGCGGCGGTACGTCGGCGTTGAGCGCGCCGACCTTCGCCGCGAGTTCATCGGCGCCTTTCACGTTGGTGCCGATGCCGATCACGACCGCGCTCGCATCGTCGGTGCTCCACGCCGTTTCGATCAGGATGCCGGCGAGCTTGTCGCCTTCGAGCAGCACGTCGTTCGGCCACTTCAGCGCGATCTGTCCGGGACCCGCGACCGGCAGCGAGCGCAGCCCGTCGACGAGCGCGACGCCCACCGCCAGGCTCAGGCCTGCGAGCCCTTCGAGCGGGCGCGGCAAGACGCACGCGACCGAAAACAGCAGCGCATTACCCGGCTCCGCGTACCACGGCCGGCCACGGCGGCCGCGCCCGGCGGTCTGCAGATACGCGACGCGCACGATCGGCCGCGGCAGCGCGCTCGTGCGGCGCGGCAGTGCTTTCACGCGCGCCATCAGGTCGGCGTTGGTCGAACCGGTTTCCTCGACGATTTCGATCGGCCAGTCATGCGCATGCACGCCGAACAGCTTGACTGCGCGTTCGCGATCGATGCGCCAGCCGGTCGAAGCCGACGACGGGACTGCGGCCGCGCTTGTCGCGGCGGGTGGGGAGGCGGAGGTCTTGGAGGCATTCATGGCCCATATTGTAGCCACAGCAAACCGGCCCGGGACGCCAGACGGCCGGCGGCGGGCGACGCGAATCGATGTGGATCGGTGCGGACCGGCGGCCGAGCCTTCGTTACAATGGCCGCTAATCCGATAACCAGATTCACGCGATCCTTGAACTACGACACTCCGCCCGGCCTTGAAGTCGCGGCCGGCAGCCAAGGCAAGATCGTCCGTCTCTCGGGCCAGTGGACGGCGCTCGCGCTCGCGCGCGATCGCGACACCGGGCACGTGATTCCGCTGCTGCGTTCGCTGACCGGCGCGCAGGGCATCGGCGAGTGGGACCTGTCGCGCGTCGACAGGATGGACCACGTCGGCGGCCAGGCGCTGTGGCGCGTGTGGGGCCGCAAGATGCCGCCGGGCACCGCGCTCACCGACACGCAGCGCGACATCTTCGAGCGCATCGCGCTGCTCGACACGGTGCGCGAGAGCGCCGAGCCGGTTACGCGCCTCGATCCCTTTACGCGTCTCGGCCTCGGGCTTTTCTCGTTCGTCGAGCATCTGCAGGGCGGCGTCGCGATACTCGGGCGCTTCGTGCTCGATCTGCTCGCGATCGTGCGCAAGCCGAAGCTCACGCCGTGGACCGAAATCTCCGCGAACATCTACAACGCCGGCGCCCGCGCGCTGCCGATCACCGCGCTGGTCGCGTTCCTGATCGGCATCGTGTTGAGCTATCTGTCGGCACAGCAATTGCGCCTCTTCGGCGCGAACCAGTTCATCGTCAATATCCTCGGCCTAGCCGTGATTCGCGAGCTCGGCCCGGTGCTGTCGGCGATTCTGGTGGCGGGCCGTTCGGGCTCGGCGATCACCGCGCAGATCGGCGTGATGCGCGTGACCGAGGAGCTCGACGCGATGCGCGTGATGGGCATCCCGCACGGGCTGCGCCTGATCCTGCCGCGCGTGATCGCACTGGCCGTCGCGATGCCGCTGCTCGTGATGTGGACCAACGTGGTCTCGTTGACGGGCGGTGCGCTCGCGGCGAAGCTCGTGCTTGGCATCGACATGAGCTTCTTCGCGCGGCAGCTGCCGAGCGTCGTGCCGATCGCGAACCTGTGGATCGGCCTTGGCAAGGGCGCGGTGTTCGGCATGCTGATCGCGATCGCCGGCTGTCATTTCGGCTTCCGTATCAAAGCCAATTCGCAGAGTCTCGGCGAAGGCACGACGACCTCGGTGGTCACGTCGATCACCATCGTGATTCTCGCGGACGCGGTGTTCGCGATCCTCTTTCAGAAAGTGGGGCTCGGATGATCGCACCACTGACCGAAGCCGTGCGCGGCCAGCCCGCACCGTCGATCGCCGAGCCGGTGATCGAGGTGATCGACATCACCAAGCGCTACGGGCGCAACATCGTGCATCAGCATTTGAACCTCGAGGTGCGGCGCGGCGAGATCGTGTCGATCGTCGGCGGCTCGGGGTCGGGCAAGACCACGCTAGTGCGCCAGATTCTCGGGCTCGAGCGGCCGTCGAGGGGCACCATCAAGCTGTTCGGCGAAGATCTCGCAACGATCTCTGCCGACACTGCGCTGCTGATGCGCAGCCGCTCCGGCATGCTGTTCCAGCGTGGCGCGCTGTTCTCGTCGCTGTCCGTGTTCGACAACATCGCGCAACCGGTGCGCGAGCTTGGCAAGGTGCCCGAAGACCTGC
The DNA here is from genome assembly GCF_001865575.2 of Paraburkholderia sprentiae WSM5005. NCBI lineage: Bacteria > Pseudomonadati > Pseudomonadota > Betaproteobacteria > Burkholderiales > Burkholderiaceae > Paraburkholderia > Paraburkholderia sprentiae. The sequence continues at coordinate 250,435 of NZ_CP017561.2, forward strand.
TGCGCGACATCGTGATGCTGAAGCTCGAAATGGTCGGATTGCCGTGCAAGCACGCGTCGAAGATGCCGTCGGCGCTGTCGGGCGGCATGATCAAGCGGGTCGGCATCGCGCGCGCGATCGCGCTCGAACCCGAGCTGCTGTTCCTCGATGAACCGACCGCCGGCCTCGACCCGGAGGCGTCCGACGAATTCGTCGAGCTGATCTCCGGGCTGCATCGCGCGCTCGGTCTGACGGTCGTCATGGTCACGCACGATCTCGACACGATGGTCGCGCTGTCGACGCGCGTGGCCGTGATCGCCGATCGGAAGGTGCTCGTCAACGCGCCGGTCGAGGAGGCCGCGGGCGTCGATCATCCATTCATCCGCGAATATTTCCTCGGCCTGCGCGGGCGCCGCGCGCTGCAGGCGCTGCCGCCGGAGCGCCGCGCGAAGCTGCCGCAGGCGGCACTCGAGCCGGCATCGTCCGAGTTGCCGCTGTGAAGCGGGCCGCCATGAACGGCGCCGCTATGAACCAGGAAAACTGACAATGGAAAACAAAGCGCATGCGTTCTGGGCCGGGCTCTTCACGGTCGTGCTGACGGCGGCGATCGCGCTGGCCGTATTCCTGTTCAACGTCGATCGCACCGAGCGGGTGCCGTACGACCTGATCGCGCGCACCAACGTGACCGGCCTCTTTGCGGACGCGGCGGTGCGCTTTCGCGGGCTCGACGTCGGCCGCGTGCAGTCGATCAAATTCGACCCGAGCCATCCGGGGCAGATCCTGATTCGCATCATGGTCGACGTGCACGCGCCGATCACGCATTCGACGTTCGGCAGCCTCGGCTTGCAGGGCGTGACCGGCATCGCGTTCATCCAGCTCGACGATACCGGGCGCGATCTGAGGCCGCTGCCTTCGTCGGCACATCAGGTCGCGCAATTGCCGATGCGCCCGGGACTGTTCGACCAGTTGCAGCAACGCGGCGACGTGCTGCTGCGCAAACTCGAAAGAGTCACCGACAACGTGAACGACATGCTGTCGCCGGAAATGGTCGCGCAACTGCACGACACGGCGGCGAGCATTGCGCAGGCCGCTTCGGGCGTCGCGACGCTGACTCGCCAGATGGGGCCCGTCGCCAGCAAGCTGCCCGGCACGATCGACCAGCTGAACCGCACGCTCGCATCGACCAACCAGATGATCACGAGCCTGAGCCGTCCGGACGGACCCTTCGAGCGCAACCTGAACAAGGCCGGCACGGCTGCGCAGCAGGCGGGCGACGCGCTCACGCAGATGAACGCGTCGCTGCAGGACCTGTCCGCCCGGGTCGGCTACGAGACGCTGCCGCGCTTGAATTCGTTGACCGAGGACGTGCGCTCGGCGGCGCGATCGATCGACCGCGCCGCCGACACCTTCAACACCAATCCGCGCAGCGTGCTGTTCGGCGCGCCGCGCGCGGCGCCGGGTCCGGGCGAGGCCGGCTTCGCGTGGCCCGCCGCTGCCGCCGCGCCAGCAGCCCACTAAATCCGCAGGCAAGAACAGAGGAAGATGCCCATGTCACGCTCGATTCACCGACTGTTGTCCTCGCGCGCAGCGCTCGCGGCGCTGCTCGCGTTCGGCGTGCTGGCGGCGGGCTGCGCGGGCACGTCCGCGGTGGTCTCGGACCTTCGCTACGACTTCGGGCCGCCGCCGCAGAGCGCCGCGGCGAGCCGGCTGCCGGCCGTCAAGGTGCTCGATGTCAGCGCGCCGTCCGTGCTCGAATCGGACCGGCTGATCTATCGGCTGAGCTACGCCGACGCGCAGCAGACGGCCGCCTACGCCAACAGCCACTGGACGATGATGCCGTCGCAACTGCTGACGCAGCGCCTGCGCAACGCGCTGAGCGAGCGCCGCACCGTGCTGACGGGCGCCGACGGCGTGGCCGCGCCAGTGCTGCGGGTCGATCTGACCGAGTTCGAGCAGGTGTTCGACAGCCAGACGGACAGCCACGGCGCGATCACCGCGCGCGCGACGCTGATGCAGGGCGGCAAAGTGATCGGTCAACAGACGTTCGTCGCGCACGCGCCCGCGCATTCGGCGGATGCGGCCGGCGGCGCGCGGGCACTCGCCGCGGCCAGCGACGACCTCGTCGCGCAGATCACCACGTGGCTCGGCTCGCAGGCGCTGGTCGCCGCGCAATGACGGGCAGGCAGCGCACGCATCGGAGCGCTGCATGAGCGAGCGTCCCTGGCTGCGCCGCCCATCGACGCTGGCACGTCAGGCGCTGCTGCTGTATACGGCACTGATCGTCTACGGGTCGTGGTATCCGTTCTCGGGCTGGCGCTCGCTCGGCATCGCGCCGTTTGCCTATCTGTTCGATCCCATGCCGCAGTACCTGACGGCGTTCGACGTCGTCACCAACGTGCTCGGCTATATGCCGTTCGGCGCACTGGTGGTGCTCGCGGTGTATCCACGCGGGCGCGGCGCGCTGGCCGTCGGGCTCGCGTTCGTGTTGGGTGGGCTGCTGTCGGGGGCGATGGAAGCCGTGCAGACCTATCTGCCGACACGTGTCGCCTCCAATCTCGACCTCGCCGCCAACACGCTCGGCGCGCTCGTCGGCGCGGCGATGATGTCGCCGTTGACCGGCGCGCTGCTCGATCGCGGGCTGCTCAGGCGTCTGCGGCTGCTGTGGTTCGAGCGCGACCATGCGACGCTCGCGTGCCTCGTCGCCGCGTGGCCGTTCGCGACGATGTTTCCGGCGCCGCGCCTGTTCGGTCTCGGCAATTGGCCGCGCGCGCTGTGGCTGAGCTTCGATCCGTCCACGCAAGACGCGCTGCTCACGTGGACGCCGTCCGCGTTGCACGTCGCCGCGTGGCCAGCGGCGGCCGCCGCCTGGCTGCCTGAGGACACGTGGGAAGCATTGATCACGACGTTGAACCTGTTCGCGGCGCTCGCGCTTGCGTCGGTGCCGCTGCGCCGTCATGCGCCGCGCGTGCGGCTGCTGTGCGCGTTCATCGTGGCGACCTTGTGCGTGAAGGCCGGCGCGACGTTCCTGCAATCGCAATCGGGCCTCGCGTTCGACTGGGCGACACCCGGCGGGTTGACCGGACTCGCGTGCGGCACCCTCGCGGCGCTCGTCGCGCTGCCGCTGCGGCGGCGCGTGCGCACGACGCTCGCGGGGATCGCGCTCGTCGTCGCACTCGTGTTCGTCAATCTGCTGCCGGTGAACCCGTATTTCGATGCCGTGCTCGCCGACTGGCGGCAGGGGCGCTATCTGCATTTCAACGGACTCGCGCGCTGGCTCGCGTGGATGTGGCCCTATGCGGCGCTCGTATGGCTCGCGTTCGCAGTCGAGCGGGCGTGGCTGAAGCGGCGCGCGAAGCCGGTGTGATCCGCTCGTTGCGTCGGCCGCCAGGCCACCGACGCCTGCACAGCCCGGTCGCTATAATCGTCCGCACGACGGGCGCCGCGGCAAACCGCATGCTGACAGCGCCATTGCATTTCCTTTCAGGCTCACCTCCCGGACATCATGGATTCCTTCTACAAGCACCACGTTTTTTTCTGTCTGAATCAACGCGACCCCGGTGCCGAGCGCCCGAGCTGCGCGAACTGCAACGCGCAGGCGATGCAGGAGTACGCGAAAAAACGCGTGAAGCAACTCGGCCTCGCCGGTCCCGGCCAGGTGCGCATCAACAAGGCCGGCTGCCTCGATCGCTGCGAATTGGGCCCGGCGCTCGTCGTGTATCCCGAGGCTGTCTGGTACACCTACATCGACGAGAGTGATATCGACGAGATCGTCGAATCGCATCTTGTGAATGGCAAGGTCGTCGAGCGTCTGAAGATCGATCAATAACGCGAACCACGAAACGATCCACAGGCATCCGATGAACGTCAACACGAAGAAGTATCTGATCGACGGTCCGGTCGGCAAAATCGAGGTCGCGCTCGACCTGCCCGACGACGTGCGCGAAAAAGGCGCCGCGCCGCGCGGCATCGCGCTCGTCGCGCATCCGCATCCGCTCTTTGGCGGCACGATGGACAACAAGGTGGCGCAGACGCTCGCGCGCACGCTCGTGCAATTGAACTACGTCACGTACCGGTCGAATTTCCGCGGCGTCGGCCAGACCCAGGGCGAGCACGACGCGGGCGTCGGCGAGCGCGACGATCTGGGCGCGGTGCTCGAGCACATGCGCACCGATCCGGATTACGGAGCTCTGCCGCTCGTGCTCGCGGGCTTTTCGTTCGGCACCGTGGTGCTGTCGCACGTCGCGGCGAAGCTGCGCGACCAGGGGCGCGACATCGAGCGCATCGTGTTCGTCGGTACCGCGGCGAGCCGCTGGGACGTCGCGCCGGTGCCCGAGGGCACGCTCGTCATTCACGGCGAGCTCGACGAGACCGTTCCGATTCAATCCGTTTTCGACTGGGCGCGGCCGCAGGAACTACCGGTCGTCGTGATTCCGGGCGCCGAACATTTTCTGCATCGCAAGCTGCATATCCTCAAGCGGATCATCCTCGACGCGTGGCGTTAAAACGCAGCCGCACATGTTTGCGGGGGACAGGTGCGCGCAAACGTGTGCAAATCGGCGCTGCGGGCGGGAAACTGACCAGGTAGCGCGCGTATAATGAGCGCTCTTTTTTTGGGCACAGCGCCGCCTCGCCGGCAGATTCGCGCGCCGCGGAGTCATTTCGCGAGACGGCGCGGCCGGATGCGAAGCGCTGCGCTCGCGAACCGAATGCGTGGCCATCAGTCCAACGGGCGCCCGCCGTTTTACGGCCAGATGCCCCGCCGACCGGCTCCCCCAACTGCGCGCGCTGTCGCGCAACGTATCTTTCTGCACGAATCGACCCTATGCGTTTCTCCCCTTCTGGCCGCACGTCACTCCCGTCAGTCGCTTCTTTCGTTCCCACTTCGCTTCATCGTGCCGTTGCCGTCGGCCTCGTGCTGCCGGCCACGCTCGTCGCGAGCGCCGCATTCGCGCAGGTGCCGCCGCCGGGCGTCAACGCGCGCTCGTGGGTGCTGGTCGACGCGACCAGCAACCAGGTGCTCGCGTCCGCCAATGCCGACGAACGCGTCGAGCCCGCATCGCTGACCAAGCTGATGACCGCGTATCTCGTATTCGAAGCGCTCGCCACGAAGAAGATCACGATGGATCAGACCATCGAGCCGAGCGAAGCCGTGCGCCGCGTGCGCAACGACGAATCGCGGATGTTCATCGAGGCGCTCAAGCCGGTGACGGTGCACGACCTCGTGTACGGCATGATCGTGCAGTCGGGCAACGACGCGGCGATCGCGCTGGCCGAACTGGTGGGCGGCAGCGAAGCACAGTTCGTCAACATGATGAACAACGAAGCGCAGAAGCTCGGCATGAAGCACACGCACTTCGCCGACGTGAACGGCATGCCCGACCCGCAGCACTACACGACCGCGGGCGATCTCGCGATCCTGTCGGCGCGCCTGATCCGCGACTACCCCGAGTACTACAACATCTTCTCGGTCAAGGAATTCACGTACAACAAGATCAAGCAGCCGAACCGCAACCGTCTGCTGTGGATCGACCCGACCGTCGACGGTCTGAAGACCGGCCACACGCAAGCCGCCGGCTACTGCCTGATCGCGAGCGCGAAGCGTCCGCTGCCGGGCACGACCGACGCGTCGCGCCGTCTCGTCTCGGTGATGATGGGCGAGACCAAGGAGCACGACCGCGTGCAAGACAGCCTGAAGATGCTGAACTACGGCTACACCGCGTACGACACGACGCGTCTGTACAAGGCCAATCAGGTCGTGGCCACGCCGCGCGTCTACAAGGGTTCGCAGGACAGCGTGCAGGTCGGCGTGAAGAGCGACCAGTACATCACGCTGCCAAAGGGCGCGGGCGACAAGGCGAAACCGCAAATCGAACTCAACGATCCGCTCGTCGCGCCGCTCGCGAACGGCCAGCAAGTCGGCACGGCCAAGCTCGTCGCCGACGGCAAGGTGCTCGCGCAGTTCCCGGTGGTCGCGCTGCAGCCGGTGCCGCAAGCCGGTGTGGTCGGCCGCGTGTGGGATTCGCTGATGCTGATGTTCAACAAGAAAAAGTAAAGGCCACCTTGCAATGACCGCTGTCTCCGATGTTTCGCCGGACCCGATCGTTTATCTGAACGGCGAACTGGTGCCGTTGTCCGAAGCGCGCGTGCCGGTGCTGGACCGCGGCTTCATTTTTGGTGATGGCATCTACGAAGTCGCGCCGTTGTACGCGCACGCGAGCGGACGCCGCACCGCGTTTCGTCTGAAGCCGCATCTGGCGCGGCTCGCGCGCTCGGTCGGCAAGATCGGTATCGTCAATCCGCTCGACGACGCCGGCTGGCGCGAACTGATCGAACGCGTGGTCAAGGCCAACGAAACGGACGGCGGCTTGCGCGCCGATCAGGACGCGATCGCCTACATCCAGGTCACGCGCGGCGTCGCGAAGCGCGCTCACGCGTTTCCGGCCGGCGTGAAGCCGACCGTGTTCGTGATGGTCACCGCGCTGAGCCTGCCCGACGCCGCGCAGCGCGCGAGCGGTGTCGCGTGCGTGAGTGCCGAGGATCGTCGCTGGCTCAATTGCGACATCAAGTCGGTGTCGCTGCTCGGCAACGTGCTGATGGCCCAATACGCGGCCGAAAACGACGCCTTCGAGACGCTGCAGTTCCGCGATGGTTTGCTGACCGAAGGGTCGTCGTCGAACGTGTGGATCGTCAAGGATGGCGTGCTGGCCGCGCCGCCGCGCAGCAACAAGATTCTCGAAGGCATCCGCTATGGGCTCATCGAGGAACTGACGGCCGAATGCGGCATCCGGTTCGAGGCGCGCGACATCACCGAGGCGCAAGTGCGGGCGGCCGATGAAATCATCGTCAGCTCGGCGACCAAGGAGGTGCTGCCGGTCACGCGGCTCGACGGCACACCGGTCGGCGCGGGCCAGCCGGGCGCGGTGTTTGCGGCGCTGTATGCGGCGTATCAGCGAGCCAAGGCAGCGCAAGCTACCGCGGCGCAAGAAGGAGCAGAGAATGAATCCCGAGAACGACTCACTGTTTGAATTCCCCTGCGATTTCCCGATCAAGATCATGGGCAAGTCGCACCCCGAGTTTGCCGCGACGATCGTCGAAGTGGTGCGCCGGTTCGACGGCGACGTCGATGCGTCGCGCGTCGAGACGCGGCCGTCGAGCAGCGGCACGTACACCGGGTTGACCGTCCACGTGCGCGCGACGAGTCGCGCGCACCTCGACGACATCTATCGCGCGTTGACCGGCCATCCGATGGTCAAGGTCGTGCTGTAACGCCGCAAAGGAATTTTCACCTCACGGCGCGACGCGCAACGCGTCCGCCGGCGTTTGCTCCGCCGCAAGGCGCGCACTCGCCGCGGGACCCGCCTCGCAGGCGCGGTCGAACAACTGCCTGAAGCGTCCCACCTCGTCGAACAACCAGTCGCGAAACGCTTTGACCCGCGCGGTCCCGAGCATCTGCGGCGGGCAGATGAAATAGTATTGCCAAGGGCTTGGCCCATCCACATCGAACAGCCGCACGAGCCGGCCTGCCGCGATTTCGTGCATCGCGAGCGAGCGGCGCGTCAGCGCGACCCCCTGGCCGTCGACGGCCGCCTGCAGCAGATTGGACGAATCCTGATACATCACGCCGCGTTTCGGCTCGGGCCAGTCGGCGAGGCCGGCCGCGTCGAACCACGGGCGCCATAGTTCGTCGTCGGAGCGCAGCAGCGGCACTTTGGCGAGATCGGCGGGGGTTTGCGGCAGCCTGCCGCCGTTGAAGTTGGGCGAGCACGCCGGGAAGAAAATCTCGTCGAGCAGCAGCTCCGCGTGCAGCCCCGGATATTTGCCGAAGCCGAAGCGGATCGCGACGTCGACGTCGTCGCGCGCGAAGTCCGTTAGCGCATTGGTGGTCAGCAGCTCGAGATCCCACTGCGGATGTGCCTCGATAAAGCTGCCGATGCGCGGCGTCACCCAGCGCGCCGCGAACGACGTCAGCATCGATATGACGAGGCGCCGCTCGCGGTCGCCGGCGCGGATCGCTCGGGTGGCGTCGGCGAGCTCCATCAGCGCGGCGCGCACCTTGGCGGCATAGCGACGGCCGGTGTCGGTGAGGCGCACGCGCTTGCCGTCGCGCACGAACAGCGAGACGCCGAGCTCGGCCTCGAGCGCGCGGATCTGATGGCTGACCGCGCCGTGCGTAACGAAGAGCTCGTCGGCGGCGCGCGAGAAGCTCTCGTGGCGGGCCGCGGCTTCGAACGCCTTGACCGCGTTCAGGGCGGGGAGTTGACGAAGATCCATCGCAATATTTCTCACATAGCCGTGAAAATTGATCGTTTTGTCCAGGTCCTTGCTGCACCTAGGATTCTAGTCATGAAACGATTTTTGGCGAGGGCATCATGCGAGAAATTTCCTCTAGCATTGCGTATGAAATCCGCACTGGCGACACGCTGTCGCTGAAGGTCGCACGCAGCACGAAGTTGCGAGCGCAAGGCGGCGCGGTGTGGGTCACGCGCAGCGACGACACGATGGACTACTGGCTGCAGCCCGGCCAGACGCTGCATCTGCGGCGCGGCGAGCGACTCTGGCTCAGCGCCGAGGGCGCCACGTTCGCGAAGGTAGCGTTCTCCGTGCCGACGCGCTGCGACGAGCGCGCGGTGAACTGGCTCGCGCGCATCGGCGAGCGCTGGATGATGCGCGTGCGCGGCGGCTGGCGCACGGTTTAAAGGCGGTGCGGCGCAAAAACCGCGCATGACGACGGGGCCGGCAGCGCGCCAGCTCCGCCGCCCAGCTTCCCGATGCCCGGGCGCGGTTTTGCAGATTTCGGTAAACTCGCGAAATCATGTGCGCCGCCCCGGTTTCTCCGTCTCCTTCGCCTGCCATCGAGCCGCCCACGCTGCGCTGGCTCGGCCGCGAACCTTACGAAGCCAGTTTCGACGCGATGCGCGCGTTCACCGACGCCCGCACCGCCGACACCCCCGACGAGATCTGGCTCGTCGAACATCCGCCCGTCTTCACGCTCGGCCAGGCCGGCGATCCGGCCCACCTGCTCGCGGCCGACAGCAACATTCCTCTCGTCAAGGTCGACCGCGGCGGGCAGATCACCTATCACGGGCCCGGGCAGGTGGTCGCTTATCTGCTGCTCGACCTGCGCCGGCGCAAGCTGATGGTGCGTGAGCTGGTCACCCGGATCGAGCAGGCCGTGATCGACACCTTGGCGGCGTATAATCTCGCCGGAGAACGCAAGGCGGGCGCCCCCGGTATCTATGTGGCGCCCGGGCTCGACGCCGGGCCGCATGCCGGCGCCAAGATCGCCGCGCTCGGCCTGAAAATCCGCAACGGCTGCAGCTATCACGGCGTGAGTCTGAACGTGAATATGGACCTGCGGCCGTTTCTCGCGATCAATCCATGCGGCTACGCGGGGCTCGCAACGGTCGACATGGCGGCGCTCGGCGTCGCCGCCGGCTGGGACGACGTGGCCCGCACCCTCGCAGCAAGTCTCACCGCAAACCTCGACGGCAATCCCGCGGCCGTCGCCCAACCGCAGGCCGGTGCGCTCACCGCCTGACTGGATCGAACGAATGACTGACGTAACCGCGAATTCCGCAGCAGCCACCTCCGCGCCCGAAGGCGCGCCGACCCCCGCCGCCTACGACGCCACCGCGAAGCAGAAAGCGCAAGCCAAGACCGCGCGCATCCCGATCAAGGTCGTCCCGATCGAAAAACTGAAGAAGCCGGACTGGATCCGCGTGAAGGCGGCTACCGGCAATTCTCGCTTCTACGAGATCAAGCAGATCCTGCGCGAGCACAACCTGCACACGGTGTGTGAAGAGGCGAGCTGCCCGAACATCGGCGAATGTTTCGGCAAGGGCACCGCGACCTTCATGATCATGGGCGACAAGTGCACGCGCCGCTGCCCGTTCTGCGACGTCGGTCATGGCCGTCCCGATCCGCTCGACGCCGACGAACCGGCCAACCTCGCACGCACCATTGCCGCGCTGAAGCTGAAGTACGTCGTGATTACCAGCGTCGACCGCGACGATCTGCGCGACGGCGGCGCGGCGCACTTCGTCGAATGTATCCGTCAGACGCGCGAGCTGTCGCCGCAAACGCGCATCGAAATCCTCACCCCGGACTTCCGCGGCCGCCTCGATCGCGCGCTCGGCATTCTGAACGCCGCGCCGCCCGACGTGATGAATCACAACCTCGAAACAGTGCCGCGTCTGTACAAGGAAGCGCGTCCTGGGTCGGACTACGCGCATTCGCTGAAGCTGCTGAAGGACTTCAAGGCGCTGCATCCGCACGTCGCGACCAAGTCGGGCCTGATGGTCGGCCTCGGCGAAACCGAAGCGGAGATCCTGCAGGTGATGCGCGATCTGCGCGAGCACGACGTCGACATGCTGACGATCGGCCAGTACCTGCAGCCGTCGGAGCACCATTTGCCGGTGCGCGCGTACGTGCATCCGGATACCTTCCGGATGTACGAGGACGAGGCGTACAAGATGGGTTTCACGCACGCCGCGGTGGGTGCAATGGTTCGTTCCAGTTATCACGCCGACGTGCAGGCGCACGGAGCCGGCGTGGTCTGACGCGCAGGCGTCTCGCTTCACGCAAGCGCAAAAACGAAAAAGCCCGCCGATGCGGGCTTTTTACTTGGACCGATCCTCGATCAGCAAGGAAACGACACGTGGCAATTAGGATCGATCGCGGGAACTCCGCACCATGGCCTTATCCGCGGCTGATCGCGCATCGCTGCGGCGGTACGCTCGCACCGGAAAACACGTTGGCCGGTTTCGACGCCTGCGTGCGCTACGGCTATCGTATGGTCGAATTCGACGCGAAGCTGTCCGCCGACAATGCGCTGTTCCTGCTGCACGACGACACGCTCGATCGCACGACCAACGGCCGCGGGCCGGCGGCCACTCACACATGGCAGGAACTCGCCGCTCTGGATGCCGGCGCGTGGCGCGGGGCGCAGTTCGTCGGCACGCGGCTGCCGACGCTGGCCGACGCCGCCGAGCGTTGCGCGCGCGACGGCATCGCCGCCAACATCGAGATCAAGCCGTGTCCCGGCCGCGAAGTCATCACCGGCACGCTGGTCGCCCAAGGCGCGCTCGCGCTGTGGAGAGGGCAGACGCCACCGCTGCTGTCGTCGTTTTCGTTCGAGGCGCTGGCCGCCGCGCGCGATGCCGCGCCGTCGCTGCCGCGCGGGATGCTGTTCGAACAGGTGCCGGCGGACTGGCTGCGCATCGTGAGCGAGCTCGACTGCGTGTCGCTGCATGCGAGCCACCGCTATCTGAGTGAGCCGCTGGTCGCGCAGATCCGCGCGAGCGGGCTGCGCGTGCTCGCCTATACGGTGAACGACCCGGCGCGCGCGCGATTGCTTGAACAATGGGGTGTCGACATGATCTGCTCGGATCGGCTCGACTTGTTGAGCTGACATCGCGCTCGCAGGCTCCGCACAAACCCCTGCGGGTTTTCCCGCAACCCCGCGCGCGATGGATTCCGGATTCTCCGACAGCGGTCGTCCGGATTTCCGGAAACCCGGACGACGGGCGCCGAGCGTCGGCGGAAAACCCATAAAAATCAAGGCTATTCGGCCGATATCGAACTGGCATCGACCTTGCAAAACAAAGCGCGTGGCCGCCACGGCCCGACAAAAAAGCAAGGAGACAACGATGTCCGATTTCCCTTCCCGGTATTTCTGAATCCGTCGTCTTTGCAGCGGCTCGCTAACGTGCGCCCGCGCGACGACGTTTCGTTCGCGTGTCGCGCTCGCGGCGAGTCATCAGCTCATTTCCCTCGCAGGAATCATCGTGAAGAAACCTATCCATAAAGTGCTGTACGTCCAGGTGATCGCGGCGATCATCATCGGCATCGTACTGGGGCATTTCTACCCGAACCTGGCCGTCGACATGAAGCCGTTCGGCGACGGCTTTATCAAGCTGATCAAGATGGTGATCGGTCCGATCATCTTCTGCACGGTCGTGACGGGCATCGCCGGCATGGAAGACATGAAGAAGGTGGGACGCGTCGGCGGCAAGGCGCTGTTGTACTTTGAGATCGTGTCGACGTTCGCGCTGGTGCTCGGCCTTGCCGCCACGCACCTGCTGCGGCCCGGCGCCGGCTTCAACGTCGACCCGGCCTCGCTCGACAGCCGCGCGGTCGCGTCGTATGCGGCGAAGGCGCACGGCCAGTCGACGGTCGACTTCTTCATGCACATCATTCCGGACACGCTCTCGTCGGCGTTCGCGCAGGGCGAAATCCTGCAGATCCTGCTGATCGCGCTGCTGTTCGGCGCCGTGCTCGCGACGGCCGGTGACAAGGGCAAGCCCGTCACGAACTTCATCGAAGGGCTCTCGCACATCCTGTTCGGGATGGTGCGCATCATCACGAAGCTCGCGCCGATCGGTGCGTTCGGCGCGATGGCCTTCACGATCGGCAAGTACGGCATCGGCTCGCTGCTGCCGATGCTCAAGCTGGTCGGCACGTTCTATCTGACCTCGATCGTGTTCGTGGTGGTCGTGCTCGGCGCGATCGCGCGGATGGTGGGCTTCAACATCCTGCGCTTCGTTGCGTACATCAAGGAGGAAATGCTGATCGTGCTCGGCACGAGTTCGTCCGAAGCCGCGCTGCCGCAACTGATGCTGAAGCTCGAAAATCTCGGCTGCTCGCGCTCGGTGGTGGGCCTCGTGGTGCCGACCGGCTACTCGTTCAACCTCGACGGCACCAACATCTACATGACGATGGCGGTGCTGTTCATCGCTCAGGCGACCAACACTGACCTCAGCTGGGGCCAGCAGCTGACGCTGCTCGCGGTGACGATGCTGACCTCGAAGGGCGCGAGCGGCGTGACCGGCGCAGGCTTCATCACGCTCGCGGCGACGCTTGCCGTCGTGCCGACGATTCCGCTGTCGGGCATGGTGCTGATCCTAGGCATCGACCGCTTCATGAGCGAGTGCCGCGCGCTGACGAACATCGTCGGCAACGGTGTCGCGACGGTCGTCGTGTCGGCCTGGGAGAAGGAACTCGATCGCAGCAAGCTCAACAAGGTGCTGCGCGGCGATGTGGTGGTCAAAGAGCCGGCCGGCGTCTGAGCCGCGCCTTGCCAACCCTGTCGTGATCAGCGCGGACGCCTGCTGATGAAACCGGCGTCCGCGCGTTCTTCCGACGCGTATGGCGGCGTCTACTTGCCGCCCTATGCAACAATGTCTGATTCCCATCGATCGGACCGCGCCAACGTGACCCGCCGCCTGCTGATTCTCTTCGCGCTCGCAGCCGGGCTCGTGGCGGCATGCTGGCTCACCTACAGCCTCGCCTGGAAAGGCGGCGTCGAGACGCTGCGGCGCAATGCCGTCGTGCGCGGCGAGCGCACCGCGAGCGCGCTGAAGAGCACGCTAGAGCGCTACGAATCGCTGCCTTATCTGCTCGCCGAGCATCCGATCGTGCAGGACGTGCTGATCGATCCGAGCCCCGCCAACGTCAAGCGCGCGAATCTCTATCTCGAGGATCTGAACCGCCACGCGCGCGCGACGGTCACCTACATCATTTCGCTCGACGGCTACTGCGTCGCCGCCAGCAACTGGCGCGGGCCGGGCAGCTTCGTCGGCGCCGGCTATCAGTTTCGGCCGTATTTCGTCGATGCGGTGAAGGGCGGCGTCGGCCGCTTCTTTGGCATCGGCACGATTTCGCAGGCACCCGGCTACTACATCTCGCAGCCCGTGCGGCGCGACGGCAAGATCGTCGGTGTGGCGGTCGTCAAGCTCGATCTCGAATGGTTTCTGGGCGTCGACGCGACCGAGCCGCTCGTCGTCACCGACGATCATGGCGTGATCTTCCTGTCGTCGGTGCCGGCATGGAAGTACCACACGATCCGGCCGCTGCCGGGCCAGATTGCCAATTCGATCTACCAGACGCGCCAGTACGCGCAGCAACCGATCGAGCCGCTGCCGGTGACGGTCGAGCGCATCCTCGAAGGCAATGCGCAGATCCTGCGCGTCGGCGGCGGGCGCGCCGCGCCGCGCTACCTCGCGTCGCGGCACGGCATGGGCGAGCCGGACTGGCATCTGATCACGATGTTGCCGGTCGATCCAGTCGATGCCGACGCGCGCAAGGCGACCGTGATGACCGGCTTCGGCTATGTGTCGCTGGTGCTGCTCGCGTTCTACTGGCGCATGCGGCGCGCGCGTTTGCGCGAAATGATGCGCAGCCGCGCGCTGCTGCAGAAGGCGTACGCCGAGCTGAACGAGCGCGTCGCCGAGCGCACCGCCGATCTGTCCGAGGCGAACGAGCAGTTGCACAGGGAAGTTGCCGAGCGCACGCGTGCCGAGCAGGAGTTGCGCGCCGCACACGACGAGCTGATCCAGGCGAGCAAGCTCGCCGCGCTCGGCCAGATGGCGGCCGGCATCACGCACGAGCTGAACCAGCCGCTTGCCGCGCTGCGCAGTTTCTCGGACAACACGCGCGTGCTGCTCGAACGCGGCGACCAGGCATCGGCGCGCGAGAACCTCGAAGCAATCGCGGCGCTCACCGAGCGCATGGGCAAGATCACGAACCAGCTGAAGCTGTTCGTCGGCCGCGCACGGCCGCGCAGCGCGCGTGCGTCGATCGTGCGGGCGCTGCGCAACGTCGTCGCGTTGCTACAGAAGCGCCTGCAAGGCGTCGAGCTCGAGTTCGTGCTGATCGATGCGGAGACCGACGCCGACGCTGAAGCCGCCGATGCAGCAGACGGCGCGCGCAGGCCGTTGAATCTCGCCGACGATCATCCGGAGCTGGTCGCGAATTGCGACGACCTGCGACTCGAACAGGTGCTGATCAACCTGCTTGGCAACGCGCTCGACGCGACCGCCGGCGCGAACCCGCCGCGCATCACGGTCGAGGTCGAGGCCGGCGACGCGGACCTGTCGATCGCGGTGGGCGACAACGGACCCGGCATCCCCGACGACGTGCTGCCGCGCCTCTTCGAACCGTTTTTCACGACGAAGGAGATGGGCCAAGGGCTCGGCCTTGGCCTCGCGATTTCGTCGTCGATCGCGCGAGATTGCGGCGGCTCGATCGTCGCGCGCAACGCGCCGCACGGCGGTGCATTATTCGTGTTGACGCTGCGTCGCGCGCGCGTGCAGACCGACCCGTCGCACGATCCGCTGATCGCGGGCTTCTGATTTCACCGACGCATCACACGGAACACGCAATGAACGACGGCCTGCAAGTGCTGTACATCGAAGACGACGAACTGGTGCGGCGCGCGAGCGTGCAGAGCCTGCAGCTGGCTGGCTTCGACGTGATCGGCCATGCGTCCGTCGAAGCGGCGGCGAAGCTGATCAACGCCGACTTTTCCGGCGTGATCGTCAGCGATATCCGGCTGCCCGGCGCGAGCGGTCTCGATCTGCTCGCGCAGTGCCACGAGCGCGCGCCCGACGTGCCGGTAATTCTGGTCACCGGCCACGGCGATATCTCGATGGCCGTGCAGGCGATGCGCGACGGCGCCTACGACTTCATCGAAAAGCCGTTTGCGTCCGATCGCCTGATCGAAACCGTGCGGCGCGCGCTCGAGCGCCGCAGCCTGATGCTTGAAAACCTCGCGCTGCGCCGTGAGCTGGCCGGGCAGAACGCGGTCGCGCCGCGCATCATCGGCCGCAGTCCGGCGATCGAGCAGGTGCGGCGGCTGATCGCCAACGTGGCGCCGACCGATGCGTCGGTGTTGATCAACGGCGATACCGGCGCGGGCAAGGAGCTGATCGCGCGTAGCTTGCACGAGCTGTCGCCGCGGCGTGACAAGCCGTTCATCGCGGTGAATTGCGGCGCTTTGCCCGAGCCGATGTTCGAATCGGAGATGTTCGGCTATGAACCGGGCGCGTTCACCGGCGCGGCCAAACGGCGGGTCGGTAAGCTCGAACATGCGTCGGGCGGCACGCTGTTTCTCGACGAGATCGAGAGCATGCCGCTCGCGCTGCAGGTCAAGCTGCTGCGCGTGCTGCAGGACGGCGTGCTCGAACGGCTCGGCTCGAATCAGCCGATTCGCGTCAATTGCCGCGTGGTCGCGGCCGCCAAAGGCGACATGGCGGAGCACGTCGCGGATGGCTCGTTCCGGCGCGATCTGCTCTACCGGCTCAACGTAGTGACGATCTCGCTGCCGCCTTTGGGCGAGCGCCGCGAGGACATCGTGCCGCTGTTCGAGCATTTCCTGCTCGACGCGGCCGTTCGATATCAGCGGCCGGCGCCGATGCTCACCGATCGCCAGCGTACGAGCCTGATGCAGCGCGACTGGCCGGGCAACGTGCGCGAACTGCGCAATGCCGCCGACCGCTTCGTGCTGGGCATCATCGATGAACCGGTGCTGTCGTTCGCCGATGATGACGGCGCCGCTCACCCGCTGAAGGAGCGGGTCGAGCAGTTTGAGCGCGCGATGATCGCCGAGGCGTTGGAGCAGGCGGGCGGCGTGGTCGCGGTAGCGGCGGACCGTCTGCAGATCGGCAAGGCGACGCTCTACGAGAAGATCAAGCGATATAGCCTTGCGGCCAAAGGGGAAGGGGAGCGGTGAGGAGGAGGCGCCGGCGCGGGAGATTGCGCCAGCGCGTACGGGATCGGCTGGAGCCGGCTCAAGCCGAGCTAGCCTTCAGGGCTTTCGCGAGCAACTGGTCGAGTTCCGCGAACTGCGGCTCGCCGACATAGCGCTTCAGGATCCTGCCGTCTTTATCGACGACGAAGGTGGTTGGCGTAAGCTGCACGTTGCCGAACTGCTTGGCGGCCGAGCCGTCGTCCATGGCGACCTTGAACGGCAACTGACGCGTTTGCGTGTAGTTGGTCACGTACATCGGCGCATCGTAGTTCATCGCCACCGCGACGAATTCGAGGCCCTGGCCCTTGAAGCGGTTATAGGTCTCGACCATCTGCGGCATTTCCTTCATACAAGTGTCGCAGTTCGTCGCCCAGAAGTTGACGAGATAAACCTTGCCTTTCAGGTCCGCGGTCGTGAGCTTCTGCCCCGACAGCAAGGTGAAGGTTGCGTCAGGCACGCGCTGCTGGCCGGCAAACGCGAAATAACCGGCAATGGCGAGCGCAATGGCCACGGCCACCGCAATCAGATAGCGAAGCGGGTTCGTGCGCCGGGTGGCGGTCGTTGAATTGGAGCTCATGAACGGAACCTCGTGAGTCGCGCGCGGCGCGGAACAATGGGTCGGTGTGTTGGCGCTCGGGCCATTGCTGAACAGCTTTGCCATTGTAGCTCCAAGGCGGCGATTGCGCCGGAATGGCGCGACGGCGCCGCGCTGCACGCCGGGCCGCCAGTCGATCAGCGGATAATGGCGCTTTACGCTTCGCAAGCCCAATCTTCCGTCCCATGCTCCGAACCGTTCTTCGCGTCCGCTGTTTAGTTGCCCGCGTGTCGTGGCGTCTTCCGTTGATCAGCCGATGGTGCGCCCGCCACGCGGGCGTCTTTCATCTGGCGAGCCTTGTTTCTCCTGCCTTGATGCGACCCGGTCGTGTCCGAACCAGGATCGGCGCAGCGGCGGCGGCGCTGACTGTCGGCGTCGCGATCAGCGCTTGCTCGCCGACCTTCGACTGGCGCACCGTGATGAACAACGACAAGGGCTACACGGTCGACTTCCCTGCCAAGCCGGGCAACGACCAGCGCGCGGTGCAGATCGGCGGTACACCGATGCAGATGGCGATGCAGACGGCCGAAGCCGGCAATGCGGTATTCGCGGTCGGCACCGTGATGCTGCCCGACGACAGCGATGCGACGCAGCGCGCCGCGCTTGCTTTCCTGCGCGCCGGATTGGCACGCAACGTCGGGGCGACGCCCGATGCTCATGCCGTGCAGGTTCCGCTGGCCGCGGGCGGCAAGACACTCGGCCTGGAGATGACGGTGAGCGGCGCCGCCGGCGCCAAACACGAGACCCGCATCGTGTATGCGCGGCTCGTCGCGCGCGGCCGGCATGTGTACCAGGCGGCGATCATCGCCGATCAACCGCTGCCGCAAGACCAGGTCGATCAATTTTTCTCGTCTTTCCAGCTGTACTGAACGTGGTATTTTTGGCCGATCCGGCACGCCCGAGAGTGTTGAGCGCAGTGAAAGTTCCTTCGCAGGTTTGCGCGCTAATTACCGGTTTTCGTTGAGCTTTTGGACGTGCTTGCGCAACCTGTGGATAACTCTGTTGAGAACTCGGCCTCAATGGCCGCGAAAGCCCATCGGGCGGGCCTTCCGTCAAATTTCGGGGGCGCGCGACGTTTTTTAAAATGCAATAAAATCAAGGCGTTACAACGATGCGCATTTATCCGCCTGTTAGTTGTATCAAAATCTATCAGGATCGTGGACGTGTGAATAAGTCAAGTCTTGACAGTAGATTTTTCTCCTCATAACGAGCCAAAAGCGCGGCGGTATTGAATCGCCTCGGCGACTTGCGCGGCGCTTGGCATCGCCGCGCCAGCCAAGTCCGCGACGGTGCGCGCGACCTTCAACACCCGGTAGTACGCGCGCGCCGACCAGCCGAAGCGCTCGCCGGCTTCGCGCAGCAGCGCTTCGCCCGATGCGTCCGGGCGGCACACGTCGTCGACCTCCCGTCCGTCCAACTCGCGGTTGGTCTTGCCTTGCCGGGCGAGTTGCCGCTCGCGCGCAGCGCTCACGCGCTGTGCGATCGCCGCGCTCGCTTCGCCAGCGGTGACGGTGCGGGCCGCGAGTTCGGTGGCGGTCAGCGCCGGAATCTCGAGCTGGATGTCGATGCGGTCGAGCAGCGGTCCCGACAATTTACGCAGATAGCGCGCGGCGACTTCCGGTGTGCAGCGGCAGCGCCCGCCCGGATCGCCGCGCCAGCCGCACGGGCACGGGTTCATTGCGGCGATCAGTTGGCAGGCGGCGGGGAAATCCGCCTGCCAGGCGGCGCGCGAAATCGTGATGCGGCCGGCTTCGAGCGGCTCGCGCAGCGTTTCGAGCACCACGCGATCGAATTCGGGGAGCTCATCCAGAAAGAGCACGCCCAGATGCGCGAGCGTGATCTCGCCTGGCTGAGGCGGATTGCGTCCGCCGACCAGCGCCGCCGCGCTCGACGAATGATGCGGCGCGCGAAACGGCCGCTGCCGCCACTGCGACGGCTTGAAGCCGATCCGGCTCGCCGACAGCAACGCCGCGGAGGCGAGCGCTTCGTCGTCGGTCATGGGTGGCAGCAGGCCTGGAAGGCGTGCCGCGAGCATCGACTTGCCGGCGCCGGGTGGCCCGATCAGCAACACGTGGTGGCCGCCGGCCGCAGCGACTTCGAGTGCGCGCCGGGCGGCGCGCTGGCCGATCACATCGGCCATGTCCGGCAGTGTGGCGGCGGCGTGCCCGCCGGGCTTAGGTGCGGCGATGGGGCTCAGACGCGCATCCGGCGAACCTGCCAGATGCGCGCATAGCGACGGCAAATCGGCTGCGCCGAGCACGTCGACGCCGGGCACGAGCGCCGCTTCCGCCGCGCTCGCGGCGGGCAGATAAAGCTGCGGGGTGTGGACGGTCTGTCCGGCTAGTTGATCGACGCCGGCCGGCAACGCAGAACGCGTTTCAGACGAAGCGTCGGCATCGGCGGCGCCAGCGCGCGGCAGAGCGCCGCGCGCGGTGCCGCACGCCATCGCGAACGCGCCTCGCATCGGCCGCAGCGCGCCGGTCAACGACAGCTCGCCAGCAAACTCCCGATGCAGCAGCGATTTGGCCGGAATCTGCCCGCTTGCGGCGAGGATGCCGAGCGCGATCGGTAAATCGAAACGGCCGGATTCCTTCGGTAGATCGGCGGGCGCCAGGTTGACGGTGATGCGGCGGACCGGGAAATCGAAACCGCAGTTCTGCAGCGCGGCGCGCACGCGCTCGCGGCTCTCGCGCACTTCCAGGTCGGGCAGGCCGACGATGGAAAACGACGGCAGTCCATTGGCGAGGTGAACCTCGACGGTCACCTCTGGCGCGCGGCCAGCGGCCGGCGCGCGGCTGCGCACCACGGCAAGCGACATATTCCTCCCGTCGGACGACGCGCTCAAGACGCGCGCAGTCCCCTATAACCCTGATGACGTCACGGCCCGCTTGCCGGTGATGTGTGGCACTGCGGCAGCTTGGTGGCTGCGCGCAGCGCTTACGGCGTCTGCGTAAGCGGCAGCTTCTGCTCGAGCTCGGCGACGCGGCGCTCGAGTTCTTCGAGGCGCGCGCGCGTACGCACGAGCACCTGAGTCTGCGTATCGAATTCCTCGCGCGTGACCAGATCGAGCTTCGAGAATCCCTGCGACAGCATGGCCTTGACGTTGCGCTCAACATCCTTGGCCGGCGAATTCTTGAACAGACCGCTGACGCGAGCCTGGAAGTCGTTAAAAACGTCGTTTGGTTGTTTCATCGTGTTCCCCTTGCTGCACAAAAAAAGTGCATGTTTCGTGGCGTCTATGCCCCATTGCGGCGAATGGGCGATGCTGGTGCGCGGCGCATTCGCTGCCGCGGCCGCGTGAGCGACTTTGGTGCGCGCCGCCGCGTTCAGAGCGTTCGAACACTCTAGCAACGATCCCCCGGCCGCGCCACCGCCCACCGCGCCGCTGGCCGTCCGGACAAGGCCGCCCTGGCGCGCTGCGCCACGGGCGCGACGCGCGGTCCAACACAACATGGCATAGGAGTTGCTGTTACTGCCCCGCGCGCACTGCCAGGGCGCATCGACCGGTAGCGCAGGAGACTGTGGTCACGGGTACGCAACGAGTTAGCAACGAATCAGCAACAACTAGCGAGGATTTCATGAAACTCATTACCGCAATCATCAAGCCGTTCAAGCTGGATGAAGCGCGCGAAGCCTTGTCGGCCATAGGCGTGTCGGGCATCACGGTGACGGAAGTCAAAGGCTTCGGGCGGCAGAAGGGTCACACCGAGCTGTATCGGGGCGCCGAATACGTCGTCGATTTTCTGCCGAAGGTGAAGATCGAAGCGGCGGTGTCGGACGACATCGTCGACCAGGCGATCGAGGCGCTCGAGCGCGCCGCGCGCACCGGCAAGATCGGCGACGGCAAGATCTTCGTCACGCCGATCGAACAAGTGGTTCGGATTCGCACCGGCGAGACCGGCGCGGACGCACTGTAAAAGACCAGAGCATAAAGATACGGATAGCGACAAGAGGAAAACCAAGATGCGCAAACTCATGATGTCCCTGCTGATGGCCGGCTCGCTGCTTGCGGGCGGTGTCGGCACCGCCCTCGCGGACGATGCGTCCGCTCCCGCAGCCGCTTCCGCCCCCGATACGACGGCGAGCGCGCCGGCACCGGACGCCTCGGCTGCAGCCGCTGCCCCGGCGCCGGCCGCGAGCGCCGCGGCCGCCAGCGACGCATCGGCCGCCGCGCCGGCTGCGCCAACTGCGCCGTTCTCGGTCGATTCATCGAAGATCAACTCCGGCGACACCGCGTGGATGCTGACCTCGACCGCGCTCGTGCTGTTCATGACGATCCCGGGCCTCGCGCTGTTCTACGGCGGCATGGTCCGCAAGAAGAACGTGCTCGCGACGCTGATGCAGAGCTTCGCGATCACCTGCGTCGTGACGATCGTCTGGACCGTGATCGGCTACAGCCTCGCATTCACGCCGGGCGGCCCGTTCATCGGCGGCTTCTCGCGCGTGTTCATGGCGGGCATGAACTACATCAAGGGCGACAAGGCCACGACGCTGACCGTCAGCCACCTCGCGCCGACGATCCCCGAGACGGTCTACTTCGTCTATCAGATGACCTTCGCGATCATCACGCCGGCGCTGATCACCGGTGCGTTCGCGGACCGCATGAAGTTCTCGGCAATGCTGGTGTTCATGACGCTGTGGTCGATCATCGTCTACTCGCCGATCGCGCACATGGTGTGGGAACCGACCGGCTGGCTGGCTAGCGCGGGCATCCTCGACTTCGCGGGCGGCACGGTGGTGCACATCAACGCGGGTATCGCGGGTCTGGTCTGCTGTCTGGTGCTCGGCAAGCGCATCGGTTACGGGAAGGAAGCCATGGCGCCGCACAACCTGACGCTCACGCTGATCGGTGGCGCGATGCTGTGGGTCGGCTGGTTCGGCTTCAACGCGGGCTCGGCCGTCGCAGCGGACGGCCGTGCGGGCTTCGCGATGTTTGCCACGCAAGTGGCGACCGCCGCGGCGGCGCTCGCGTGGATGTTCGCCGAATGGGCGGCCAAGGGTAAGCCGTCGGTGCTGGGTATCGTATCGGGCGCGGTCGCGGGGCTGGTGGCGGTGACGCCGGCGTCGGGCTTCGTCGGCACGCTCGGTGCGCTCGTGATCGGTATCGTCGCGGGTGTGGTCTGCTTCTGGTCGGCCACGTGGCTCAAGCACAAATTCGGTTACGACGATTCGCTCGACGCGTTCGGCGTGCACTGCGTGGGCGGGATCGTAGGCGCGCTGCTCACTGGCGTGTTCGCGGTCAAGGACATCGGTGGCGCGGACGGTAGCGTGATCCTGCAGGCCAAGGGCGTGCTGACGACGCTGGCCTACAGCGGCGTGGTGAGCTTCGTGCTGCTGAAGATCATCGACATGGTGATGGGCATCCGCGTGACCGAAGAGCAGGAGCGCGAAGGCCTCGACGTGAGCCTGCACGGCGAGCACGTCGAATAACGGAAAACCAGCCAAGGCTTCGCGGGCTCGCGCTGCGGGCTCGCCGGATCACGAAAATGGTTGGCAAGCGCAGCGATTTTGGCCCGCCTTCATGGCGGGCTTTTTTCTTGCTGAATGGGTTGCGAACGGTAATTTTCCGCGCCTATCATCGAGATAGGGAGAATGCATTCGAGTCTGCTTGCGAATGGAGAAACCGTCCCCAAATGGACAAAGCATTTGCTCTACAATCTTTTTTCTCCAGTCTGCGAGTGATCAATGGTTCCGCACCTAGTTACGGCGTTAAACGGCCCGCTGCTCGACCTCGAGCGGAAGATCCTCGACGCCACGCCCGCTATCGAACGCTGGTTCCGGCTCGAATGGCAGGAGCACACGCCGCCGTTCTACTGTTCCGTCGATTTGCGTAACGCGGGCTTCAAGCTCGCGCCGGTCGACACCAATCTGTTTCCCGGCGCATTCAATAATCTGCCGCAGGAAGTGCTGCCGCTAGCGGTGCAGGCCGCGATGGCCTCGATCGAAAAGATCTGCCCGGACGCGAAGAATCTGCTGGTGATTCCGGAGCGCCACACGCGCAACGCGTTCTACCTCGAAAACGTCGCCCGGCTCGCGTCGATCATGCGCCAGGCGGGTCTGAACGTACGCTTCGGCACGCTCGACGAAACCATCAACGGTCCGGTCACGATCGCGCTGTCCGACGGGCAGAAGCTCGTGCTCGAACCGCTCGAGCGCTCGCAGCGGCGCCTTGGGCTGAAGAACTTCGACCCGTGCTCGATCCTGCTGAACAACGATCTGTCCGGCGGCATTCCGCCCGTGCTTGAAAATCTGCACGAGCAATACCTGCTGCCGCCGCTGCATGCCGGCTGGGCGGTGCGTCGCAAGTCGACGCATTTCTCGTGTTATGACGATGTCGCGAAGAAGTTCGCGAAGATGGTCGAGATCGATCCGTGGATGATCAACCCGTACTTCGCGCACGTCGAGGGCGTCGACTTCCAGCAGCGCACCGGCGAGGAAGCGCTTGCCGATGCGATCGACGGCGTGCTGAAGAAGATCGCGCGCAAGTATCGCGAGTACGGCATCTCCGAAAAGCCGTATGTCGTGATCAAGTCCGATGCGGGCACCTACGGCATGGGCGTGATGACGGTGCACGACGCGTCGGAAGTCGCCGCGCTCACCAAGCGCGAACGCACGCGCATGGCGGCGACCAAAGACGGCCTGGAAGTGCACGACGTGATCGTGCAGGAAGGCGTGTACACGTTCGAGCGCATCGGCGAGGAAGTTGCGGAGCCGGTCGTCTACATGATCGACCGGTATGTGGTGGGCGGCTTCTATCGCGTGCACGGCAGCCGCGAGCGCGATCAGAACCTGAACGCGCCGGGCATGCACTTCGTGCCGCTCGGCTTCGAACATACGGCGCTGCCCGATGCGCACGCGAAGCCTGGCGCGGCGCCGCCGAACCGCTTCTATATGTATGGCGTCGTCGCGCGGCTGGGCTTGCTCGCCGCATCGGTCGAACTCGAAAAGACCGATCCCGAAGCGATCCAGGTCTAAGCCAACCCTCGCGGCAAGATGGCGGCACGCGTGCCGCCATCGCCGTCTTCAAAGACTATATTGACGAACACTGTCACGCCTGTCAGGCGCACCGGAACCTCCATGGACATTCTTTTCATCGCCGATCCGCTCAGCCATTTCAAGATCTATAAAGACACGACCTACGCGATGATGGCCGAAGCGGCGCGCCGCGGTCACACGGTGTACACCTGCGAGCCGAAGCATCTGGCGTGGACGGGCGGCGATGTCGAGGCGAACGTGCAACGCATCGCGATCACCGGCGATAGCACCGATCTGCATCGTGACGTGTGGTTCGCCGCTGATGCCGCCGCGCCGCGCGCGCTGGCGAGCTTCGGCGCGGTCGTGATGCGCAAGGACCCGCCGTTCGACATGGAATACGTGACGTCGACGTGGTTGCTCGAGTTGGCCGAGCGTGGCGGCGCGCGCATCTTCAACAAGCCGCAGGCGATTCGCGATCATTCGGAGAAGCTCGCGATCGGCGAATTTGCGCAATTCGTCGCGCCGACACTGGTCACGCGCGACCCGGCCCGCTTGCGCGCGTTTCACGAACGGCACGGCGATGTGATCTTGAAGCCGCTCGACGGCATGGGCGGCATGGGCGTGTTCCGCGTGAAGGCGGCCGGCATGAACCTCGGCTCGATCATCGAAATGCTGAGCCACGACGGCGCGCGTACGGTGATGGCGCAGAAATTCATCCCCGAGATCAAGGACGGTGACAAGCGCATCCTGTTGATCGGCGGCGAAGCGGTGCCGTACTCGCTCGCACGCATTCCTCAGGGTAATGAGGTGCGCGGCAATCTGGCGGCCGGCGGACTGGGCGTGGCGCGGTCGCTCAGCGAGCACGATCGCAAGATCGCCGATACCCTCGCGCCGGTATTGGCGGCGCGCGGCTTGCTGCTGGTTGGGCTCGACGCGATCGGCGACTGGCTCACCGAGGTGAACGTGACGAGCCCGACGTGCTTCCGCGAGATCATGGACCAGACCGGTTTCGACGTCGCCGCAATGTTCGTCGACGCGCTGGAGCGCGCGGTCGGCTGACGCGTGGCGCTCGTGTGCCACGCCGGCGCAGCGGCCTTGATTGGCCGGCCGCGACCCCAATCTCTGTAGTAGATCCGCGTCAGGCGCGTCGTCGGAATTGGCACGAAAATGAGGCTGCTACAATGCCCGCTCGCCCAACGATGCATTCTTGCTCTCGCGACCCACGGCCGGTCCGGGGTGAGGGCGAACCGGGCTTGAGTCCCGGTCCACGGTTTGGGGCCGTTCTTTCGCTGTAAGGCTGATATGGCAGGCATTCTGATCATTGCGCACGCTCCATTCGCCACCGCGTTGCGCGATTGCATTTCCCACATTTATGGCGGTTTGCCGGCGCGTATCGGCGTGATCGACGTGTCGCCGGATTGCAATCCCGCGCAGGTCGTCGCGCTTGCGAATTCGGAAATCGCACGGCTAAAGGAAGAGAACGGCGCGCTGGTGCTGACCGATATGTTCGGCGCGACCCCGGCCAACATCGCGGGCCGGCTTGCCAATGTGCCGGACGTGCGCGTGCTGTGCGGCGTCAATCTGCCGATGCTGGTGCGCGCGGTCTGCTATCGCGCGACGCCGCTCGACACGCTGGTCGACAAGGCGCTCGCCGGTGCGACCAAGGGCGTGCACGCGATCGGACCGGCTACAGCGGAGCCGGTCACGCAGCCGGCCTGCGCGGCCGCTTGCCTGCCGGCGCTGCCGCCCGACGCGGCGCCCGCCGACTGTGTGCCCGCGTTGCCGGCCGATGCCGATCTGACGCAAAAGACCGACGCGCCCGGCCTGTAAATCGAACCGGTTTGCAGGCAAGCTTCGACAGATTCAGGCGGCTTCGCACTGGCTCGAATCGCATCGCCGCCGTTTTCGCAGTGTCACCTTTTACCCTTTCATTCACCCGCGCTTCGGACCATCACATGCTGCAACAGGAAACGACTATCGTGAACAAGCTGGGGCTGCACGCGCGCGCGTCGGCCAAGTTGACGCAACTCGCGGGCAATTACCAGGCGGAAATCTGGATGAGCCGCAATGGCCGTCGCATCAACGCGAAGAGCATCATGGGCGTGATGATGCTGGCCGCGGGCATCGGCAGTACCGTGCTGATCGAAACCGAAGGCGCCGACGAAAAGGAAGCGATGGACGCCCTCTTGAAGCTGATCGCCGATAAATTCGGCGAAGGTCAATAAGCCCGCCGCGTTTTGCCATCCAGAAACCCGAAAATGCCGCGGCGCGATCCGCGGTTTTTTTTCGTCGCCGATATCTGAGGATCTGGGGAGGCGTGCTGTTAATCGACATCAAACGGAGGTATAGAAGCGGCGCGAAAGCCATGGGGAAGAGTCCGTAAGGCGACATGCGTTTTCAATCGTGCTGCGCTGCACACACCACAGCCATGCTTCGACAAGGCGCTGAATTTATAATGCCCGGTACGGTCTGAGAGCATTGCAGCGGTTTGCCGCGGCATCACACAACTAGAGGAGGTGCGCGTGTCATTCGCGCTGCATGGAATTCCCGTGTCACGCGGTATCGCCATCGGGCGGGCCTATCTGATCGCCCCGGCAGCACTCGACGTAGACCACTATCTGATCGAACCTGCCCAGATCGAAGGGGAGGTCGAGCGTTTTCGCGCGGCTCAGCAACGCGTGCATGAAGAACTCAACGCATTGCGCTCCGATCTCGCCGCGGATGTTCCTAGCGAAGTGGGCGCGTTCATCGACGTTCACACGATGATCCTGAACGACGCCATGCTCGTTCAGGAAACCATCGACCTGATCCGCACGCGCCGCTACAACGTCGAATGGGCGCTGACCGAACAGCTCGACAGACTGTCGCGCCATTTCGACACGATCGAAGACGAATACCTGCGCGAGCGCAAGGCTGACATCGAGCAGGTCGTCGAGCGCGTGTTGAAGGCGCTCGCGGGCGCGCCGGGCATCGTCGGCAACGTGCATGGCGCATGCGACGAGATGATCGTGGTCGCGCACGACATCGCGCCGGCCGACATGATGCAGTTCAAGACACAGACGTTCCAGGGCTTCGTCACCGATCTGGGCGGGCGCACGTCGCATACCGCGATCGTCGCGCGCAGCCTCGGCATTCCGGCCGCGGTCGGCGTGCAGCATGCGAGCGCGCTGATCCGCCAGGACGATCTGATCATCGTCGATGGCGACCACGGCATCGTGATCGTCGATCCTGCGCCGATCGTGCTCGAGGAGTACTCGTACCGGCAAAGCGAGAAGGCGCTCGAGCAGCGCAAACTGCAACGGCTCAAGTTCTCACCGACGCAAACACTGTGCGGCACGCGCATCGAACTGTGCGCGAACATCGAGTTGCCGGACGACGCGCGCGCGGCGCTCGAATCGGGCGCAACCGGCGTGGGTCTGTTCCGCACCGAGTTCCTGTTCATGAATCACAAGCACCGGATGCCCGAAGAGGAGGCGCAGTTCAGCGCGTATCGTCGCGCGGTCGAGCTGATGAACGGCCTGCCGGTCACGATCCGCACGATCGACGTCGGCGCCGACAAGCCGCTCGATTCGATGGGCGGCGACGGCTATGAGACGACGGCGAATCCGGCCCTCGGTTTGCGCGCGATTCGCTGGAGCCTGTCCGAGCCGCAGATGTTCCTCACGCAGCTGCGCGCTATCCTGCGCGCGTCGGCGTTCGGGAAGGTGAAGATCCTGATCCCGATGCTCGCGCACGCGCAGGAAATCGACCAGACGCTCGATCTGATCCGTGAAGCCAAGCGTCAACTCGACGACGCCGGTATCGCGTACGATCCGAACGTGCAGGTCGGTGCGATGATCGAGATTCCGGCCGCCGCGATCGCGTTGCCGCTGTTTCTGAAGCGGCTCGATTTTCTGTCGATCGGCACCAACGATCTGATTCAGTACACGCTCGCGATCGATCGCGCGGACAACGCGGTCGCGTATTTGTACGATCCGCTGCATCCGGCCGTGCTGCATCTGATCGCGTTCACGCTGCGCGAGGCGAAGCGCGCGGGCGTGCCCGTCTCGGTGTGCGGTGAGATGGCGGGCGACCCGGCGTTGACGCGTCTGTTGCTCGGCATGGGCCTCACCGAGTTTTCGATGCATCCGAGCCAGCTGCTCGAGGTCAAGCAGGAGGTCCTGCGCTCGCATCTGAAGACGCTGGAGAAGCCGGTGGCCGACGTGCTGGCTTCGTTCGAGCCGGAAGAGGTGCAGGCGGCGCTCAAGCGGGTCGCGCTGGTTTGAATCTCGGGGCGCTTCGTCGCGCTCGTTGGACGAAAAACGCCGCACATGTGCGGCGTTTTTCGATTTTCAGCGTCAATCGGACGGGCAGCAGGGAACCGACTCAGGACCCGTGCTCGTGGCCGCACACCGGGCAATCCGGCTGACGTGCGATGCGCATCGTGTTCCATTCCATGCGCAGCGAATCGAGCATCGTCAGGCGCCCCACGAGCGGCGTGCCGATTGCGCCGATCACCTTCAGCGCTTCGGCGGCCTGCATCGAACCGATGATGCCGACCGTCGGCGCGAACACGCCCATTGTCGAGCATGCAACTTCCTCGAACGGCTGATCTTCGGGAAACACGCACGCGTAGCACGGGGACGCTTCGTTGCGAAAATCGAAGGTGCTGATCTGCCCGTCGAAGCGCAGCGCCGCGCCCGACACGAGCGGCACCCGATGCTTGACGCACGCGCGATTGATCGCGTGACGCGTCGCGAAGTTGTCGGTGCAATCGAGCACGACATTGGCGTGCGGCACCTCGCGATCGAGCCAGCCATCGTCGACGCGCTCGGCCACCGCGTTGACGACGACCTCGGGATTGATCCGCGCCAGCATCTCGCGCCCGGACTCGACCTTTCTGCGTCCAACCGACGCGCTCACGTGCAGGATCTGCCGCTGCAGATTGGTCAGATCGACAGTATCGGCATCGACGAGCGTCAGACGGCCGACGCCCGCCGCCGCGAGGTACAGCGCGGCCGGCGAACCGAGCCCGCCCGCACCGACGATGATCGCGTGGGCGTCGATAAAACGCTGCTGCGCTTCGATGCCGATCTCGTCGACGAGGATATGGCGGGAGTAGCGCAGAAGTTGATCGTCATTCATGGCGGAGCGCGTGAGTGTGTCGCTAGGTCGCGCGAGGGGAGGCAGACCGAGGGTCCGCGGCGCGCATTCGTGGCTGTTATTTTAATCGCGCGGGGAGGTTGGCTGTTGCGGCTTGCCGTGAGGCGCCGCCGGCCAGGCGGCGGCTTTTGCGGTGATTCTTGCGACGTGTCTTCGCAGACTATGGTGCTGCGAAGACACGTGCGGGTTCGCTGCTTATTGTTTCAGCTTGTTTTCGCGCTTACTTGCCGGCGGGAGCCGGTGCCGAAGCCGGCGCCGGTCCTGATGCGCCCGGCACCGGTTGCGTCGGCTTGACCGCGACCGGCGCGGAGGCCGACGTAGCCGGCTTGTTCTGCGCGAGACGCCGCTCCATCAGCGACTTCGATTCCTGAACCGGCTTGCCCTGGAGCTTGTCGACCGCCTGTTGCAGCATGAAGTCGTCAGCCGAACCGAACTCGACCGGCTTGCGCTCGCGTTCCTTCTGGCGCTGTTCCGGCGTCTTCTTGTCGTTCTGCTCTTCGAGCTGACGCAACTGCTCCATGCGCTCCTGCTCGCGCTGCTCCGCTTCCTTCTTCTCGTTCGGGTCCTGCGTGTTCGCAAGGTGATTCGAGTAGTCGACTTCGCGGGTCACGAGCGCGTCGTCCGGATCGCCGTCCGCGTATTGATCGACAGGAAGGTCGGGGCGGATGCCCTTGTTTTGGATCGAGCGGCCGCTCGGCGTGTAGTAATACGCGGTGGTCAGGCGCAGCGCGGTGTCGGCCGTCATGGGTCGCACGGTTTGCACCGAACCCTTGCCGAACGTGGTTTTACCGAGGATCAGCGCGCGGTGCTGATCCTGCAGCGCGCCCGCGACGATTTCCGACGCCGACGCGGAATACGCGTTGGTCAGCACGATCATCGGCACGGTCTTGAAGATGGCCGGGACGTCCTTGAGCGGGTCGCTGTCGAACGATTGCAGACGGTAGTTATCGTAGGTGTCGCGATAGATCTGCTTCGAATCCGGAATCTGACCGTTGGTCGACACCACCACGGAATTCGGCGGCAGGAACGCGCCCGCGACGCCGACCGCACTTTGCAGCAGGCCGCCGCCGTTGTTGCGCAGGTCGAGGATGAGGCCCTTCAGGTTCGGCTCCTGGCGCGCGAGATCTTGCAGCTTGGCCGCGAGGTCAGGCGTGGTGCGTTCCTGGAAGCTGGTGATGCGCACGTACGCGAAGCCCGGCGCAACGATCTTGCCCTTCACCGACTGGACCTTGATGATCGCGCGCGTGACGGTGAGCGGGAACGTGCGGTCGTCGGTCTTGCGGAAGATGGTCAGCGTGACCTTGGTGCCCGGTTCGCCGCGCATTTGCTTGACCGCCTGATCGAGCGTCATGCCGCGCACGGGCTTGTCGTTGATGCGCGTGATCAGGTCGCCCGGACGGATGCCGGCGCGGAACGCGGGCGTGTCTTCGATTGGCGAAATCACCTTGATCAGGCCGTCTTCCGACGAAATTTCGATGCCGAGGCCCGCGAAGCGGCCCTTGGTCTGCTCCTGCAGCTCCTGGTAGTCGGTCTTGTCGAGATACGACGAGTGCGGGTCGAGGCTCGACACCATGCCCTTGATCGCGGCGGTGAGGAGCTTCTTGTCGTCGACCGGTTCGACGTATTCGTGCTTGATCTGCCCGAACACTTCGGCGAAGAGCCTGAGCTGGTCTAGCGGCAGCGGGGCGACCGCGGCGCTAGCGGGTTGCTGGGCCGAGGCGGAGTATTGCAGGGTGGCAAAGACACCGGTAGCAAGGCCCGCGGCAATCAGGCCGATATTTTTCAGGTTCTTTCGCATAGAGTCTGTTGCGGTCGGGAGCGCGTGGCAGCGTCGATAAAGATTGGACGGACAAGTATAACTGCACACCCGCCTGCTCAGGGCGTGGTGGAGGCAATCGTGCTTCGACAGTACGGGAACGCCCTGGTTCTTGCGATCCGGCCCGCGGATGGCGAGCCGTACTACATGACACTCGGCGGGTGGGAACCGAGGCCTGCCGCGCAGGCCAGCGGATGCGATCGCCGCTAGGACGACCCCCTCAGTGGCCCCGGCCACGCCCACCGGGCGCAATACAGTATTTCTTGCCGGCTCGGTCGTTTCCCTGCGGCTTCGTGCCTTTTCATGGCGCGGGACTGCGGCCGGTAACGTTGATCAGCCCGCCTTGCCTTGGCTCGCGACCGCGGCTTGCGCCTTGGCGATCGCGTCCTGGTCGCCGAGATAGTAGTGCTTGATCGGCTTCAGGTTGTCGTCGAGTTCATAGACGAGCGGCACGCCGTTCGGAATGTTGAGGCCGACGATGTCGCTGTCCGAGATGTCGTCGAGGTATTTGACCAGCGCGCGGATCGAGTTGCCGTGCGCGGCGATCAGGATGCTGCGGCCCGACTTGATGGCCGGTGCGATCGACTCGTTCCACAGCGGCAGCACGCGCGCGACGGTGTCTTTCAGGCACTCGGTCAGCGGCAACTGCTCGCGCGGCACCTTGGCGTAGCGCGGATCGGCATAGGGCGCGCGCTCGTCGGTCGGCTCGAGCGCGGGCGGCGGCGTGTCGTAGCTGCGGCGCCAGACGAGCACCTGCTCGTCGCCGAACTTCGCGGCGGTTTCGGCCTTGTTCAGACCCGACAGCGCGCCGTAGTGGCGTTCGTTCAGGCGCCACGAATGCACGACGGGCAGGTACATCAGATCCATCTGGTCCTGCACGTGCCACAGCGTGCGGATCGCGCGCTTGAGCACCGACGTATAGGCGATGTCGAACGTGTAGCCCGCTTCCTTCAGCAACACGCCCGCCTGCTGGGCCTCGAGGTTGCCCTGCTCGGTGAGGTCGACGTCGACCCAGCCGGTGAAGCGGTTTTCCTTGTTCCACGTCGATTCGCCGTGGCGGATGAGAACGAGTTTGTACATGAGAATTGCCGGTCGGTAGTGAGGAAGCGGTCTCGCGCTGTGCGGCGCCTCTAGCGGCGCGTCGCCATCGCGTCAGACGGTTATTTTATAATGGTCGGGTTAGCCTTTTCGATTTCTCTCTTTCCGGCGGATCCTCCGTGAAGTTTTTCACCGAATACACAAACCTTGTCCTGATCGCAATCGTCCTTATCTCCGGCGGGTTGCTGCTGTGGCCGACCATCACCCGGCGTGGACGCGGCGGCCTGTCGGCCGCTGAAGCCACCCAACTGATCAACCGGCGCAACGCGGCGGTCATCGACCTGCGGCCGTCCGCCGATTACGCCAAGGGGCACCTGCCCTCGGCGCGGCATTTCGACTTCGCGGAGCTGCAGGCGAAGGCTGCGCAACTCCCGAAGAACAAGAGCAACCCGGTGCTGCTGGTGTGTCAGACCGGCCAGCAGTCGAACAAGGCCGCGCGTATCGTGCAGGAAGCGGGATACGCGGAAGTCCATGTTCTCGAGGGCGGCGTCGACGCCTGGCAGAAAGCCGGTATGCCGATCGTGAAACAAGGAGCAGCCAAGTGAACAAAGTGATCATGTACAGCACCCAGGTGTGCCCGTATTGCCAGATGGCCGAACGTCTTTTAAAGTCGCGCGGCGTCGAGCACGTTGAGAAAGTACTGATCGACAAAGACCCCGCCCGTCGTGAGGAGATGATGACCCGGACCGGTCGTCGCACGGTGCCGCAGGTGTTCATCGGCGAGACGCATGTCGGCGGCTATGATGATCTTTCCGCGCTCGATCGCGCGGGCGGTCTGACGCCGCTGCTCGAAGCAGCCTGAGTTCGCGCGTTTCGCGCCGCGCGAGCGGGCGGACCACTCGACAGGCCGGCGCGTGCGCACTCCTCATGGAGCCGGCGGGCCGGCGCAATAATCTGGCGGCCCATGCATACATCGGCCGCCGCCACGCATACCTATCAGGGAATCACCATCATGTCCGACGAGAATAACCAGCCGTTCTTCAACATCCAGCGCATCTATCTGAAGGACATGTCGCTCGAGCAGCCGAATTCGCCGGCGATCTTCCTCGAGCAGGAAATGCCGTCGGTCGAAGTCGAAGTCGACGTGAAGGCCGAGCGCCTTGCGGAATCCGTATTCGAAATCCTCGTGACGGGCACGGTCACGGCCAAGGTGGCGGACAAGGTGGCGTTCCTGATCGAAGCGAAACAGGCCGGCATTTTCGACATTCGCAACATTCCTGCCGAGCAGATCGATCCGCTCGTCGGCATCGCCTGCCCGACCATCCTGTTCCCGTACCTGCGCTCGAACATCGCCGACGCGATCACCCGCGCCGGCTTCCCGCCGATCCACCTCGCCGAGATCAACTTCCAGGCGCTCTACGAGCAGCGTCTCGCGCAAATGAGCGCGGCCCAGCAGGACGGCGCGGCGCAAAGCGGCGTCACGCATTAAGGCGCCGCGCGCAGTGCCGGCTATGAAGGTTGCCGTTCTTGGCGCCGGCGCCTGGGGCACCGCCCTCGCCGGCCATCTGGCCTTGCGGCACGACACGGTGTTGTGGGCGCGCGAGTCCGCGCTCATTGCCGAGCTTTCCACTTTCCACGAAAACGCCCGCTATCTGGCGGGCGTCGCGTTGCCGCCCGCGCTTCGCTATGAAGCGGATCTCGGCGCGGCGCTCGATCACGCGCTCGACGACGCTGCGCTGTGCGTGATCGCAACGCCGGTCGCTGGCCTGCGCGGTCTGTTGCGCGCAATGCGCGATGCGGGCAAGGTGCCCGCACATATCGTGTGGCTGTGCAAGGGGTTCGAAGCCGATTCGCAGTTGCTGCCGCATCAGGCGGTCGCGGCGGAATTGCCCGAGCATGCGAGCAACGGCGTGTTGTCCGGACCGAGCTTCGCGCGCGAAGTCGGACAAGGGCTGCCGGTGGCGTTGACGATCGCGAGCTCATCGGCGGCGTGCCGCGGACGCACGGTCGCGGCGTTCCATCACGGCGCGATGCGCATCTATACCGGCGACGACGTCGTCGGCGTCGAAGTGGGCGGCGCGGTGAAAAACGTGCTCGCCATCGCGACGGGCATCGCGGATGGCCTCGGCCTCGGCCTCAATGCACGTGCGGCGCTGATCACGCGCGGCCTCGCCGAAATGTCGCGTCTTGGCGTGACGCTCGGTGGACGCGCGGAAACCTTTACCGGGCTGACCGGCCTCGGCGATCTGATTCTGACCGCTACCGGCGATCTGTCGCGCAACCGCACCGTGGGCCTGCAACTCGCCACGGGCCGCGCGCTGGAGGACATCCTCGGCGGCCTCGGTCACGTGGCCGAAGGCGTGCGCTGCGCGAAGGCGGTACTCGCGATCGCACGCGCTCATGGGATCGAGATGCCGATCACGCAAGCGGTCTGCGCGGTACTGTTCGACGGCGTGGCGCCGCGCGATGCGGTCAGCGCGCTGCTGCGGCGCGATTCGAAGGCCGAATAAAGCCCTGGCGCTTAACCGTTGAGCGCGAGCTCGCGTTGAACGGCCGACTCACCTGGCTGTCCACGTCGTAAACGACGTTCGGATCAGCGAGGTACCATGCCCACCTTCAATCTCAGTCACGGCACGTGCACGCTCGAAGCGCGCGTCGTCGATATCACGACGCTCGCCGTCGATGCGATCGTCAATGCCGCGAATACGTCGCTGCTCGGCGGCGGCGGTGTGGATGGCGCGATTCATCGCGCGGCCGGCAAAGCGTTGCTGCGTGAATGCGAAGCGCTCGGCGGCTGCGCGACCGGCGACGCGAAGATCACCGCTGGCTACAAGCTACCCGCCAAGCATGTGATTCATGCGGTCGGTCCAGTATGGCGCGGAGGCGCGCATGGGGAAGCCGACCTGCTCGCATCGTGCTATCAGCGCTCGCTCGAAGTCGCGCGCGACGCGCATTGCACGAGCATCGCGTTTCCGGCGATCAGCTGCGGCCTCTATCGTTTCCCCGCCGACGATGCGGCGAGCATCGCGGTCGCGACCGTGCTCGACACGTTGCCGCGCACACCGCGCATCAGGCACGTGACGTTCGCGTGCTTCGACGACGCGATGTTCGCGCGCTACGAGGCCGAGTTCGAACGCCGTCAGGCGCCGCCTTCGAAGCCGGCTTGACGCCATGCTTCGAACACCACGATCGCCACCGTGTTCGACAGATTCAGACTGCGATTGCCGGGACGCATCGGCAGGCGCACGCGCTGGTCGTTTGGAAAGCGCTCGAGCACGGCGTCGGGCAGGCCGCGCGTTTCGGCGCCGAACACGAACCAGTCGCCCGCTTGGAACGCGTGGTCATGAAAGCGCCCGGCGCCGCGCGTGGTGAATGCGAACATCCGCAACGGGTCCGGCCTTTCTTTTGCGACGAACGCGTGCCAATCGGCGTGCACGTTCATTTCCGCATACTCGTGATAGTCGAGGCCGGCGCGTCGCATCTTGGTATCGTCGAGTGGAAAGCCGAGCGGCTCGATCAGGTGCAGCCGCGCGCCGGTGTTTGCGCACAGGCGAATCACGTTGCCGGTGTTCGGCGGAATTTCGGGTTCTACGAGAACGACGTTGAACATAAGGAGGGCACCTAAAAGCTAGTTTTTCGGAGTGCGCAGCGCGACGAAATTCGTGACCCGCCGCGCTCCCGCGGCCTTCAGCGTATGCGCGAGCGCTTCGAGCGTGGCGCCGCTCGTCATTACATCGTCGACGATGCCGACATGCAGGCCGCGCACGGTGCGCGCGACGCGAAACGCGCGCTCGACGTTCTGCCGCCGCGCATCGAGATCGAGGCGCGATTGCGGCGCGGTGTCGAGCGTTCGTTCGAGCAGCGTCGCGTCGCTGCGCACGCCGAGCGCACGGGCTAGCGGCCGCGCGATCTGCCACGCCTGGTTGTAGCCGCGTTCGACGAGGCGGCGACGGGCGAGCGGCACTGGCGCAATCACGTCGGGTCGCTCCGCCGCGTCGAGCCAGTTGTCCCGAGCGAGCCGCGCGAGGCGTTGCGCGAAGTCGTGCGCGAGCATCAGCCGGGCGCGGAACTTCAGGCCGACCGCGAGCGTATCGAGCGGTGCCTGGTAATCAGCGAGCGCGAAGCTGGCGTCGAACGGGGGCGGCTCGGCCACGCAATCCGCGCAGCGATACCGCGCCTGAGCGACCCAGCGTGACGCCGGCAACGGCACCGCGCAAACGGTGCAGCGCAGCCGGCTTTCGTCCCAGTAGGCCGTGTCGCAACCGTCGCACAACGTCTTGTGCGACAAATTGCCGCACAACGCGCACAGGTTCGGCAACGCGGCGTGCATGGCGCGTGGCCATACCGAATACAGCCCGCGCGCGAAACACTGCACCTGATTTCGGCACGACGAAGAAAATGACAGGAATCGCACGAGTGGGTGCCGGTGAAGCCGTTTACGCTGAATGGACGGGGACGAACGAGTATACTTCGAGCTCACGCCAGCACGACACACATGTCCCCAACATCCGCTCAATCTGGCCGTCCGGCCTACGATTCACAGCGCCTCAGGCGTATTTTCGACCGTCGCGCCGCCAGCTTCGACGAGGTTGCGTTCCTGCCGCGCGAGATTGCCAAGCGCATGCGCGAGCGTCTCGATTACATCAAGGTTGTGCCCACGAGCGTGCTCGACACCGGCTGCGGTGCGGGCGAAGACATCCCCGCATTGCGTGAACGCTTTCCCGCGGCGCCGGTTTTCGGCGCTGATCTGTCACACGGCATGCTCGTCCGAGCGCTGCGCCACGATGCCGGCGACACCAGTTGGCGGCGCTTTCTTCCCGCCTCGCTGGGCAAAGCGCTCGGCGCGCGCGGCCCACGCTTCGCGCAAGCCGATTTTTCCGCGCTGCCGTTCACGGCCGGCGCATTCGAATTCATCTGGTCCAACCTCGCGCTGCACTGGCACTCGCGGCCCGATCTCGTCTTCCCCGAATGGCAGCGCGTGCTGAAGGTCAACGGCCTGCTGATGTTCAGCACGCTCGGCCCGGATACGCTGAAGGAATTGCGCGGTGCCTACGCCGAGATCGAGGCCGCGCACGGCGTTGCCTCGCGCAGGCATGTGATCGACTTCGTCGACATGCATGATCTCGGCGACATGCTTGTCGAGGCCGGCTTCGAGATTCCCGTGATGGACCAGGAGACGCTGACGGTCACCTACAAATCGCCGGAGTCGCTGCTCGCGGACGTGCGCCGCTGGGGCGCGTATCCGTTCGAGCGCGAGCCGCGCGACGGTGCGCTCGCGCGCCGGTTGCACAAGGCCCTGCTCGCCGCGCTCGAAGCGCGCCGGCGCGCCGACGGCACGATCGCGCTGACCTTCGAGGTGATCTACGGGCACGCGTGGAAAGCAGTGCCGCGCACTACGGCCGAAGGACATGGCATCGTCCGGCTCGAGGACATCGGGCGGGGTCCGGCGAAGCGCGCGTAGCAGATTGCGGCGCTGTCATCAACTGCTCGCCGAGGGTGCCGTTGACGTGTTGCAAAAGCGGTAAAGAGCGCGTTCGTTATGCCTGGGATTTGCCCTCCGAAATGCCGGGCAAAATGGCGCGAAGGCTTGTCGCGCCTGGCTTTCGGGCCGATTGGGGCTTGCTTGTCGATGCTATGGATCGCGCCTATAATGCGTCAGTTTGTCACCCGAGGTTCCCACATTCGGGGTGGCAAGCCCGAGACGCAGGGCTGCAAAATGAAGTGATGCGGTAGGCGTTGGCGCGGTCGCAGAGTGCTGCTGGAGAGCAGTGGCGCCAGCGACGCCCGCAAGATGCATCCGGAAGTAAAAGAAGGCAGGCCGGAGGCGACGATTCGCAGGAGGCAGCGATGGGCGCATCAGATCATCTGCTGGCGGATTCGGAACCGGTCCTCAGGGACTGGACCATGAAGCGCAACTGCTCGATATCGCCGCGGCAGTTCGTCTGTCTGTACGTGTCGCTTGCGTTGTTCTCGTTGGCAATTGCTTTCGTGCTGTTTCTGGTCGGCGCCTGGCTGGTGTTGCCGTTCACCGGAATCGAATTGCTGGCGGTAGGTATCGCGTTTGCAATATATGCGCGACATGCTGTCGATTACGAGCGCATCCGGTTGTTTCCGAACCGGCTCGTAATCGAGCAGGTCAGCGCCGAGCAGATTACGCAGTTCGAATTCAATCCGTGCTGGGTGCGGATAGAGCCGGGCGCAACACCGCGCGATCAGATCAAGCTGGTCTCGCGCGGGCAGACGATCATGATCGGGCAACATCTCGCGCAAAATCGGCGCGCGCAGTTCGCGGGCGAACTGCGTATGTGGCTGGCACGTTGCTAGGTGGTGCCGGACACGCGGCGTTCAAGGGGGCGCGACACGCTGCCAGCGGGGTCGAGGGGTTTGAATGGAAAATTTGGGTAAGGAAGCTATGAAAACAATCAAGCGAGCGCTCATGAGCGTGCTGGCGACGAGCGGACTGCTTTTCGCCGGTGCCGCCCTGGCAGTGGGCGATGCTCCGGGCGGCCCCGCCGTCAACGCGATCAACCTCCAGCCGCCTGCAACCAGAATCGCCGAGGAGCTGTTCAGCCTCCACATGTTCATGCTGGGCCTTTGCACCGTGATTTTCATCGGTGTGTTCGGCGTGATGTTCTATTCGGTCTTCGCGCATCGCAAATCGAAAGGCCACAACGCAGCCAATTTCCACGAAAGCACCACCGTCGAAATCATCTGGACGATCGTTCCGTTCGTCATCGTCGTGCTGATGGCGCTGCCCGCCACCAAGACCGTCGTCGCGATGAAGGACACGTCGAACGCCGACCTCACGGTCAAGGTCACCGGCTACCAGTGGAAGTGGGGCTACGACTACGTGAAGGGTCCGGGCGAGGGCATCAGCTTCCTGTCAACACTCGCCACGCCGCGTGCGCAAACCGAAGGCCGCGAGCCGATCTCCACGCTGTATCTGCAGGAAGTCGACAACCCGCTCGTGGTCCCCGTCGACAAGAAAATCCGCATCATCACCACCGCGAACGACGTGGTCCACTCCTGGTACGTGCCGGCCTTCGGCGTGAAGCAGGACGCGATTCCCGGCTTCGTGCGCGACACCTGGTTCAAGGCTAATCGCACTGGCACGTTCCGCGGTTTCTGTACCGAACTGTGCGGCAAGGAACACGCCTTCATGCCGGTCGTCGTCGAGGTGCTGTCGGCCGACGACTACGCGAAGTGGGTCGACGCGCAGAAGAAGAAAATGGCAGCCGGCCAGGACGATCCGAACAAGACTTACACGATGGCCGAGCTGATGGAGCGCGGCGGCAAGGTCTACGCGGCGAACTGCGCGGTCTGCCACCAGCCGACCGGCAAGGGCGCGGGCGCATTTCCGGCGCTCGACGGCAGCAAGATCGCCAACGGTCCGATTGGCCAGCACGTGAGCCTCGTGCTGAAGGGCAAGAACGCGATGCCTTCATGGGCGCCGACGCTGAACGACGTCGAAATCGCCTCGGTGATCACCTACGAACGTAATTCGTGGGGCAACCACACGGGCGACATCCTGCAGCCGAAGCAGGTCGCCGACGCGCGCAACGGCAAGCTTCCGGAAGGCGGCGACCATCTGGCCAATGCAGGTGCCGCGGCAAGTGGCGCCGCTGCCGCATCGGGTGGAGCATCGGGTACGGAAGCGGCTTCCGCGCCGGCCGCATCGGGCAACGACGCTGGCGCGACCGCTTCGAATAACGCACAGGTCATGCTGCCGGCGAGCGTCTACTTCGAGACCGGCAAGAGCACGCTGCCGGCCGACGCGAAAGCGGCGGTCGACGCGGCCGCTGCCTACGCGAAGACGCATCCGGATGCGAAGTTCACGCTGTCGGGCTTCACCGACGCAACCGGCTCCGCCGACCTCAACGCGAAGCTCGCGAAGAGTCGTGCCGAAGCCGTTCGCGACGCGCTGAAAGCAGCCGGCATTGCCGAAGACCATATCATTTTGAAGAAGCCGGAAACGCTCACGGGCGGCACCGACGCGAAGGAAGCCCGGCGTGTTCAGATCAGCACCGCAGCCTGACGTGTTCATGGTCAGCACCGCAGAATTCGCTTTAGGAGATTGTCATGTCTAGCATCGGACACGATGTAGTCGCGGGCCACGAGCACGTGCACGGCGACCACGCCCACGAAACGCCGCATGGCTGGCGTCGTTGGCTGTTCGCAACCAACCACAAGGACATCGGTACCCTGTACCTGATCTTCTCGTTCACCATGTTCCTGTCCGGGGGCGTGATGGCGCTGATGATCCGTGCCGAGCTGTTCGAGCCGGGTCTGCAAATCATGCGCCCCGAGTTCTTCAACCAGTTGACCACCATGCACGGGCTGATCATGGTGTTCGGCGCGATCATGCCGGCGTTCGTCGGCTTCGCGAACTGGATGGTGCCGCTGCAGATCGGCGCATCGGACATGGCTTTCGCGCGGATGAACAACTTCAGCTTCTGGCTGCTGCCAGTCGCGGCCGTCTTGCTGGTCGGCTCGTTCTTCGCGCCGGGCGGCGCGACCGCCGCGGGCTGGACGCTGTACACGCCGCTCTCCACGCAGATGGGCCCAGGCATGGACTTCGCGATTTTCGCGCTCCACCTGATGGGCGCATCGTCGATCATGGGTGGTATCAACATCGTCGTGACGATCCTGAACATGCGCGCACCCGGCCTCACGCTGATGAAGATGCCGATGTTCGTATGGACCTGGCTGATCACCGCGTACTTGCTAATCGCCGTGATGCCGGTTCTCGCGGGCGCGATCACGATGGTGCTGTTCGATCGTCACTTCGGCACGTCGTTCTTCAACGCGGCAGGCGGCGGCGACCCGGTCATGTACCAGCACATCTTCTGGTTCTTCGGGCACCCCGAGGTGTACATCATGATCTTGCCGGCGTTCGGGATCGTCTCGCAGGTGATCCCGGCGTTCTCGCGCAAGCCGCTGTTCGGCTATAGCTCGATGGTGTACGCAACGGCGTCGATCGCGATCCTGTCGTTCATGGTCTGGGCGCATCACATGTTCGTGACCGGCATGCCGGTGACCGGCCAGCTGTTCTTCATGTACGCGACGATGCTGATCGCGGTGCCGACCGGCGTGAAGGTGTTCAACTGGGTCGCGACGATGTGGCGCGGTTCGCTGTCGTTCGAAACACCGATGCTGTTCGCCGTGGGCTTCCTGATCGTGTTCACGTTCGGTGGCCTGTCGGGTCTGATGCTCGCCATGGCGCCGCTCGACATCCAGTATCACGGTACGTATTTCGTGGTCGCGCACTTCCACTACGTTCTGGTCGCGGGGTCGCTGTTCGCGCTGTTCTCCGGCTGGTACTACTGGTCACCGAAGTGGACCGGCTGGATGTACAACGAAACGCGCGGCAAGATCCACTTCTGGGCGTCGATGTTCTTCTTCAACCTCGCGTTCCTGCCGATGCACTTCGTCGGTCTCGCCGGCATGCCGCGTCGTTATGCCGACTACCCGGCGCAGTTCACCGACTGGAACCAGGTGATCTCGATCGGCGCGTTCGGCTTTGGTCTGTCACAGGTGTACTTCCTGTTCGCGGTGGCGCTGCCCGCGTACCGTGGCGGCGGCGAGCATGTAGAAGCGGGCGACAAGCCTTGGGACGGCGCAACGGGCCTCGAGTGGACCGTGCCGAGCCCGGCTCCGTTCCACACGTTCGAGCATCCGCCGACGGTCGAGTAAGCGTGACCGGGCGAGGTGCCGGTTCCGGCGGCGCGCGGCATGCGGCCAGCGGAACCGGGCGCTTCGCGAGGCGGCTGTCGCGGGGCCGCCTCGCCAGTCAAGAACAGTATTCAGAAAGTCGAGCATGACGCGCAATCCACAGCAAAGACGTACGCCCGAGCAGATTCGCGCGGGCAACAGGCGGATCGGGCTGGTGATGTTCGCGATCGCCGCGGTGTTTTTCGCAAGCGCGATTCTGAAGCAGTGCTGGTTCAGCTAACGCCGCGTTCGCAGTCTGTTTGAAGGTTTGTTGAGGATTCAGATGTCGACGCGACCGCCGCCCGCCGAGACCGACCGCTCTTTCAACCGTTCGATGCTGGTCAAGCTGTTCGTCGTCGCTGTGATGATGTTCGGTTTTGGTTTCGCGCTGGTGCCGATGTATCGCGCGATCTGCCAGATCACCGGCGTGAACAACCTCGTGCAGCGCGACGTGTCGGTGCGCGAGGCGAAGAATGCGCAGATCGACACGAGCCGCACGATTTCGATCGAATTCGATGCGAACTCGCGCGGCCTGTTGGGTTTCAAGCCGGAGCAGCGCAGTCTCGACGTGCATCCGGGCGAAGTGACGACGGTCATGTACGACGTCAGCAACGAGCAGTCGCGCACGATCCGCGCGCAGGCAATTCCGAGCTACGCGCCGAAACAGGCGACTGAGTACTTCAGGAAGATCGAGTGTTTTTGCTTCACGCAGCAGACGTTGAACGCGAACGAGACGAAGCGGATGCCGGTGGTGTTCGTGGTCGACCCGAAGTTGCCGAAGGACGTGAAGACGATCACGCTGTCATACACGTTTTTCGAGTTGAACGCGCCGGCGGCGGCGAGCGTGGATGATGCCGCGCCGAAGGCGAATGCAGTGACCCACGCGGCAGCCACTCCCACGAAGCCGGCATGAAGCAGGGTTGACGGCGCGAGCCGCTGAGGAACGAAGGAAGACGAAGCCAGATGAACGATAACGGCGGCAGTCCGCGCAACAGCAGTTTCGCTCAGTCGATGCGCGCGGTGTTCTGGTCGTTTTTCGGCGTGCGCAAGCGCCGCGATCTCGAGGCCGACGCGACGCAGCTGAACCCGCTGCATCTGATCGCGGCGGCGCTGATCGGCGCGGCGATTCTGATCGGCGTGCTGATTCTGATCGTGCGCCTCGTGGTCGCTTGACGCGGTGCCGGGCACGGTGGCGGAGCAGAGCCCACGAATTAGAGAGAAGCGGTGCGGTATCGACGCGCCGCCGAAGATACAGCCGGAGATTCCGGAACAACTGGACTGAAGTGGAGAAACAAGAATGAGCGGTCAAAACGAGAGCCCGTACTATTTCGTACCGCATCCGTCGCGGCATCCGATCAGCGCCGCTACCGGGTTGCTGGTCATGCTCGGATCGCTTGCGGCCTGGATCAACGACCACACCTGGGCGCCGCTCGGCGTGCTCGTCGGTCTGCTGTGGCTGCTCTTTACGCTGTGGCACTGGTTCGGTGACGCGATCGCCGAGTCGGAAGGCGGCATGTATGGCAAGAACGTCGATCGCTCGTACCGCTGGAGCATGAGCTGGTTCATCTTCTCCGAAGTGATGTTCTTCGGCGCATTTTTCGGCGCGCTGTTCTATGCCCGCGAAATCGCGCTGCACCAACTCGGCAGCCTCGACTACAAGCTGATCTGGCCGGACTTTTCGGCGGTGTGGCCGAACAACGGTCCGGCCCAGCTCGTGTCGACCTACAAGTCGATGCAGCCGTGGCCGGTGCCGACCATTAACACGGCGCTGCTGCTGTCGTCGGGCGCGACGCTGACGGTATCGCACCACGCGCTGCGCGACAACCATCGCACCAAGGCGATCGCGTGGCTTGCGGCGACCCTCGTGCTGGGCGTGAGCTTCCTGTTCCTGCAGGGCTTCGAGTATTTCCACGCGTACAACGAGCTGAACCTGACGCTGGCTTCGGGCATCTACGGCTCGACGTTCTTCCTGCTGACCGGCTTCCACGGTTTTCACGTGTTCCTCGGTGGCACGATGCTCGCCGTCGTGTTGGTGCGCCTGATTCGCGGCCACTTCACGGCGGAACATCACTTCGCGTTCGAAGGCGCGGCCTGGTACTGGCACTTCGTCGACGTCGTGTGGCTTGGACTGTACGTCGTCGTGTACTGGCTGTAACGCGGTCAGAACCGCGCGCGCCGCTTGTCGGCGCAGGCGCGGGCGGTACGCGCAACGTCTTTCGGCGGCGCGCACGAGCAGTATGCAAGGCTGAATACAGCGCCGCCCTCGATCTGTCAGGGCGGCGTTTTGTTTGGCGGCGAGGAAATTTTGCCGCAGACGGATGCGCCGGCGACCTTTGCGCGAGCGTCAGCGCCCGTACGGAATCCCGGTCGACTGAATCCAGCCCATCCAGTGTGCGAACAGGATGAACAGGAACAGCGAGATCGACAGGCCCACCCGCGTGGCGAGCGACCAGACCATCCGCTTGGTCTTGCCTTTGTCGTGCATCATGAAATACAGCGCCGACACCATGCTGGCGATGATCAGAGCAAAGGCGATGGGAACGATAATGTGCATGGAACCGACTGAAACCGGAAAGCGCAGTGGCAAGATAGTCATTATCGCACCGCGCGCGGGCGTCTGCCGCACGTTCCCGGCGGCCCTGAACGCGATGCCGGAGCGCCTGCAATGAAGTTTCGCCTGATTCCCGCGCTGCTGATCCTGCTAGTCGTCGTCGTGACGGTGCGGCTCGGCTTCTGGCAGCGCGATCGCGCGCATCAGAAGGAAGCGCTCGAGGCGCG
This sequence comes from Paraburkholderia sprentiae WSM5005, assembly GCF_001865575.2. NCBI lineage: Bacteria > Pseudomonadati > Pseudomonadota > Betaproteobacteria > Burkholderiales > Burkholderiaceae > Paraburkholderia > Paraburkholderia sprentiae. The sequence goes on from NZ_CP017561.2 coordinate 294,997, forward strand.
CATCACGCAATTCGAAAACGCGCCCGCGCTGCCGGTCAGCGCGGCGCCGCTTGCGCTGAAAGACGTCGAGTTTCATCGCGTGAAGGCGCGCGGCAGTTTCGTCGCGGACAAGGTCGTATACCTCGATAATCGTCCGTATAACGATCAGCCGGGCTTTTACGTCGTGATGCCTTTTAAGCTCGTCGACGGCGGCTACGTGCTCGTCAATCGTGGTTGGCTGCCGCGCAACCTCAGCAGTCGCGAGACCATCGCGCCGTATGCGACGCCGTCGGGCGAGGTCGAGATCGAAGGGATTGCGCGCGCCGACGCGTCGCGCGCGTTCGAACTCGGAGAGGGCGGCTCGGCCGCGCATCGTCTGATCCGGCAGAACCTCAGTGTCGGCGCGTACGCCGCGGAAACCGGGCTGCCGCTGCAATCGTTCGTGATCCAGCAAACCGGCGACGACCACGACGGTCTGGTGCGCGACTGGCCCGTGCCGACCAGCGGCGTCGAGCGCAACTACGGCTACATGCTGCAATGGTGGGGCATGGCCGCCGCCGCGCTCGCCTTCGGTCTCTATGCGGCGCGCCGCGCGGGCAAGAAAGAACACGCGCCCGGCGCGTGATGAAGTGAAGGCGCGGCCCCGCCGCCGTCCAAACATTGAAAGAGGTTCCGTAGTGTCGATTCGAACTCCCCGTTCGCCGGAAGTTGGCAAACCCACCGGCAAATCCGCCGCGGCCAAAGCGATGCCCGGCCAACCAAACGGCCCCGGTTCGTGGCGGCGCGGCCGCTGGGTGCTACTGCTGCTCGCGGTGATCTGCGCCGCGCCGATCGCGATCTCGTACTTCATGTACTACGTCGTCAAGCCGACCGGCGCCAGCACGAACTACGGCGCGCTGATCGAGCCGCAACGGCCGATCCCCGACTCGCTCGTGGTCACGCGCGTTGACGGCAAGCCGCTGAAGCTCGCCTCGCTGCACGGCCGCTGGCTGATGATCTCGGTCGACGACAGCGCGTGCGACAAAGCCTGCGTGACGAAGCTCTACTTCATGCGACAAATTCGCGCAGCTCAGGGCCCGGAACGCGACCGTCTCGTGGAAGTGTGGCTGCGCACCGATGCAGGCAAGGTCGCCGACGTGATACAAACCGCCTACCCCAACACCAACATGCTGATCGCCGATCCGGCGCAACTCGTCGGGTGGCTGCCTGCCGACACCGGCACGCGGATCACCGACCACATCTATCTGGTCGATCCGAACGGCAATCTGATGATGCGTTTTCCGAAAGACGTGAACCCGAGCAAGATCAAAGGCGACGTGACCAAGCTGCTCAAGTGGTCGACCATCGGCTGACGCCGCAACCAGGGTAAATGAGATGTTCGTATTGCAACTGGGCCTGATCGGCTTATGTATCGCGTTGTTGCCGCTGTCCTACGTATGGGTCAAGGCCGACGACGACAAATTCCGCAAGCTGGTCTGGCTCACCACTTTCCTGACGCTCGATCTCGTGATGTTCGGCGGCTTTACGCGCCTCACCGATTCGGGCCTCGGCTGCCCGGACTGGCCCGGCTGCTACGGCACGTCGTCGCCGTTCATCGCGCACGCGGCGATTGCCGCGGCCTATCAGGCGATGCCGAGTGGTCCCGTCAGCATGACGAAGGCGTGGATCGAGATGATCCACCGTTACTTCGCGATGGCGATCGGTGTGCTGATCATCGCTCAGACGCTGATCGCCTGGACGGCGCGCATCAAGCGTCGTGCGCTGCACGTGTCGCCGTGGTGGCCGACTTCGCTGCTGCTGCTGATCATCGTGCAGGGCGCGTTTGGCGCGTGGACCGTGACGATGAAGCTGCAGCCGATTATCGTCACCACGCATCTGCTGCTCGGCCTCGCGCTGCTCGGCACGCTCGGCTGGCTCGCTGCGCGCTTGACGCCGCTGCCGGCCTACGAGCCGGAGACTGCCCGCTGGCGTGCCGCGGCGCTCGCGGGCCTGGCGCTGCTGGTGCTGCAGATCGCGCTCGGTGGCTGGGTCAGCACGAACTACGCGGTGCTCGCGTGCACCGACTTCCCGACCTGCAACGGCCAATGGATCCCGCCGATGGACTTCGCGCACGGCTTCCATCTGTGGCGCGCGCTCGGCATGACCGGCGACGGCGACTTGATCACGCAGGATGCGCTGGTCGCGATTCACTGGACACATCGCACGTTCGCGTTCGCCGTGATCGGCTATCTGGTGTGGTTCGCATCGAAGATGCGCCGCTTCGAGTCGCTGCGGCGACCCGCGAACGGCGTGCTGCTGGTGGTGCTAATCCAGTTCATTACCGGGCTGTCGAATATCCTGCTGCAATGGCCGCTGCCGATCGCGGTCGCCCATAACGGCGGGGCTGCGGTCCTGCTGCTGCTGCTCGTTATGTTAAACTTTCGAATCGCTTATAGCCGTCCCGGCCGCGCCGCGTTCCCTGCGCGCGATGCCGCGCCAGCGTGACTCACATGGACAGCACGACACTCTCCCATACACCCGGCAGCCGGGTCTCCCAATACCTCGCCCTGACCAAGCCGCGCGTCACTCAGCTTGCGGTGTTTTGCGCAGTCATCGGTATGTTCCTGTCGACGCCGGGCATGGTGCCGTGGACCGTACTCATCGGCGGCACCGTCGGCATCTGGCTGTTGGCCGGCGCCGCGTTCGCCATCAACTGCCTCGTCGAGCAGCAGATCGACGCAAAGATGCGGCGCACGTCGTGGCGTCCGTCCGCGCGCGGCGAAATCACCACCCCGCAGATCCTACTGTTCTCCGCGGTGCTCGGCGGCCTCGGCATGTGGACGCTGTACACGTTCGCCAATCCGCTGACCATGTGGCTCACGCTCGCCACGTTCGTCGGCTATGCGGTCATCTATACGCTGCTGCTGAAGCCGGCCACGCCGCAGAACATCGTGATCGGCGGCGCGTCGGGCGCGATGCCGCCGGCGCTCGGCTGGGCCGCGGTCACGGGCCACGTGCCCGGCGACGCATGGATCCTCGTGCTGATCATCTTCGTGTGGACGCCGCCTCATTTCTGGGCGCTCGCGCTGTATCGCCGCAAGGACTACGAAAACGCCGGTCTGCCGATGCTGCCGAATACGCACGGCGAAAAGTACACGCGCCTGCACATCCTGCTCTACACGGTGATCCTGTTCGCGGTCACGCTGATGCCGTTTATCTCCGGCATGAGCGGCGTCGTGTATCTCGCGGCGGCGGTGCTGCTCGGCGCCGTGTTTCTCGCGTATGCGTGGAAGATCTACCGGGAGTATTCGGACGATCTCGCGCGCAAAACCTTCCGTTATTCGATCGTCTATCTGTCGCTGCTGTTCGCGGCGCTGCTGATCGACCACTACGCGCGCGTCGTGATCGGCGCATAACACCATGCTCATCAACCGCTTTGCGCGCGTCGCGCGCGCCGCTGTGATGGCTTGCGCGCTCGGCGCGGCACTTGCCGGCACGCTGCTCATGGCCGGGTGCGGCAAGCAGCCGCCGGCCTTCTCGAATCTCGACATCACCGGCAATACGCAATTCGCCAGCGATTTCTCGTTGCCCGACACCTCGGGCAAGATCCGCACGCTTGCCGACTACAAGGGCAAGATCGTCGTGCTGTTCTTCGGCTATACGCATTGCCCGGATGTCTGCCCGACGACGATGGCCGAACTGTCGCAGGCGTTGCAGCAACTCGGCCCGCAAGACGCGAAGCGCGTGCAGGTGCTGTTCGTCACCGTCGACCCCGAGCGCGATACGCCGCAATTGCTCGCGCAATACGTGCCGGCGTTCAATCCGAGCTTCGTCGGCCTGCGTCCGGCCAACGAAGAACAGCTCGCGAAGGTGGCGAAAGACTTCCGCGTCTACTACGCGAAGGTACCGGGCAAGACGCCCGACAGCTACACGATGGACCACACGGCCGCAAGCTACGTGTTCGACACGGACGGCAAGCTGCGTTTGTTCGCGCGCGATGGCCAGGGCGCGACGCCGTGGGTGCATGACATCAAGCTATTGCTTGATTGATGCGCATCGCAAGCCGGTTTTTATTGCAAAGCCGCTCATGCATCCGCTTCCCAATATTCTCTTCGCAACTCGCGCTCAAACCGGAACCGGCAGATTCAGCCCCGGCGCGAGACGCGTCGTCTTGAACTCCGTCACCTCATAGCGTGCGAGCTGCTGCTCGGCGAAAGGATCGCTCGCGAGAATGCGATCGAGCCTGTCGCGCTCGATACGCACCGCGAGAATGATGCCGCCGTCGCGCGGCACCTTTGGGCCAGCCGCCACGAAGATGCCCGCGTCGAACTGCTTGGCGAGAAACGCGCGATGGGCGTCGAGCGCGTCGTCGATGCGATCGAGCGAGGCGGTGTAGATAACGTTGATGACGTACATGGTCGTTTTCAGTGGCGGTTAAGTGAGCCGTGTCGGGCTGCGGCTTTGCATTATCGGTTAGCCGCCGTTTCTGCGTCGCGTTGACGCTCGCGCTTCGAATAACCTTATGCGGTAAGGGTATTTCCCAGCTTGCGGCGCATATGGAACAATTTGGTGCTTGGCCGACGGCGCACCGGTACCGACCGGGGCGCCGCCTGTTTTCATCCGGGTCCGGCACCGACCGGAGCCATCGACGCAAATGTCGATCAGCAACAGCGAGAATCACATGCAGCGCAGAAACATCCTCAAAGCCCTCACCGCAGTCGTCGCCGGTGCAACGATCCTGACCAGCTTCGGCGCGCACGCGGACGGCAAGGTCATCAAGGTCGGCACGATCGGCGGCCCGGACGCGCAGATCTGGGAAGTCGTCACCAAGGTCGCGAAGCGCGAAGGCCTGAACGTGAAGGTCGTCGAGTTCAACGATTACATCCAGCCCAACGCCGCGCTCGACGCGGGCGACCTCGACGCAAACAGCTTCCAGCACCAGCCGTACCTCGATAGCCAGATCAAGCAGCGCGGCTACAAGCTCGTCAACGCGGGCCTCACGTACATCTCGCCGCTCGGCGCGTACTCGAAAAAGCTGAAGTCGTTGAAGGACCTGCCGCAGGGCGCGAAAGTCGCGGTGCCGAACGATCCGTCGAACGAAAATCGCGCGCTGCTATTGCTGCAGGCGCAAGGGCTGATCAAGCTGAAGGCAGGCGCGGCCACGGGCGGCAACAACGCGACCCCGCTCGACGTCGCCGACAATCCGAAGAAGATCAAGTTCGTCGAACTCGACGCCGCGCAACTGCCGCGCTCGCTCGCCGACGTGGATGCCGCCGTCATCAACACGAACTTCGCGCTGGCCGCCGGCCTGCAACCGACCAAGGACGCGATCGCGCTCGAAGACATCCACAGCCCGTACGCGAACCTGATCGCCGTGCGCGCGAAGGACAAGGACCAACCGTGGGTCAAGAAACTGGTCGCGGCCTATCAGTCGGACGATGTGCGCCAGTTCATCAAGACGCAGTTCAAAGGTTCGATGGTGCCGTCGTTCTAAGCGACGCATTAGGGGCGATTGCGATGGCAATCGCATAGCATCGGCAAAGGCACTCGCCGGACAGGCGCGTGCCTTTTTTATAACTCCAGCTCCCACCTTTCGATCATCAGATCCTGGCCGAAGCGGCGTTGCGCCGCGCTGCTGGCCAGCTTGAATCCGGCGCGCTCGCACAGCCGACGCGGCTCCACCAATGCGCTCGCAGTGGTCAGCGTGAGCTTCGTGTAGCCCGCGCGCAGCGCGAAGCGCACGCATTCGCTGAGCAGCTCCGTGCCGATGCCGAGCCGCCGCATGTCCGGTTCGACCCACAGCAGGCGCAGGCCCGCAACCGTCGTCGAGACCCCGACGAGGCAAACCGAGCCGACCACCAGGCCTTCGTGCTCGGCGATCCAGCACTTCTCGCGCAGCGGATCGTTGCGCTGCGCGTACTCGGCGACGACGCCCGCGAGCAAGCCCTCGAACGTGTGATCCCAGCCATACTGCGCGGCGAACCACTGCGCCTGACGATGCACGAGCCAGCCGCATTCGCCGGCGCGCGGTTGACGCAGCCCGACGAGCTCGTGCTTCGGCTTGTCGCCGAGCAGGCGCTCGATCAGCTTCATCGCGCCGATCAACTGCTCCTGCGACAGCGCGCTGAGCCTGTCGAGCAGGCCGAGCGCCTCGTGGATGGCGGCGGCATCGAGCGGCGCGTAGGTCGCATGGCCGTGCTCGGTCAGCGCGATCAGCGACTGGCGCGCGTCGGTGTCCGACGGGCGGCGCGTAATCAGATTGCGTCGCTCGAAACTGGTCAGCAGGCGGCTCAGATAGCCGCTATCGAGCCCGAGCGCGCGCCCGAGCACCGATGCGGTTTGCGCGCGGGCGCGTGATAGCTCGTGCAGCACCCGCACCTCCGTCAGCGAGAACGTGCTGCGGGCCAGATGCTCATGCAGGGCACCAATGCATTGGGTATAGAAGCGATTGAAATGGCGGACGGCCTGAGCGCGCCGCAGCGCCTCGGAATCTGTCAAGGGGACTCCACGGGACTCTTTCATGGTATTGACACGCACTATATCGGCACGCCCCTTTTTTACAAAGCCAGCGCATCGCGGCGGCGCGCCGACTGGTACTAAACAGGTATTGATCGATGAGGCGTCTTTGATACCACTATGAGCGCGTTGACCGCTCGCTGGTATCGTCAAGCAAGCCCATACGGGTAAGTCCTGGTCCCCGAACTTCTGCCGACGCTGCCTACAAAACAGGCGCCAAGCCATGCACCGCAAGGCTTTGCGGCCATCCGAGCCGGCATGGAACCAGTCGATTGACTGGTATTATGTTGGTTATATAATGGGCTCTCATTTTCCAGGCCGTGCTGCTCGCGGCGTCCTTGGAGGCCCATGGAAACTCGCTGGTCCGCATTGATGCCTGACGCGCGCAACGTCACGCCGCTCTACCTGCAGCTCGCGCGCAACCTGGCGACGGCGATCCATTGCGGCGTGTGGTCGGCCGGCGAGGCGCTGCCCTCCGAGCGCACGTTGTCCGACGCGATCGGCGTGTCGCGCATCACCGCGCGCAAGGCAATCGAGCTATTGGTCGAGCAGGGGTTGATTCGGCGCTCGCGCGGCGCGGGCAGCTTCATCACGCCGCGCGTCGAGGATCCGCTGTCGCGTCTGACCGGCTTCACGAAGAAGATGCAGCAGCGCGGTTTCCGTCCGGATTCGGTGTGGCTCGAACGCGACGTGCGCGCCGCCAATCGCGACGAGCTCCTACACCTGGGCCTGTCACCTGGCGCGGCCGTCACGAGTCTGCGGCGGCTGCGGCGCGCGGACGGCATCGTGATGGCGGTCGAGCATTCCTCGCTGCCGGTCGCGATCGTGCCCGATCCGCTCGTGATCGGCGACTCGCTGTACAGCTATCTCGAACAACGCGGCGCCGCGGTGGTGCGCGCGTTGCAGCACTTTCGGGCGGTCAACGCGTCTAGCGAAATTGCCGCACTGATGGACCTCGAACCGCGCACCGCGCTGCTGGTCATTACCCGTATCGGCTACAGCGCGGATCAACGCGCGATCGAGCTGACCGACACCTATTGCCGCGACGACTACTACGACTTCGTCGCTGAATTGCGCACCTGAACTGCGCGGCCCGCGCAGGCCGCAGGTCTGGCGCACGCACATTTGCCGCATACGCATCACGCACCAGAGAGACTCATGCTGACCGGAAACATACTCACCACCGAAGGGTGGATCCACGGCACGCTCGAATACGAAAACGGCCGCATCATGGCGCTGTCCGGCGAGCGCGCCGATCCGTCGACGAACGACGCACCGTACATCCTGCCGGGCTTCATCGATCTACACGTGCATGGCGGCGGCGGCGCCGACGTGATGGAGGCTGGCGACGCGATCGAAACGATCACGCGCACGCATGCGCGCTATGGCACCACCAGCCTGCTCGCGACGACGATGACCGCGCCGCGCGACGAGCTGATGAACGTGGTCGCCGGGCTCGGCAAGGTCACGCGCGTGCGCACGCCGGGCTGCGCGCGCGTGCTCGGGGTGCATCTGGAAGGGCCGTACATCAACCCCGGCAAGCTCGGCGCCCAGCCCGACGCGGCGGTATCGGCGGTGATGGACGAGGTGCTCAAGTATCTGTCGATTGCGCCGATTCGTGTCGTCACGCTCGCGCCCGAGATCGCCGGCCACATGGAGATCATCTCCGAGATGGCGGCGCGCGGCGTGCGCGTGCAACTCGGTCATTCGCTCGGCACCTACGACGACGCGGTCGCCGCGCTCAAGCACGGCGCATGCGGTTTCACGCATCTGTTCAACGCGATGTCGCCGCTGCATCACCGCAACCCTGGGCTCGTCGGCGCCGCGCTCGCGCACGCCGAATACGCCGAAATCATTCCCGACCTGCTGCACGTGCATCCGGGCGCGATCCGTGCCGCGCTGCGCGCGATTCCGCGCCTGTACGTGGTGACCGACAGCACGTCGGCGACCGGCATGCCCGATGGCGAATACCGCCTCGGCAGCCAGCACGTGACCAAGTGTCTCGGCGGCGTGCGTCTGGCCGACGGGACGCTCGCGGGCAGCACGCTGACGATGGATCAGGCGCTGCGCAACCTCGTTTCGATCGGCCTGCCGATCGCCGATGTATCCCACCGTTTATCGCGCTACGCCGCCGACTATCTCGGCATCGAGGACCGCGGCCGCATCGCGCGCGGTGCGTGGGCCGACGTGGTCGTATTCGACCGCGAGCTGGCGCTGAGCGCGACCTACGTCGAAGGAGAAGCGATTGTCGAATATGCTTAAGGAAGCGCTCGCGTCCGCCGCAACGGTCGCTGAGCAGCTCAAGGACACCTCGCGCGTCGCGGCGCTCGCCGCGAAGCTCGCGCAACAGCCGCGCCATGTCGCGCTGACGGTCGCGCGCGGCAGCTCGGACCATGCCGCCAGCTACTTTGCGTCCCTGACGATGAGCCGCCTCGGCGTGCCGGTCGCGTCGCTGCCGATGTCGGTCGCGACGCTGCAGCAAGCGCCGCTGCAGGTGCGCGATCAGCTTGCGCTCGCGTTTTCGCAATCGGGCAAGAGCCCCGACCTCGTCGGCACGATGAGCGCGCTGCGCGCGGCCGGCGCATTGACGGTGGCCGCCGTGAACGCGCCGTCGTCGCCGCTCGCCGACGCGTGCGAGTGGCATCTGCCGCTCGTCGCCGGTCCCGAACTGAGCGTCGCGGCGACCAAGAGCTATATCGCGATGCTGTCGATCTCCGCGCAGCTGGTCGCGCATTGGCAGAACGACGCCGAGCTGCTCGGTGGGCTGGGTACGCTGCCCGATGCGCTGGAGCGCGCGGGCCGGCTCGACTGGTCGATGGCCGTGAAGGAGTTGCGCGGCGTCGAGCGGATGATCGTGATTGGCCGCGGCCTTGGCCTCGCGATCGCACAGGAAGCCGCGCTGAAGCTGAAGGAAACCTCCGGCATTCAGGCCGAAGCGTTTTCGAGCGCGGAAGTGCGCCATGGCCCGATGGAGCTGATCGACCGCGACTATCCGCTGCTCGTATTCGCGCCGCGCGGACCGGAGCAGGCCGGTCTGCTGCAACTCGCGCATGACATGCGCGCGCGCGGTGCACGCGTGCTGCTCGCGGCGCCGGACGACATTGCGGAGGCCTCGCTGCCGCTCGTCGCCACCGCACACGCGGCGCTCGATCCGATCGCCGCCATCCTGTCCTTTTACGTGATGGCCGCGGATCTTGCCGCAGCGCGCGGGCGCAATCCCGACGCGCCACGCCATCTCAACAAAGTCACCGAAACTCACTGACGAGAATGACGATGCGACGTGTCGAGAAGTCCAAGCTGATGAGCCATTCCGAAGATCACATCGTTTTGCTTGCACCGCTGACCGGTCCGGTCGTGCCGCTCGCGAAGGTGCCGGACCCGGTGTTTTCGGGCGGCATGTTCGGCGACGGCATCGGCGTCGATCCGCTCGAGGGCCGGCTCGTCGCGCCATGCGACGGCGTCGTCACGCATCTGGCGCGCACCGGCCACGCGGTGACGCTCGAAAGCGCCGAAGGCGCGCAGATTCTGCTGCATATCGGTATCGACACGGTCGGGCTGAACGGCAAGGGTTTCGCGCCGATGGTCGGGCAGGGCGCGCACGTGCGCGCCGGCGACGTGCTGATCGAGTTCGATCAGGATCAGATCGCGCTCAATGCGCCGAGTCTCGTGTCGGTCATCGCGATTGCGAATTCGGATGCATTCGAGATCATCGAGCGTGCACCGGCCGGCCACGCGACGGCCGGCGAAACGCCGCTAATGGTGCTGCGCGCGCGCGATGGCGTCAGCCATGACGCGGTGCGCGAGGCGAGCGCCGCGCACGTCATGGACGAAGCGCGCCGGCAGATCACGCTGACGCACCCGGGCGGCCTGCATGCGCGGCCCGCGGCGCGAGCGCGCGAAGCGGCGCGCGGCTTCGACGCGCGCGTCGAGGTGCGCTACGACGGGCGCAAGGCGCCGATCGAAAGCGTGGTGGGTCTGCTGGGACTCGGTGCCGGCGAAGGCGCGAGCATCGAGCTGCTCGGCGTCGGACCGCAGGCGCAGGCGGCGGTCGATGCGATCGCTGACGAACTGACGCGCGAAGCGCACGGCGAGGTCGAGCAGATGCGCGAGCAGAAGCCGGCGCGGCAAGCGACAACAGCGGCGGCAGTCGTTGCGGCGCCCGCTGCGGGCGAGCCGCTCGCGCCGAATACGCTCGCTGGCGTGTGCGCGGCGCCGGGCGTCGCGCTCGGCAAGCTGGTGCGCTGGGACGACGCGGATCTCGATCCGCCCGAACACGCGAGCGGCACCTCGGCGGCGGAGAGCCGTCTGCTCGACAAGGCGATCGCGACCGTCGACGCCGATCTCGACACGATCGTGCGCGATGCGTCGCAACGCGGCGCAGTCGGCGAGGCGGGGATTTTCGCGGTGCATCGTGTACTGCTCGAAGATCCAACGCTGCTCGACGCCGCGCGCGATCTGATCAGCCTCGGCAAGAGCGCCGGTTTTGCGTGGCGCGAGGCGATCCGCGCGCAAATCGGCATCCTCAGTAACGTCGAGGACGCGCTCCTCGCCGAGCGTGCCGCCGATCTGCGCGACATCGACAAGCGCGTGCAGCGCGCGCTCGGCTACACCAGTAGCGCGGCCCGCACGCTGCCGGACGAGGCGGTGCTCGCGGCCGACGAATTCACGCCGTCGGATCTGTCGTCGCTCGATCGCACGCGCGTGACCGGCCTCGTGATGGCACGTGGCGGCGCGACCTCGCACGCGGCGATTCTCGCGCGTCAGGCAGGCATCCCGGCGCTGGTCGCGGTCGGCGACGCATTGCATGCGATTCCCGATGGCACTCAGGTGGTGGTGCATGCGAGCACCGGTCGCCTCGCCTTCGCGCCGACCGAGCTCGACGTCGAACGCGCCCGCCGCGAACGCAGCCGCCTCGCCGACCTGCGCGAAGCGAATCGCCGCACGTCGCAGCAGGCAGCCGCGACCGCCGACGGCCGCGCGATCGAAGTGGCCGCCAACATCGCCACACTCGACGACGCAACCGCCGCCGTCGACAACGGCGCCGACGCGGTCGGACTGCTGCGCACCGAGCTCCTGTTCATCCACCGCGCGGCCGCACCGAGCGCGGACGAGCATCGTCAGAGCTATCAGGCGATCGTCGATGCGTTGCGCGGCCGTACCGCGATCATTCGTACGCTCGACGTCGGCGCGGACAAGGAGGTCGACTATCTGACACTGCCGCCCGAGCCGAACCCCGCGCTCGGTCTGCGCGGCGTGCGCCTCGCGCAGGTGCGCCCCGATCTGCTCGACGACCAGCTGCGAGGCTTGCTGGCCGTGCGTCCGGTCGGCGCGGTGCGCATCCTGCTGCCGATGGTCACCGACGCGGGGGAACTGATCCGCATCCGCAAGCGTATCGACGAGCTCGCACGCGAAGCGGGCAGGACGGAGCCGATCGAAGTGGGCGCGATGATCGAGGTGCCGTCGGCTGCATTGCTCGCCGATCAGCTCGCGCAGCACGCCGACTTCCTGTCGATCGGCACCAACGACCTGACGCAATACACGCTCGCGATGGACCGCTGCCAGCCCGATCTCGCGGCGCAAGCGGACGGCCTGCATCCGGCGGTGCTGCGCCTGATCGCGGCGACCGTCGAAGGTGCCGCGAAGCACGGTAAATGGGTCGGCGTGTGCGGCGCGCTGGCCGGCGACCCGCTCGCGATGCCGCTGCTCGTCGGTCTCGGCGTGACCGAGCTGTCGGTGGATCCGGTCTCGGTGCCGGGCATCAAGGCACGCGTGCGCACGCTCGACTATCAGCTGTGCCGCCAGCGCGCCCGCGATGCGCTGGCGCTGGACTCGGCGCAGGCGGTCAGAGCCGCGAGCCGCGCCGCTTGGCCCCTCGATTAAACCGTAACGAACTTGGAGAACCCCCGCGCCGCGCGCCCGGCAGCACGTCTGCCTTCGCGCGCGCAGCGATTCGCCAGCTGGCTGCACCACTCAACCAAGACGTACCCCTACGAGACAAAAACTGGAGATACCGATGGATGGAAATCCGTTTCTGAAGATTCAGCGCCTGGGACGCGCGCTGATGCTGCCGATCGCCGTGCTACCGGTTGCCGGCCTGCTGCTGCGGCTCGGCCAGCCCGACGTGTTCAACATCAAGATGATCGCCGATGCGGGCGGCGCGATCTTCGACAACCTGCCGCTCCTGTTCGCGATCGGCGTGGCGGTCGGCTTTGCGAAAGACAATAACGGCGTCGCCGGTCTCGCTGGCGCGATCGGCTATCTGGTGCAGATCGCGGTGATGAAGGACATCAACGACAAGCTCAACATGGGCGTGCTGTCGGGGATCATCGCGGGGATCGTCGCGGGGCTGCTGTACAACCGCTACAAGGACATCAAGCTGCCCGACTACCTTGCGTTTTTCGGGGGCAAACGCTTCGTGCCGATCGTGACAGGCGTGGTCTGCGTGGGGCTAGGCATCGTATTCGGCCACGTGTGGGAGCCGGTGCAGAACGCAATTGACGTGGCCGGCCACTGGCTGACGACGGCCGGCGCGTTCGGCGCGTTCGTGTTCGGCGTGCTGAACCGGCTGCTGCTCGTCACGGGCCTGCATCACATCCTCAATTCGCTGACCTGGTTCGTGTTCGGCACGTTCACGCCGGCGGGCGGCGCGCCGGTCACGGGTGACCTGCACCGCTTCTTCGCGGGCGACCCGACCGCGGGCACCTTCATGACCGGCTTCTTCCCGGTGATGATGTTCGGCCTGCCGGCCGCGTGTCTGGCGATGTATCACGAGGCGCCGAAGGAGCGTCGCGCGATGGTGTTCGGCCTGCTGTTCTCGATGGCGCTCACGTCATTCCTGACCGGTGTGACGGAGCCTATCGAGTTCAGCTTCATGTTCCTCGCGCCGGTGCTGTATGCGATCCACGCGCTGCTGACGGGGTTGTCGCTCGCGATCTGCTCGGCGCTCGGGATTCACCTCGGCTTCACGTTCTCGGCGGGCTTCATCGACTACGTGCTGAACTTCGGTCTGTCGACCAAGGGCTGGTGGGCGATTCCGATCGGCGTCGCGTATTCGGTCCTGTACTACGGTCTGTTCCGTTTCTTCATCCGCAAGTTCAACATGGCGACGCCGGGCCGTGAGCCCGCCGCCGCCGACGAACAGGTGGAGTCGTTCGCGGCCGGTGGTTTCGTCGCGCCGGTGGCCGGCGCGGACGTGCCGCGTGCGCGGCGTTATATCGCGGCGCTCGGTGGCGCGGCGAATCTGTCGGTCGTGGATGCGTGCACGACGCGTTTGCGTTTGTCGGTCGTCGATGCGAACAAGGTTTCGGAGAGCGAGCTGAAGTCGATCGGCGCGCGTGGCGTGCTCAAGCGCGGCACGAACAGCGTGCAGGTGATCATCGGACCGGAGGCGGACATCATCGCCGACGAGATGCGGGCGGTGATCGCGCAGGGTGAGGGCAGCGCGGTGAAGGCGGCGGATGCTGCTGCCGTGTCGGCGCCAGCTGATGGTGCTGCAGCTACCGTTGGCGCGCCGGCCGCGCAAAACGCTGAGCCGGCTCCCGACGCACAAGGCGGTCCGCTCGATCCCGATCCGCTGCGCTGGCTCGCCGTGCTCGGCGGTGCTGGCAACGTGGTGTCGCTCGATGCGGTCGCGGCGACGCGTCTGCGAGTGGTCGTGCGCGATCCGTCGGCGGTCGATCGTCAGCGCCTCGCGGCGCTCGATACCGCGTGGGTCTCGACGAACACGTTCCATATCGTCGTCGGCGAGGCCGCGCAGCGGTATGCGCAGAAGCTGGCCGAGCGCCTGTCGTCGCAAGGCGGTGGCGCGGGCGCGGCGCCGGTGCCGGCGTGATCGATTGATGGCTGTCGAGCGCTGTCGAGTCGCGCAGCTGTCGCAGCGCGGCATTAAAAAAGCGGCACCTCGTCCCGAGGCGCCGCTTTACCCGTGCCGCTCAATACATCGAATGATGGTTTTCCTTGATCGCCGCGGCGGTCACCTTGCCGCGCATCACCCGATATACCCAGCCCGTATAGAGCAGGATGATCGGCAGGAACACGATCACCGCGAACAGCATGATCTCGAGTGTCATGCGGCTCGACGTCGAATCCCACAGGGTCAGACTGCTGCGGCCGTCGAGCGACGAAGGCATGATGAACGGGAACATCGAGAAGCCAGCGGTCAAAATCACGCCGATGACCATCAGCGATGTCGACAGAAACGCCGTCGCCTCGAAGCGCGAACGCGCGAGCAGCGCCGCGAGCACCCCGCCGACGAGCCCCGCGAGCGGCGCAATCGCCATCCATGGATAAAGCGCGTAGTTGGTCAGCCATAACCCCGGCGCGCCGATCACGGTCTTCATCAACGGATTGGAGACGGCGTCGAACGGCGGCGCATCGACGATCTGATAGCCGCCGATCATCGTCGCGACGAGCGCGCCCGCGACCACGAACAGCACCACCACGCACAGCGCCGCGAGCCGCAGCGCCTTCGACGCGCGCTCGTGGACCACGCCATCGGTCTTCCACTTGACGAACGCGGCGCCGTGCGCAGTCAGCATCGACACACTGACAAGACCGGTCAGCAACGCGAACGGATTGAGCAGGCCAAAGAAGCTGCCGTGATAGGTGACGCGCAGATCGGTATCGAACGAGAACGGCACGCCTTGCAGCAGATTGCCGAATGCGACGCCGAACACGAGCGCCGGCACGAAGCCGCCGATAAAAAGGCCCCAGTCCCACGCGGTGCGCCAGCGCGGGTCGTCGCGCTTGCCGCGATAGTCGAAGCCGACCGGGCGGAAGAACAGCGCGAACAGCACCAGCAGCATCGCGAAGTAAAAGCCCGAAAACGATGCCGCGTAGGCGAGCGGCCACGCGGCGAACATCGCGCCGCCCGCGGTCACGAACCACACCTGGTTGCCTTCCCAGGTTGCGCCGACCGTGTTCACGACGATGCGGCGCTCGGAGTCCGTTTTGGCGATGAACGGCAGCAGGATCGCCGCGCCCATGTCGAACCCGTCGGTGAGCGCGAAGCCGATCAGCAGTGCGCCAATCAAGACCCACCAGATCAGTCTGAGAGCTGCGTAGTCCATCGGGGTTCCTCCGAAGCGGTGTAGCCGTGAGTTACGCGGCCGTGTTCGAGAGCGACGGCGTCACCGGCTGTTCGGTCTCGTGGTAATAGCGGCCCGTATGCAGCGACGAAGGGCCGAGCCGCGCGTACTTGAACATCAGCATTATCTCGATGACGAACAGCCCCGTGTAGAACAGCACGAAGCCGCCAATGCTCAGATAAAGATCGCGTGGCGTCAGCGTCGACGCGGCCAGATTGGTCGGCAGTATGCCCGCGATGCTCCACGGCTGGCGGCCCATTTCGGCGACGATCCAGCCGAGCTCGGCGGCGAGCCACGGCAACGGAATCGCGATGACCGCCCAGCGCAGGAACCAGCGACGCTTTTGGAGCAGCAGCGTGCGCTGCGCGCAGAACCAGAATGCGAGCACGAAGGTCGCGAGGAATAGCAGGCCAAGGCCGACCATCACGCGAAACGAGTAGAACAGCGGTAGCACCGGCGGAATCGTGGCTCTGGCCGCGGCGGCGATCTGGTCTGGCGTCGCGTCGGTGACGTTCGGCGTGAACTGCTTGAGCAACAGGCCGTAGCCGAGATCGTCCTTGTACTTGTCGAAGGCGGCATGCGCTTCGTCGCTCGCGTCGCCTCCCTTCAACCTTTGCAGCGCCGAATAAGCGAGCATGCCGTCCTTGATGCGACCTTCGTTTTCGGCGATCAGGTCGCGCAGGCCGACCACGGGCTCGTCGAGCGAGCGGGTCGCGATGATGCCGAGCGCATACGGCACACGGATCGCGTAGTCGGTGCGTTGCTCCTTCTGGTTCGGAATACCGAATATCGTGAACGGTGCCGGCGCGGGCGCGGTCTCCCATTCGGATTCGATCGCGGCGAGCTTGGCCTGTTGGACTTCACCGGTGCGATAGCCGGATTCGTCGCCGAGCACGATCACGCACAGCGCCGACGCGAGACCGAAGCCGGCGGCAATCGCGAACGAGCGCAGCGCGAACTCGGTGTCGCGGCGCCTCAACAGATACCACGACGACACGCCGAGCACGAAGATCGCCGCGGTCACATAGCCGGCCGACACTGTATGCACGAACTTCACCTGCGCGACCGGATTGAAGATCACCGAGCCGATGCTGTCGAGCTCCATACGCATCGTCTGGTAGTTGAACTTCGCGCCGACCGGATTGTTCATCCAGCCGTTGGCAATCAGGATCCACAGCGCCGACAGGTTCGAACCGAGCGCGACACAGAACGTGACGATCAGATGCTGGATTTTTGACAATCTGTTCCAGCCGAAGAAGAACAGGCCGACGAACGTCGATTCGAGGAAGAACGCCATCAGTCCTTCGACGGCGAGCGGCACACCAAAAATGTCGCCGACGTAATGCGAGTAATAGGCCCAGTTGGTGCCGAACTGAAACTCGAGGGTGAGGCCGGTTGCGACGCCCATTGCAAAGTTGATCGCGAACAGCTTGCCCCAGAACTGCGTCATGTCCTTGTAGATCTGCTTGCCGGTCATCACATAGACGGACTCCATGATGACGAGCAGCCAGGTGAGACCGAGCGTGAGCGGCACGAACAGAAAGTGATAAAGCGCCGTGATGGCGAACTGGAGCCGCGACAGTTCTACGACTTCGCTAACGGGCATGTCGATTACCTCGGGACGGATGCGGGACAGGCACCGACAGCAGCGCCTGCGCGACCTGCTCAGGCGGCAGCATCATGTGCTCCGCCTGCGGATGATTGAAGAATGTGAACTTGAGCGTCATCAGCAGTGCGAACTTGATGGCGAGGATGATGGCGATATCGCGCGCCAGCGTTGGACCGCGCACCCACCTGGTGAACCGGCCGCGCCAGCGCGACCGGACAGTGCTGCTGCGATTGAGGGCTATGGTCATGATCGGTCGAAGACGACTTCACGCCGGTGACTCCGGCCGGATCCAGACCGCCATGGCCGTCAGGCAGTCTGGCGAATGCATGCCGATTGTAGGAGATGAACCTTGCGCGCTCAGGTTTAGCCATGCGGCGTCAGGTCGCGAAACTTGCCGCGTTCGCGAAGTATTGCCACCGGACTTGCGATACGTCAAGAAAGGCTTACCGGCCTCGCTCGTGAGACCGTGGGTGTGCCGCCACGAACGCGCGGCCGCGCAAACGGAAGAATGGACGAAAACAATGAAAAAAGCCCCGCCGTCTTGCAAGGGCGGGGCTTTGAGCGCCAGTTACGCGCGCATGGGTTCGACGCTTTATGCGTATTCGGTCAGCGCGCCGCGCATCTTCTTCATCGCGCTGGCTTCGATCTGGCGGATGCGTTCGGCCGAAACGCCGAACTCGTCGGCCAGCTCGTGCAGCGTCGAGCCACCTGAGCCGTCGTCGGCCACCTTCAGCCAGCGCGCTTCGATGATGCGGCGGCTGCGCGGATCGAGCGCGTCGAGCGCGCTTGCGATGCCGTCGCTTTGCAGCCGGTCGCGCTGACGGGAAGCGAGCACGGCGGTCGGCTCGTTGTGCGAGTCGGCCAGATAGGCGATCGGTGCGTACGATTCCTCACCGTCCTCGACCTGACCTTCGAGCGCGATGTCGCCGCCCGACAGACGCGTTTCCATTTCCGCGACCTCTTCGCGCTTCACGTTCAATTCCTTGGCGAGACCGTCGATCTCGTCCGGCGTGAACGCGCCGAGACCTTGCTTGTGGCTGCGCAGGTTGAAGAACAGCTTGCGCTGCGCCTTGGTGGTGGCGACCTTCACCATGCGCCAATTGCGCAGGATGTATTCGTGGATCTCAGCCTTGATCCAGTGCATCGCGTACGACACGAGGCGCACGTTTTGCTCCGGATCGAAGCGCTTGACCGCTTTCATCAGGCCAATGTTGCCTTCCTGGATCAGGTCGGCGTGCGGCAAACCGTAGCCGAGGTAGTTACGCGCGATGGACACGACGAGTCGCAGGTGCGACAGCACAAGGCGGCGCGCCGCCTCCAGATTGTCGTGTTCGCGAAACTCGGTGGCGAACTGGCGTTCTTCCGCCGGCGTCAGCATCGGAATCCGGTTGACCGCCTGAATGTAGGCGTCGATGTTGCCCAGTTGACCGGACAGCAGCGAGAAATGCGAGAGCGCCAGTGCACCTGCCGGAGCGGCCTTAGCCGACGACGGGCTCAGAGTACTCGGAAGGGTCATTGCATGGCTCACGTGTGAAGCTCCTTTGGAATCAGACAAATAGCGGACTCAATAAACGACTTCAGCGATGGATGTTAGCACTCTGATCCGCCGAGTGCTAATGATTAGAGGTCGCAGCGCTATCTAAGTTCCCGAAAATCCTATTGAGTTTCGCCTTTCGATAGTCATCATACGCTATATTTGGCTTGCCGGTTTGACCCATACAAAATAGCAATCGGGGCCGCATCGTTCACATATTCGGCTTGGTTCTGCCTGTTTATAAGAGAATAACTTCGTGTCTCACTGCATCGCTCGTGCGATTGACGCTCTTGAACTTGCGCGGAAAGTAAAGCAAGCAGTCGCTTAATAATCGCCACCTCACGACGCCGGCTATCGCTTCGGTGCGAGTCCAATGGCGGTATCAAAGAGCCGAATCCTGGTATAAATTTCAGCCAGCTGTGTTTGCAGTATCACTTCTGACGGTGGCCGCCTGCGGCTTACGGTGTGCGAGGGTCTATGCAATGGCGGCAAAGATGATCGAAGCGATTCGCGGGCTCGAGCGAGAGCGTTTTCGCGCGATGGTCGACGGCGATGGACAATCGCTCGACACACTGCTTGCGGACAACGTGAGCTACGTCCACACGAACGGCAAGCGCGAGACGAAACGGCAATTCATCGACGGCATCGTCGCGGGGCGCCGCCGTTATCGGCAAATCGAGGTGCAGTCGCAGGACGTGTTGCCGGCCGGGCGCGAGACCTACGTGGTCACGGGCCGCGCGCTGATCGAGATGGAGGCGAACAACGGCGCGCTGCTGTTTCCGATTGCCTATACCGCGATTCATACGCAGGAAGACGGGCAGTGGCGGCTGATCGCATGGCAGGCGACGCGTTGCGCGCTGGAGTGAGATTTGACAGAGCCCGACATGCCTCGTGAGCGTGCCCGCGGCGGCAGCGCAACGGCAACCCGCGCGCCGTCAGCCCGCCGTCTTCGCGATGTCGACGATCAGCTCGACCTGCCGCTCGATCGCGCCCGGCACCGGCGCTTCGCCGCGCAGCACGGTCGCGATCCAGGCGGCCGTGGTCGCCGCGTCGCGGGCCTCGGGCAGTTCCACGTCGGGCGCATCGGCCGACGAGCGTTCGTGCGGCAGCCGCGTCTCGCAGATGCCATCATGCAGCCAGTCGACCTGCACCTGCCGGCGCGTATCGGCGACCGCCTCGCCTTCGGTGCCGCGCGCGAGCAGCGCACCGCCGACGGCCGCATCGGGGTGCGCGATGAACAGCTGCGTGAGGCTGTCGCGATACGGCGGATGCGTGTAATTGACGAGCCGCAGTCCCGCGGGCGCGAATGGCTGCAGCAGCTTCACGAGCGTATGCGTCGAATTGCGCACACCCATGCGCCGGCGCAGCGCGAGCAGGCGCGCGAGCTGGGGCGCGAGTACCTCGATCGATGCGAAGGCGACGCGCCGCTCGTCGAGTCCAGCCTCGATCTGTGCGTGCGACTGCGCATGGGCGATGCGCAGATGCGTGAAAATTTCCGCGCTCGTCACGCGACCCGGATCCTCGGTGACGCCATGCACGAGCACCGGCACCCCTTCGCGCGCGAGCAGCAGCGCGAGCAACGGCACCAGATTCGGCTGCTTGCGCGCGCCGTTATACGACGGAATCGACACTGGCCGAAACGTGCCGGGCGGCAGCCGTACCGGCTCGAACGACGCGTGTGCGACAGCCAGCATCGCGGCGAGTTCGTCGGCGCTTTCGCCTTTCACGCGATAGGCGAGCAGCACCGCGCCGAGTTCGAGATCGTCGACGCGGCCGTCAAGCATTGCGGTGTAGAGCGCGCGGGTGTCGTCGGCGCTCAGCGCGCGCGCGCCGTTCGGCCCGCGGCCGATTTCCTTGATGAAGCGGGCACAGGGGAAGCGGGCAGTGGTATCGGTGGAGTCGGTCATCGGGCGCAAGAGGCGGGTCGGGTGCCGCGCTAGGGCGGTTGCTACACCATTTGGGGAGCTATTCGGTGTGAGTATCGCATTCTATGGCGAGCGGGACGAACAGGAACGAAGCGGGAACGAAGCGGGAACACAATGACGCGCAACAGCACGCCTACGCGCCCTCGCACCGTGTCGCGCGTTACACTCGATGTTTCTCGCCGCCTGGCGGCGCCCATCGGAAACGGAGAACGGGATGAGTTACGTATTTGCACCCGCGCCGCGGGTCGCGGTGCCGGTCGTAGGGTCGAGCGAACAGTTCGCGGTGCGGCGCATCTATTGCGTGGGACGCAACTACGAGGCGCACGCGCGCGAAATGGGCCACGACCCCGACCGCGAGCCGCCGTTCTTCTTCACGAAGCCGTCCGATGCGATCGTCTACGTCGCGCCGGGCACGACCGGCGAATTCCCGTATCCGTCGCAAACGAAAAACGTCCATTTCGAAATGGAAATGGTCGCGGCGATCGGTGAGGGCGGCAAGGACATCCCCGTCGAGCGCGCGCTCGACCACGTTTACGGCTACGCACTCGGTCTCGACATGACGCGGCGCGATCTGCAAGGCGAAGCGAAGAAAATGGGACGTCCGTGGGATACCGGCAAGGGCTTCGATCACTCGGCGCCGCTCGGCCCCATTCATCCGGCCGCGACGGTCGGTCACATCGGCAAGGGCGCGATCTGGCTATCGGTGAACGGCGAGGACAAGCAGCGCGCGGATGTGTCGCAGCTGATCTGGTCGGTGGCCGAGACGATCGCGTACCTGTCGACGTTGTTCGAACTGCGGCCCGGCGATCTGATTTTCACCGGCACGCCGGAAGGCGTCGGCGCGGTCGTGAAGGGTGATCTGATGAAGGGCGGCGT